>DATJOB010000303.1:0-10235 GCA_035507475.1 Allostellaceae bacterium | reverse complement strand
AGGACGGCGGTGTAGGTCAGCGGGTCGATCTCGCCGCCGCCGATCGAGCGCGGCACCAGCATCTTGAAGATGCCGCGCTCGACCAGAGCCGCGACGACCTCCTCGGTGACCTCGCGGCGCCGCTCGATCTCGTCGCCGGCCGCGGCGAGCAGCGGCACCAGCTCGCGCGCCCGCTCGATATAGTCCCGGCGGAGCGCCGCATCGGTCACGCTGCTGCCGTCCATCCCGATTTCCTCCGCCGCACCGGCTCATTCTGCCGGGATCGCCGGAAGATGTGAAACGCCATCGCGCGGGCAGCCGCCATGCGCGGCGGCGACCACCCCGCCTATTTCAGCTTCTCGCCTATTTCAGCTTCTCGCCTATTTTCAGCTTCTCGCCTATTTCAGTTTCTCGAAGGCCTGCGCCATGTCGGCGATCAGGTCCTCGGGCTCTTCGAGCCCGATATGGAAGCGCACGAGCGGGCCCTCGGCCTGCCATGTCGTGGCGCTGCGGATGGTCTGCGGGTAGGCCGGCTGGACGAGGCTCTCGAAGCCGCCCCAGCTGGCGCCGATGCCGAACAGGTCGAGCGCGTCGATCATCGCGTAGACCTGCTCCTTCGACGCCGGCTTCAGAACCACCCCGAAGAGCCCGCAGGCGCCGAGGAAATCGCGTTTCCACAGCGCGTGGCCGGGGTCCTCGGGCAGCGCCGGATAGAGCACGCGCGACACCTCGGGCCGGGTTTGCAGCCACTGTGCGACCTTGGTCGCGTTGCGCTGGTGGCGTTCGAGGCGCACCGACAGCGTGCGCATGCCGCGCAGCGCGAAGAACACGTCGTCCGGCCCGGCGCAATGGCCGATCTGTGCCACCGCCGAGCGCACCGGCAGGAAGCACTCCTCGTTGGTGATGACCGCGCCGAGCATCACGTCCGAATGGCCGCAGATATATTTGGTCGCGGCATGGATCGACACGTCGACGCCGTGCTCGAAAGAGCGGAACAGGTAGGGCGTGCCCCAGGTGTTGTCCATCAGCACCTTGGCACCGTGGCGGTGCGCGACCGCGGCGATCGCCGGGATGTCCTGGATCTCGAAGGTCAGCGAGCCCGGCGACTCGCAATAGACGACCTTGGTGTTGGGCCGCATCAGACGCGCGATGCCCTCGCCGGCGAGCGGGTCGTAATAGGTCGTCTCGACGCCGCATTTCTTGAGGATGCCCTCGCAGAAATTGCGCGCCGGGCCGTAGACGCTGTCGACCATCAGGCAATGGTCGCCGGTGCCGAGCAGCGCCTGCAGCGGCGCGGTCACCGCGGCGAGCCCCGACGACATCAGCATGCCGCGATAGCCGCCTTCGATCTTCGCCAGCAGCTCCTCGAGCGCGAAGGTGCCGGGCGTGCCGTGGAGGCCGTAGCGCACGACGGAAAACGGCGGCGCGGCGCGTTTCGCCTCCCATTCGGCCATGTTCTTCGAGAGGATCGTCGAGGCGTGGTAGACCGGCGGGTTGACGACGCCGTAGTTGGCCTCGGGGTTGCGGCCGACATGGGTGAGGAGCGTGTCCTGGCGGTAGTTGCGCGGCCGATCGGTGTTCTTCATCTCGCACTTGTCCCCAATGAGGCGGAGCCCCGGTGATACGGCATTCCGCGCGGCCCGCCTAGTGTGCCGAAGCCGGGCGACGCGGCTGCGCCCGGCTCAGTCCGGCGAGCCGCGGCCGGCGGCGAGCACGACCACGCCGCGCATGATGTCGCGGAACGCGGCGTCGTAGTTGACGCCGTCGATCCCCCAGCGGTGGTCGCCGCCCGGGCAGCGGCAGCGCCAGCGGCCGATCCAGCCGGGCTGCGTCTCGCTCCAGTCGAGGGTGCCGGCGACCACCGCCTCGTCGGCTGCCTTGCCGGCCGGCGCCGGCGCGCCGGGATAGGGGAAGCGGTCGACCGAGACGCCCCATTCCGCCAGCTCGGCCTCGCTCGGAATACGCGCCTTGACGCCGTAGGTATCGGCGGAAACGCCGATCGCCCAGCGCTGGTCCTGCTGCCCCGGCGTCTCGGCGCTGAGCACGTAGGCGGGCGGCTTGCGGCCGTGCACCAGCAGGATCGGCACCACCACCGGCCGCGTGCCGCGCCATGGCTTGTCGCCGAACTCGGCGAGCAGCGCGTCGATCTTCTCGGGCGCGAACACCACCGTCAGCTTGTGCGGGCGGTCGTAGGTGCCCTGCTCGTCGTGCAGCGGCGTGTCGGCCATCAGGTCGAGATAGCTGAAGCAGGCGACGTAGCGGTCGGCATGCTCGGCGAGCTCGGCGACGCGCGGCTCGCCGACGAGGCGCGGGTCGCCCGAGGCCTTGACCAGCACCTCGCGCAGCGCGATCGCGAAGCCCCATGGGCGCTGGCGCATGTCGGTGCCGGTGACGACCGCATAGGCGCTGTACATCGGATCGACATGCGGCGGGCACGTCCCGTGCGGCTGCGTCGGCATCAGCCGCGAGCCGAGATAGCTGCCCTCCGATTTCGTGGGGCCCGGCTGCTGCGCGTCGGCGATGCCGATGCCGAGGCAGGCGGCGAGCGCCATGCAGCCGATGCGCGCCGTCCAGGCCACCCTGTCCCGCCTCCCCATGCGGCCGAGCATAGCGGCGGCGCCGGATACCCGGCAACCGCGGCGCGTGCTATCGTCGACGCCGCTGCAAGGAGCGCGCGCATGGCCGAACCGCTGACCGTAATCCGCGAGGACGAACGCCCGCTCGTCGATTTTCCCGGCGGCGCGACCTACCGGACCTTGATCGGCGACGACAACGGCGCCGACATCCCGCTGCGCACCGGCATCCAGACCTCGCAGCCGGGCTATGCCACGCGCGAGCACTCGCACCCCTATGTCGAGGTGCTGACCGTGCTCGACGGACGCGGCGAGGCCTGGCTCGACGGCGAGGCGGGCACGATCCGCATGGAGCCGGGGGTGACGATCTCGATCCCCTCCGGCCGGGTCCACGGTTTCCGCGTGCTCGGGGACCGGCCGCTCGTCACTTACGGCATCCACGCCCACCCCAAGCGCATCGTCAACTTCACGTAAGCGGCAGCCCCGCTTAACCCACGTTAAGCGGGGAACGTGCCCGCGGCGCATGCCGTTCTCGGAAACGGCGAGACACCCCTCGCGCCCGCGGGAGAAGCTGCCGTGTCGCGTATTCCGATCGCCTCGATCGTCGTTGGGCTGCTCCTCGGCAGCGCGCTCGCCTGGGCGCGTCCGCCCGAGGGCGCCAACGATCCGGTGCTGCATGCCTGGTTCGAATCGCTGAAGCAGCCCGGCACCAACTATTCCTGCTGCTCGATCGCCGATTGCCGGCCGACCGAGTACCGGCTCTCGCAGACCGGCTACGAGGCCTATCTCGACGACCACTGGATCGCGGTGCCGGACGACAAGGTGCTGACCGGGCAGACCAACCCGACCGGCCGCGCCGTCGTCTGCCGCTCGCCGGCGAACGGATCGATTCTCTGCTTCGTGCCGGCCAGCGAAACCTGAGCTTCCCTTCGCGCCGGCGGCGCGCCACACTGCGCCGCCTGCCAGAACCGAAGGGGAGCCCCCATGGCCGTTCGCCGCATCGACATCACCCAGCCGCCCGGCCCGCGGATGAGCCGCGCCGTCGTCGACGGCGACCGCGTCTTTCTCGCCGGGCTCACCGCCTCGGATTCGAGCCAGGACATCACCGGGCAGACGCGCCAGATCCTTGAGAAGATCGACCACTACCTGCGCGAGGCCGGCACCGACAAGTCGAAGCTGCTGACCGCCAACCTGTGGATCAAGGACATGGCCATGTTCTCGCAGATGAACGCGGTGTGGAACGACTGGGTCGACCCGCAGAACCCGCCGTGCCGCGCCTGTGTGCGTGCGGACATGGCGCGGCCCGAGATCCTCGTCGAGATCATGGTGACCGCGACCAGATAGCTCGGACCTTCCCGGCGCATCCTTCGAGGCCTCGCCGACCCGAGGCGCCTCAGGATGAGGATCTCGCTCAATGCCGTCATCCAGCCCGCCGCATCCTGAGGAGCGCGCGGAGAGCGCGTCTCGAAGGACGCAGGACGCCGACGCAGCTTCGTGGCCCGGGCCGCTCGCCGGGGTCAAGGTGATCGACCTGACGCGGGTGCTGGCCGGGCCGTTCGCGACGCAAAGCCTCGGCGATCTGGGTGCCGAGGTGCTCAAGATCGAGCCGCCGGGAGGCGGCGACGAGACGCGGCATTTCCCGCCTTTCCTCGGCGGCGAGAGCCATTATTTCCTCGGCATCAACCGCAACAAGAAGAGTCTCGTCGTCGATCTGCAGCACGAGGCGGGGAAGGAGATCCTGCGCCGCCTCGTCGCCAAGGCCGACATCCTGGTCGAGAACTACCGGCCGGGGGTGATGGAGCGGTTGGGGCTCGGCTACGAGGCGCTCGCGCGGCTCAACCCGCGGCTCATCTATTGCGCGATCAGCGGCTTCGGCCTCACCGGGCCGTTGCGCGACAAGCCGTCCTTCGACATCGTGACCCAGGCGCTGTCCGGCGCGCTCAGCGTCAACGGCGAGCGCAACCGCATGCCGGTGAAGCTCGGCATTCCGCTCGGCGACATGGTGGGCGGCGTGTTCGGGCCGATGGCGGTGCTCGCCGCGCTGCACGAGCGGCACCGCACCGGCCGCGGCCGCCTCATCGACATCAGCCTGCATGACGGTCTCGTCGGCATGCTCGGCTACTTCGCCCAGCTTGCCTTCATCGCCGGCGCCGACCCGCAGCCGATGGGGTCGAGCCATCCCAACATCGTGCCCTACGGCAGCTTTCCGGCCTCCGACGGGTCGATCATCATCGCCGTCCTCTCCGAGCGCTTCTGGGGCCGGCTGTGCGAGGCGCTGGAGCGTCCGGACCTCGCCGCCGACCCGCGCTTCGCCAGCCCGACCGGGCGGCGCGACCATCGCGACGAGCTCGACGAGGCGATCGCCTCGGTGACCCGCACGCGCAGCGTCGCGGAATGGGAAAAGCGCCTCGAGGCGGCCGACGTGCCGCATGCCCCGGTGCTCGGCGTCGGCGCCGCGCTGGCGAGCCCGCAAGCGGTGGCGCGCGGCATGGTGGCGAGCGCCGAGCATGCCTCGCTCGGCCCGATTCGCGTGGTCGGCCGGCCGATCAAGTTCCCCGGGGCCGAGCAGCCGCCGCTGACCGCGCCGCCAACGCTCGGCCAGCACACTGCCGCGGTGCTGCGCGACGAGCTCGGCTACGACGCGGCGAAGATCGAGGAATTGCGCCGCGCCGGCGTGATCGACCGCATCGGGCGCGCCGCCGATTGACGGGCCCGCAGCGCCGGGTGCGTCACAGCTTGTAACCCTTCGAAACGGATCGTTCTCGCCTGTACGTTGTTCCGCCGCCGGACCGGCCGTAGGCTGCGCGAATTATGGTTAATCGCGCGAAAACCGACCGCGGAACGAACGGGCGCAAAGCCGGGCGCGCCTGGACAAAGCTCGTCAACCGCGATCAGGACACGCAGATCAGGCTGATCGACGGCTCGACCATCCTCGTCAAGGGGGTCACCCGGATCGAGGCGGTCCTGTCCGACGGGTTGCTCGGCTCAGGCGGACACGCGCCGCCGATTGGCGGCGAAA
Source organism: Allostellaceae bacterium (assembly GCA_035507475.1). Lineage (GTDB taxonomy): Bacteria > Pseudomonadota > Alphaproteobacteria > ATCC43930 > CGMCC-115725 > DATARH01. The sequence goes on along the minus strand of DATJOB010000303.1, from coordinate 4,664 downwards.
TAAGCGGCGACGGCAAGTAGCCCCATCGCCGGCGGCACCGTGGCGAAGGCCTCGGCCGCGTCGCCGAACAGCGCGCAGAGCGCGGCGCCGACAAATCCCATCCCCATCTGCAAGCTGCCCATCAGCGCCGAGGCCGAGCCGGCATTGCGCGGGAACAGCGCCAGGGCGGTCGTCGTGACGCCCGGCATGATGAAGGCGAAGCCGAGCATCCACAGACACATCGGCGCGATGATCTCGGCGACGCCGAGCCCGACCAACCGCAGCCCGAGCGAGAGGGCGAGCGCCGCCAGCAGCACCATCAGCGCGCCGACCGTCACCAGCCGCGACATCGCGCAATAGCGCAAGAGCCGGTTGGTGGCGAGCGAGCCGACGAGGTAGGACGCCATCAGCGACGCGGTGACCAGGCCGAAGACCGGGCTCGACAGGCCGAGCCGGCCCATCAGCACGAACGGCGTCAGGGTCTGCGACGCGTAGAAGCCGCCGATCGCCAGCGCGGTCAGCACCACCTGGCCGATGAAGGCGCGCGAGGTGAGCAGCGTCGCGTAATTGACCGCGACCGCGCGCAGCTTCGTCGCGCGCGGGTCGCGGCGCCCGTTGGTCTCGGGAAACCACCAGACCAGCGCCAGCAGTACGACGCCGTAGACCGCCATCAGCACGAACAGTACGCGCCAGCTCGCCACCGTGATCAGCGTGCCGCCGAGGATCGGCGCGGCCCCCGGCGCGACACTGAGGATGAGGCTCATCAGCGAGATGATCTGCGCCGCGCCGTTGCCGGCGAAGCGGTCGACCACCATCACCCGCGACAGCGCGACGCCGCCGCAGGCGCCCACCCCCTGCACCAGCCGGGCGAGGATCAGCATGCCGACCGAGCCGGCGGCCGCACTTGCCACCGAGCCGAGCACGTAGAGCGCCAAACAGGCGAGGAGGATCGGGCGGCGTCCGAAGCGGTCCGACAACGGCCCGCAGATGAGCTGCGCGGCGGCGAAGCCGAACAGGTAGACGGTTATCGTTGCGCGCACCGCCTGCTCGCTGGTGTGCAGCGCGGTAGTGAGCATCGTCATCGCCGGGCTGTAGAGGCTCATCGAGATCGGCCCGACCGCGATCAGCAGCGCCCCGACCAGCGTCATGCGCAGCGGGGTCAGCGCCGCCGGGGCCGGCGCAGCGGCCGGCAGGGCCTCGCGCTCGATCCGCGGAGTGCGGCCAAACCGGCCGCGAACGGTGAAAGACGGCCGCTCCCACGACAACAGGCTCACCTCGGGTCTCCCGTGCGCGATCGCGCGCTGCCGTTTCGACGCGAGGATTATAGTTAGGTCAGCTTACTATTCAGATCGGCGATTTTTGCAGCGCACAATTGCGGGCCTCGTCGAGGGCTAGCCCTTGTCGGATCGCGGCGGCGACACGGTACGCCGCGCCGCGACCGGTGCGGTGCCGATGCCGCTGACGTCGATCGGCGGCATCGCGAGGTCGAGGAAATCGAGCACGCCGTTGGCGAGCGCGTTGTAGTCGCGGAAGCTGCGCCGCAGCCAATGTCGCCAGCCGGGAAGGCCGCCGCTCGCGTGCAGCTCGAACGCCGACTCGCGGCCATCGAGGGCCGACGACACATGGTCCCAGGCGAGCTGCAGCAGCGCGGCGCGCTGGCGCGCGGTATAGCCGCCGCCGCCGAACGATTCTTCGAGGCCCTGTGCCAGTTCGGGGAGCTTGAGGTCGCTGTCGCCGGGCGCCACGACGAGCGAGGAGCCCGGCACGATGCGCAGCAGCTCGGTGATGCGCTGCCGCGCCTTGAACAGCGAGATGCCGCCGGCGGCGAGATGTGCGTGGTTCGGCACGCAATAGCCGCTCGCGGTGTATTCGGGGTCGTGCTCGGCGGCGGCGATGCAGGAGCGGACGATCTGCACCTCGGCGATGATGTCGACGAGGTACTCGATGGTCGCATCGTGCTCCTTGAGGCTCATCGCGTCGGTCAGCGCCAGCGCCAGGCCGAGCGTGAATTCGGCCTTGGCGAGCCAGCCGCAGAGATGGTGCCAGCGCAGCCAGCGCGGGATCGCCTCGGGCGCCGGGTCGAGCGCAAACACCCGCTCCCACGGGATCGCGACGTCGTCGAGCCACATCTGGCCGTCGAGCTCGTCGTAGCGGCCGGAGAGCGGCGCGAGGAACCGGTCCGCCTCGCGCGCCGCCGGCTTGCGGCAGAGCGTCGTCACCCCCGGCGCCGCGACCGGCACGACAAAGCCGATCGGGTGCCCGTCGAGCTGCAATCCGGTCAGCGTGCCGACATAGACGTCCTCGGCGTAGGCCGGGCTGGTGTGCATGCCGAGCCGGCCGCGCACGACGATGCCGCGATCGGTCTCGCGCACGATCTTGACCGGCACGCGCTCGGCCGGGTCGGGGTGCAGCCGCTGGCCGATGATCGCCGCGCCGCCGCAGAAGGTGAGGAAGCGGCCGGTTTCGGCGACGTGCCGGCGATAGGCCTCGGCGTTGGCGATGTGCCGCGCGCCGGCGCCGCGCGTCTCGGCCGCGGTCAGCATGCCCATCGCGATCAGGTGGCCGTAGAGCGGGGTATGGGTGACGTTGCCGGCCGAAGCGAAGATCGTGTCGCGGATCGCGCGGCCGATCGCGGCGACGTCCCGCGCCGAGCGCGGCGGCGTGAATGCCCAGGCCGTGCCGTCGGGGGCGACCAGCCGGTCGCGCCAGGCCGGGTCGGCGTGGCGGTCGTACCACAGCGCGTATTCCTCGACCATCGCCGCGGTCGCCGGATGCGTCGTCACGTCGGCGATCGTCCCGCCGCCCATGACGACGACCTTGCGGCCGTCGCGCAGCGCCGCGCGGTAATCGGCGCCGGTTCTCATTTCTTGCCGCCCGGCGGCGCGTTGACGCGGCGCGGCGCGAGCGGCGCCTCCGGGATCGCCGAGAGGTCGATCGCCGGCATGTCGCAATCGAGCTGGCGCACCACCGCGTTCGCCAGCGCGTTGTAGTCGGCAAAGGTCTTGCGCAGCCGGCCGCGCCACGCCGGCATCCCGCCGCTCGCGTGCAGCTCGAACGCCGACTCGCGGCCGTCGAGCGCCGACGACACATGGTCCCAGGCGAGCTGCAGCAGCGCCGCGCGCTGGCGTGCGGTGTAACCGCCGCCGCCGAACGCGGCCTCGAGCCCGGCGGCGAGCTCGTCGGCGGCGAGGTCGTCGTCCGCCGGCGCGACGACCAGCGACGAGCCCGGAAGGATGCGCAGGATTTCGCCGATCTGCTGGCGCGCCCGGAAGAGCGCGATGCCGCCCGCCATCACGTGCCGGTGGTTCGGCCCGAGATAGCCGGTTCGCGTCGCCTCGGGTTCGTGGACCGCGGCCGTCTGACAGGCGCGGATCGTCTGCACCGCGGCGATCAGGTCGATGAGGTAGTCGACCGTCGCCTCGTTCCCCTTGAGCCCCATCGCGTCGGCCAGCGCCAGCCCGATGCCGAGGCTCACCTCGGCGCGCGCACCCCAGCTGTAGAGGTGATGCCACATCAGCCAGCGCGCCACCGCCTCGGGCGCCGGATCGACCGGAAAGACCCGCTCCCACGGGATCAGCACGTCGTCCAGCCAGAGCTGGCCGTCCAATTCGTCAAAGCGGTTGGACAGCGGCGCGACGAACCGGCTGCGCTCGCGCACCGCGACCTTGCGGCACAGCGTCGTCACCCCCGGGGCGCCGACCTCGACGACAAAGCTCAGCGGGTGGCCGTCGAACTGCGCGCCGCTGAGTGCGCCGACGTAAATCTCCTCGGCGTAGCACGGGCTCGTATGCATCCCGATGCGGCCGGTGAGGACGAGACCGCTGTCGGTCTCGCGCACGATCCTGAGCGCGACGCGGTCGGCCGGGTCGGGGCGCAGCCGGTAGCCGAGCGGCGGCGAGCCGCTCGAAAAGGTCAGGAAACGCTCGCTGCGCACGAGGCTCTCGCGATAATTCTCGGCGCGCGCCACGTATTCGTCGCCGGCGCCGTGCTCGGCGACGGCGTTGAGGATGCCGAGCGCGATCAGGTGGCCGTAGGCGGGATCGTGGGTGATGTTGCCGGCCGAGAGGAAATTGGTCCTCGCGAAAGATCGGCCCATCCCCTGCAGGTCGGCGGCGCTGCGCGGCGCGACGAAGGCCCACGGCGTTCCCTGCGGCGAAAGCAGCGTCTCCGACCGGGCGGGATCGCGGTGCATGTCGTACCAGCCGACATATTCGTCGACCATCGCCTGCGTCGCCGGGTGCGTCGTCACATCGTCGACCCGGCCCTCGCCCATGACGTAGACGACGCGGCCGTCGCGTAGCGCCGCGCGGTAGTCGGCGCCGCTTCTCATGGCCGGCTCCACAAATGGCTGAACTCGGTGGCGACGACATCGCCATAGGCAATTTCGCGGTCGAGAAGGCCGAGGTCGCGCGCGAAGCCGACGACCCCGGCAATCGACCTCTCGCCGATCGCCGCGTCGTAATATGGCACGTCGCGCGCCACGATGCGGGCGATCAGCCCGGTTTCGCGCGGCGGAAAGCGCCGCTCGCCGACCAGATCGGCACGGCTAGGGTCGGCGGCGAGATCGGCTTGGGCATCGACCAGCGAACGCAGCGCCGCCGCGGCGACATCGGGCGATCCCTCGATCAGCCGCTCGGTCGTCGCCAGTGCACCGAACGTGTAATCGAAACACCCGGCCGGGCCGT
>DATJOB010000302.1:0-13158 GCA_035507475.1 Allostellaceae bacterium | reverse complement strand
CGTCGCCGCCGTCGCCAGTGCCGACGATCCTGATCCTGACGCCCTACTACCGCCGCTTCGCGCTGCGCCCGGGAGCGCCGGCCGGTGTCGAGGCCTGCCCGGGCGTCGCCCGCTGGCGCGACCTCTTCGTGCCGCGCGGCTATGCGCTGGTCGCGGTCGATGTGCGCGGCACCGGCGCCAGCTTCGGCACGCGCGACAGTTTCCGTTCGCCGCGCGAGCGCGCCGATTACGCCGCGATCGTCGACTGGATCGTCGCCCAGCCCTGGTCGAACGGCCGGATCGGCGCCACCGGCATCTCCTATGTCGGCGCCGCCTGCGATTTCCTCGCCAGCAGCGGGCGGCGGGCGGTGCGCGCGATCGCGCCGCTCTCCGCGGTGTGGGACACCTATATCGACCATTACTACCCCGGCGGGCTGCTGCTGAACCGGCTCGCCGAATCGTATGACCGGCTGATGGTGGCGCTCGACCACGACCGGCGCGAGTTGCTGCCCGAATTCGCCTATTTCAGGGAACCGAGCCTCGCCGGCCCGGCGCCGGTCGACGAGGACCCGCACGGCGCCGAGCGCGATGCCGCGGTGCGCCAGCATCTCGCCAATTTCCGCATGCCGCAGTTCATCGCCGAGTTCCGCTACCGCGACGACGCGCTGCCCTACGACCCCGGTTTCACGGCGGATGCGTTCAGCCCCTGCCACTACGCCGACGGCATCCCGGCCGATGTCGCGGTCCTTTCGGTCTCCGGCTGGATGGACGGCGCCGGCTACCAGAACGGCGCGATCGCGCGGTTCCTCACCCTGCCGAACCCGAAGAAGCACCTGCTGCTCGGCCCGTGGGACCACGGCGCGCGGGTCAACGTCTCGCCGTGGCGCGAGCGCGACGTGCCGTCGTTCTCGCTCGACGGCACATTACTTCGATTCTTCGACGAATATCTTATGGAAAGGCCGACGGGGCTGCCGCAGGAAGCGCCGGTGCATTACTTCGCGATGCACGGCGAGGCGTGGCGCGCCGCGGCGCAATGGCCACCCGTGGCGACGACCCGGCGGTTGCATTTGGGCGCCGGCGTGCTGCAAGCCGAGCCGGGGCGCGGCGAGGACAGCTGGGCGACCGATTTCGCCTTCAGCACCGGCTTGCACACGCGCTACGAGCGACTCGCGGCGCACGACACGCGGGTCTATTACGACGACTGGGCGGCGCGCGAGGCGATGCTGCCCGGCTACCGCTCGGCGCCGCTCGGCGCGGCCGCCGAACTCGCCGGCCACGCGGTCCTGACCCTGCAACTCGCGGCCTCCGAGCCCGATGCCGCGCTGCACGTCTATCTGTCGGAGGAAGAGCCCGACGGCCGGGTGCGCTACGTCACCGAGGGGGTGGTGCGCGCGCTGCATCGCCGGCTCGCGGACCCGCCGACGAATTACCGCGCGAGCTGGCCCTATCGCGGCTGCCGCCGCGGCGATGCCGCGCCGCTGGTGCCCGGCCAATTCGAGCCGATCGTCGTCGTGCTGCTGCCGACCGCCTGGGTCTTCGGCCGCGGCAGCCGCATCCGCCTCGCGATCGCCGGCGCCGACAGCGACCATTACGGCCAGGTGCCGCACGGCCGCCCGCCGGTCTTCACCGTTGCGCGCGACGGGTCGTTCGTCGACCTGCCGCTGCGTTCCGTCGACGCCTGAAGGAGAAAGCGATGGCCGAGCTCGATGCCCGTCCCGATGGCGGCCCCGATGCCGGCGAAGAGCTGACCCAGTTGCGCGCCGGCCAGGGACAGCCGCCGCTCGTCGCCGCCACCGGCCGCGACCGCGGCGCCGGTCCGTTCGCGCGGCTGGTGCTGCGCGGCGCGACGGTGATCGACGGCACCGGGGCGCCGCCGATCGGGCCGATCGACATCGTCGTCGAGCACGGCCGGATCGCCGAACTGCGCAAGGTCGGCTATGCCGGCGTCGCGATCAATCCCGAGCGGCGCCCGGCCGCCGGCGAGCACGAGATCGACTGCCACGGCAAGTTCGTCACCCCCGGCTTTATCGACTGCCACGCCCATGCCGGGGTCGCCTATCATGCGACGCACGGCTGGGTCCCGCCCGTCGACTACGTCTACAAATTATGGCTGGCCCACGGCGTGACGACGGTGCGCGAGATGGGCTCGTTCAACGGGCTCGGCTGGATGCTCGACCAGCGCGCGCTGGCGGCGGAAAACAAGATCGCGGCGCCGCGGCTGCTCTCGTACGTCTACTTCCCCGCGGTCAACGACATGCTCAAGACGATCCACACGCCCGAGCAGGCGTGCGCCTGGCTGCGGCGGGTCAAGGAGCGCGGCGCCGACGGGGTGAAGTTCTTCGGCGCGCCGCCGGCGCTGATGCAGGCGGCGCTCGCCGAGTGCAAGGCGCTCGGCCTCAGGTCGGGCTGCCACCATGCGCAGATGGCGGTGACGCGGATGAACGCGCTGACCTCGGCAGGTTGGGGGCTGACCAGCGCCGAGCATTATTACGGCCTGCCGGAGGCCCTCTTCGACGACCGTATCGTTCAGGCCTACCCGGCCGATTACGACTATAGCGACGAGTATTTCCGCTTCGCCTATGCCGGCCAGAGCTTCCGTCAGGCGGCGCCGCCGCGCAGCGACCACTGGAACCGCGTGCTCGACCAGTTCCTCGCGCTCGATTTCACCTTCGTCCCGACCTTCACGATCTACGACGCCAACCGCGACCTGATGCGCGCCCGCCAGGCCGATTGGCACAAGGATTACGCCTGGCAGTCGATGTGGGACTATTTCCAGCCGCGCCGCGGCAACCACGGCTCCTACTGGTATCGCTGGTCGACCGCCAACGAGATCGAGTGGAAGGAGAACTACCGGCTGTGGATGGCCTTTATCAACGAATACAAGAACCGCGGCGGCCGGGTCTGCACCGGCAGCGATTCCGGGTTCATCTTCCAGCTCTTCGGCTTCGGCTACATCCGTGAGCTGGAGCTGCTGCAGGAAGCGGGGTTTCATCCGCTGGAGGTGATCCGCGCCGCCAGCTCGCAGGCCGCCGAGCTGGCCGGGATCGCCGACGAGACCGGCAGCGTCGAGGTCGGCAAGGCGGCCGACCTCCTGGTGCACGACCACAACCCGCTCGCCGACTTCAAGCTGCTCTACGGCACCGGCGCGATGCGGCTCAACGATGCGACGCGGCAGACTGAATGGCACCGCGCGCTGCGCTACACGATCAAAGCGGGGGTGATCTACGACACCGCCGAGCTGCTGGCCGATGTCCGCAAGCTGGTCACCGAGAGCTACGCCGCGGCGCCGCCCCGCGGCGCGTCCGGCGGACATTGATGCCAGCCATCGATCGCGGTCGTTGATTGCAGGCGTTGATTCGAGGCGCTGATTGCGGGGATCGATGACCGATTTCGTCGTCCTCACCGGCTTTCTCGGCAGCGGCAAGACCACGCTGCTCGCCGATTTCCTGGCGCTGCCCGAGGCGGCGGCGAGCGCGGTCATCGTCAACGAGGTCGGCGAGATCGGGCTCGACGGCGCGATCCTCGGCGAGAGCGGCGGCGTGCCGGTGGCGATGCTGGCGAATGGCTGCATCTGCTGCGCGCTGCAGGGCGACCTCGAGCGCACCGTCGGCGCCCTTGTCGAGGCCGGCCGCGGCGGCCCGCCGCTGGCGCGCATCGTGCTCGAAACGAGCGGCCTGTCGCGCCCCGGACCGATCCTGCGCTCGCTCGCCGGGCTGGCGCCGCTGCGGTTGCGGGTCGGCGTCGTCGCGACCGTCGACTGCCGCGCCGGGCCGCGCGTTGCCGGCTTCGAGGAGGCCGCCGCGCAATGGGCCGGCGCGCAGGCTTTGGTGCTGACCAAGCGCGACCTCGCGACCCCGGCACAGCGCCGGCGGGCGCGCGAGGCGGCGTGCGCCATCAACCCGCTCGCCGCGGTGATCGACCTCGACGACCGCGCGGCCGCCCTGCGCGCGGCGTTTTGCGCGCCGCCGTCGCCCATCCTATCGCCTTCGCCCGTGCCGGCGCCGTTCTGGACCGTGCCCCGGCTGCGCCATCCGCGGGTCGCGGTGCTGCTCGCGCGGCCGGCCGCGTCGCTCGATTGGGATGCGCTCGCCGAATGGCTCGACAACCTCGCCGGGCTGCTCGGCGACCGCCTGCTGCGGATCAAGGGCGTGGTCCGCGTCGCCGGCAGCGCGGCGCCGTTATTGGTGCAGAGCGTCGGCACGCTGTTCAGCGCGCCGCGGAGCTTCCCGGCGATGGCGGATGCGGAACCGTTCCTCGTGGTGATCGTGCGCGACCCGGACCCCCGGGAGCTGGCGCAGGCCGGCCCCGACCTCGCGCTCGATTTCCGGCCGCTGGGCGGGCCGCTCGCCGCCGGCGGCGGGGACCAGGTTGCGGCGTCGCCGGGTGGATGAAACCCGCCGATGCCGCCTATCAAGCGGGGTAGCTGCGGCGGATTTTTTCTGGCCGGCGCGCCGGCGCCGGGTTATCTCGATCGCCGGGCCTCGTGCTGGGAGGGCGCAATGAAGTTGATCCCGAAAGCTTGGACCCTCGTCCCGTTGCTGATGCTGTGCCTCGCCGCGGCGCCGGCGCGGGCGCAAAGCGGCATCAAGGTCGGCACGCTCACCTGCAACGAATCGCCGAGCGTCGGCCTCATCCTCGGCTCGGGGAAGGGCCTCAACTGCAATTTCGCCGGCCCCAACGGCTACGAGCACTATGTCGGCTCGATGACCAAGATCGGCGTCGATATCGGCTTTACCGCGGGCGGGGTCATCGTCTGGACGGTGTTTGCCCCGACCGGGGTGATGGTGCCGGGATCGCTCGCCGGCAGCTATGTCGGCGCCACCGCCAGCGCCACCATCGGGATCGGCGTCGGCGCCAACGCGCTGATCGGTGGCTCGGGCAACACCGTCGCGCTGCAGCCGCTCAGCCTCGAAGGCAACCAGGGCCTCGACGTCTCGGGCGGCATCGGCGCGATCACCCTCGCCTGGCGTCCGGGACCGGGCGCGCCCCCGGCGTATCGTTATCCGCCGCCCGCTGCCGCCGCGCCGTATCCGCCGCCCGGCGGTGCCGCGCCCTATCCGGCGCCCGCGGCCGCGGCGCCGTATGCGCCGGGCGCGCCCTACCCGGCAGCGCCGGGCGCGGCGCGCGGCCGGCCGGTGATGCAGGCTTGCGCCCAGGATCGCCAGCAATTCTGCAGCGGGGTGGTTCCCGGCGGCGGGCGCATCATCCAGTGCCTGCGCAGCCATGCGCCGCAGCTGTCGCCGCCGTGCAGCGCAGCGCTCGGCGGATAGCCGAGGACGTCAGACGAAAAACGAGCCGGTCAGGTCGGTGACGCCCTTGAGGATCAGCGTCGAGCCGTCGGAGAGCGCGATCTCGGCGTCCTGACCGCCATGGACGAGCCATGACGAATGCGCCACCACCTGGTGGACGCTGTCGGTGGTCAGCCGAATGCGGTCGCCCGCCGCCTGGTCGAAGCCGACCACGGTATCGGCGAAGGCGCCGCCGCCCAGCGCGATCACATCGCCGCTGCTGCCGGTGAGGTTGATGCGCGCGGCGCCGTCCCCCGGCTGAAAGCCGGCGGCGACGGTGTCGTCGTCACCGTGCAGCTCGACCTTGGCGGTCCCCGCGACGATGCCGATCCGGTCGCTGCTGCCGTAGTCGTTGCTGGTGCCCGAGGGTGCGGTCAACAGCCGCGCGTCACTGGCGAAATTGGCGTTGGCGCCGATGCTGCCGTCGACCGTGTCGCCGCCGGCGAGCGCGGCGAGGCCGAGCCCTCCCTCGGTCGCCCCTCCCTCGGTCGCGTTGGCGAGGCCGGACGAGGCCGCGGCGGAGGTCTCGCCCCCGGTCGTCCAGCCGATCGCCTGCATGACCGTGAGGTCGGACGACGACAGCTCGTTGACCACGCCGGGATAGCTGTAATCGTTGAACGCATCGTCGCCGCCCGGCGCCGGTCCTGCGGGATACCAGTCGCCGAGATCGCCGTTGCTCGTCTGGTTGTTCCAGGTCCCGAGGTCGGTTTTGCCGCCGTCGATCGAGAAATAGGCGGTGCTGCCGTTGCCCCCGGTGCCCTCGTCATGGGTGTGGGGTGCGGTGAAGCGATAGAGGTCCATCGGCGAATAGTATTGGCTCTCGTCGTTGGCCAGCGAGATCCGGCCCATCACCTCGGTGAATTCGTGCTCGACGACGCCGATGAAGTCGTAGCGGCCGGCGGCTGGCGTGCCGTTCGCGTAGCTGAACAGGTTGGCGGCCGAGGCGAACCCGACGTAACCGTCCGGCCCGGGATTGCTCGAGATCAGGCCGAGCGCCTTGGCCTCGGCGGCGGTGAAGGCCACCTTGCCGGCGAGCGGCTTGTTCGCCGGCCGCCGCAGCGTCGACGAACCTGGTGCGTCCTCGGCCTTGAGCGCGGTGTCGACCGGGTAGTAGTTGTCGGTATAGACGTAGCCCGCCTTGTTGTCGGCCGAGGGCAGGCTCTCGCCCAGCGCGTCGGAAAACAGCGCCTCGCCGTCGATCTCGCCGTACCCGACGTCGATGTTGACCGTCACGTCGTTGGTGAAGAGGCCGTCGAAGTAGTTCGCCACCCATTCGACGTCGCTGACGAAACCGGCCGGCAGGCTGGCTTCGCTTTGATCGAACGTGACGTCGAGATTCATCCTTGGACCTGGGCAAGCCGGGCGGGATCGCCGCCGGCATGGTCAACGCCGAGCCGCTGGCGGGTACCGGCCACAGCGCGGTTGAGGCCGGTTCGCCGCCCGCGACCATGGCCAAAATGGGTAAGCGCCAGGTTAATCCGCATCGGCTTACGGCCGCTTCAACAGGCGCGCGTCGGCCGGCACCGGATCGTCCGGCAGCTGGACCGCGCGGTGGCAGGCCTGCGCCTCGTCGATCAGCTGCGACAGCAGCGCGGTGAAACCGAGCGGCTGCGGCGCCGCCTCCCACAGGTAGAAGGCAAAGGAGCCGGGGCACGGGTTGGCCTCGTTGAGCCAGATCTCGCGGGTCGCCTCGTTGCACAGGAAATCGATGCGCGGCGCGCCGGTGCCGCCGACCGCCTGGAACGCGGCGGCGGCCCAGCGCCGGATGTCGTCGGCGAAGGCGGGCGGCAGGTCGGGGTTGATCTCGCGGGTCAGCGACAGCATCCCCTCGCTCGGCCGCACGAGGTTTTTGCCGCCGCTCTTGCCGTCGCCGCCCGAGAGGTATTTCTGGCGGAAATCGAGCAGCGCCTCGACCCGTTTCGGCCGCTCGATCGCCGAGCAGCGCAGCTCGCCGTCGATGCGGGCGACCGAGACGTTGTATTCGATGAGGTTGGGCACGAACGGCTCGATCATCGCCTGGGTGTCGAGCCGGAAGATCGCCGCGAGCAGCGCGCGCACCTCCTCGATATTGTCGGCCTTGCCGACGCCGATGCTGCTCCCGAGATGCACCGGCTTGACGATGCAGGGAAAGCCGATCGTCGCGAGCGGGACTTCGAGCGCGGCGGCCGGCGGGAGCCCGCTCTGCGGCCGCGCGACGACCGCATCGGGCAGGAGCGGGATGCCGCTGCCGGCCAGCATGCGCTTGGTGGCGACCTTGTCCATCAGCACCGCGGCCGCCATGGTGCGCATCCCGGTGTACGGGATGTTGGCGGTCTCGCAGAGCCCCTGCACCTGGCCGTCCTCGCCGCCGAACCCGTGAAACGCCAGCAGCGCGACGTCGAACTCGACCGGCGGCCGGCGCGAGAACATGCCGGCTTTGCGCGCGACGAGCCGGCCGCCGCGGGTGGCGGCGGCGATATCGAGCGTCACCTCGCCGAGCCTGGCGCGCAGCGCCGCGTCGGGCAGGTAGTTGCGCCGCTCCTCGAGGCCGGGGCCGACCAGCCAGTCGCCCTGCGGCGTGACATAGACGACGATGGCGTCGAAGCGCGACTGGTCGAGCGCTTGCAGCGCCTGCAAGCCGGTGACGACGCTGACGTCGTGCTCCGGCGAACGACCGCCGAGAAACACCGCAATTCGGCTTTTCATCGCGCCGTCTTATGCTATAGGCGCATGACTTCCGCCAGCCCCCGCCCCGATACGGCCCCCGCCCCGATATGGCCGCCGCGCCGGTTCGCCCCGCCGGAGCGGAGCCGCAAGGCGTGACGCCCGTCAAGGTGCTCGCGGGCGGCGCGGAATTCGCCGTCTATCGCTGCGCCGGGGCGGCGCCGCCGGGTGCGCCCGAGCTGGTCTGGGCGCATGGCTGGGGTCACAGCCACGCCGCGCTCGCCCCGCTTGCCGAGGCGATGCGGTCGCGCGCCGATTCGTGGCTCGTCGACTTTCCCGGCTTCGGCGCCTCGCCGGTGCCGCCCGCGGCCTGGGGCACCGCCGATTACGCCGATGCGGCGGCGGCCTGGTTGGCCGGGCTGCCGCCCTGCCGGCGGGTCTGGGTCGGCCATTCGTTTGGCTGTCGGGTCGGGTTGCAGCTCGCCGCGCGCCACCCGCAGGCGGTCGCCGCGCTGCTGCTGATCGCCGCCGCCGGGCTGCCGCCGCAGCGCTCGCTCGCCGAGCGGGCGCGCCGCCTGCCGCGACGGCTCGCCTTCAAGGCGCTGCGCACGCTGACCGCGGAAGGCCCGGCGCGCGAGCGGCTGCGCGAGCGCTACGGCAGCCGCGACTACCGCGAGGCGGGGGCGATGCGTCCGGTGCTGGTCAAGGCGGTCAACGAGGATCTGAGCGAGGCGGCGCGCGCGGTGCGCTGCCCCACGGTGCTGGTGCACGGCGACGACGACCGCGAGAGCCCGCCGGAGATCGCGGCCCGCCTCCAGGCGTTGATTCCCGGCGCGCAGCTTCATCTGCTGCGCGGTTTCGATCATTGGACCATCCTCGGCGACGGGCGGCACCAGGTGACGCATCTTCTCGGCCGATTGCTGGAGAGCCTGCGGTGAGCGGATGGCTGGCGCTCGCCGGGTTCGCGCCGTTCGCACTGCGCCGGCTGCTCACCTACCTCCATCTGTTCCAGCAGGAGGAGTACGACAACCGCCGCTTCCTCGCCTGGATCGGCGGGAACCGAGGATGGGACCAGCGGCTCTCGCTGATGCTGCTGGTGGTCTGGCTGGTGCAGGTGCTGCTGCCGCGGGGAGCGGTGCCGGCCTGGGCGTTCGGCGCGGCGGCGGGCATCGCCTGCCTCGCGGTCGCGGCGCTCGAGCGCGACCCGCGCAAGATCGCGAAGAAGCGCCTGGCGATGACCGCGCGGGCGACGCGCATCTTTTGCGTGGCGGCGGCGCTGCTCGGGGTCGCCGGTGTGCTGGCGGCGCTCGCGACCGGCTGGATCCTGCCGTGGGTCGTGCCGGTGCAGCTGGTGCCGCTGGCGCTGGTCGCCGGCAACCTGCTGCTCGCGCCGTTCGAGGCGCGCACCCAGCGGCGCTATTGGCGCGAGGCGCAGGCGGTGCTGCGTCGCGTCGACCCGATGGTGATCGGGATCACCGGCTCCTACGGCAAGACCTCGGTCAAGCACATCCTCGGCCACGTGCTGACGACCGCCGCGCCGACGCTGATCACGCCGGGCAGCGTCAATACGGCGATGGGCATCGCCCGCGTCATCCGCGAACGGCTGCAGCCGCATCACCGCTATTTCGTCGTCGAGATGGGCGCCTACGGCCCAGGCTCTATCAGCCGCCTCTGTGCGCTGACGCCGCCCCGGATGGGCATCATCACCGCGGTCGGGATGGCGCATTACGAGCGCTTCAAGTCGCTCGAAACCGTCGCCGAAGCCAAATTCGAGCTCGCCGAGGCGGCGGTCGCCGAGGGCGGGCGCGTCGTCGCGGCGGCCGGAATCCTCGAATTCGCCGCGCCGCGCCGCTTCGCCGCGGCGCATCCCGGCGCGCTGGTCACGGTCGGTCCCGCCGCGGACGGCGTCGGCTTCGCGATCGAGGCGGTGCGGCAGGACACCGACGGCATCGCCGTCGAAATCGCCTGGGAGGGCCGGCGCTATACGCTGCGCGCGCCGCTTTTCGGCCTGCAGCAGGCCAGCAACCTGGCACTGGCTTTTGCCGCGGCCTGCACGCTGGGGCTGGCGCCGGAGGATGTCGCGGCGAGCCTCCGGACGACGCCGCAGATCGCCCACCGGCTCGAGGTGAAGCGCGAGCCGGACGGGGCGACGCTGATCGACGACGCCTACAACTCGAACCCGGTCGGGTTTGCCGCCGGGCTAGAGCTGCTCGACGTACTGCAGCGCCCGGGCGGGCGGCGCATCCTGGTGACGCCCGGGATGGTCGAGCTCGGCGCCGCCCACGACGAGGAGCACCGGCGGATCGGTCGGCTCGCGGCGCGCCATGTCGACGTGCTGGTTGCGGTGGCGCCGCACCGCGTGGCGCCGCTCGCCCATGCCTTCGCCGAGGCCGCGCCCGCGGCCGAGATCGTCTCCTGCGCCGGTTTCGCCGAGGCGCAGGAATGGATGCGGCGCAACGTTGCGGGCGGCGACGTGGTGCTGCTGGAGAACGACCTGCCCGACCTGCTCGAACGCCGGTTGCGGCTGTAGGCGCGGAAGAATGGCCTAAGGCAGCGCCTTGGCGACGAGGATCGTGCCGGGGAGGCGCATGCCGTCGGCGGTCATGAACGGCGCGTAGGCCGCCGCGGTCTCGGCGACGACCGCCTGGCGGACCGCCTCGGGCGCGTCTTTTTCCTCGAACAGCCGCAAGGTCGGGCCGAAGAGGGCGGCGTGCTCGGCCTCGCCGCGCGCGCTCTCGCCGACGATGCGGAACGCTTGCGCCGCGATGTCGATCGCCGTGAACCCGGCCTTGTCGAGGATCGCGCGCAGGTAGTCGGGGTCGGCGAACGCCATCGGTCCCGGCGCGCGTGGATCGGCCGGCGCCGGCGGCCCGAGATGCCGCACCGCGATCTCGAACGGGATGCGCAAGTGCGGGTTCTGCGCCATCGCCGCCCAGACCGCGAGGCAGAGCCGGCCGCCGGCGCGCAGCCCGCCGCGCAGGTTGGCGAAGGCCGCGACGGGGTCGGCGAAAAACATCACCCCGAAGCGCGAGATCAGCAGGTCGAAGCTGTCGGCCGGGAAGCGGTGCACCTGCGCGTCGGCGCGCACCAGCGTGACGTTGCCGATACCGGCGGCGGCGATATTTCGCCGCGCCTCGTCGAGCATCGGCTCGGCGATGTCGATGCCGGTGACATGGCCGCGTGCCCCTACTGCGGCGGCGAACGGGATGGCGGTCGCGCCGGTGCCGCAGCCGATGTCGAGCACGCGCTCGCCGGGTCGCGGCGCCGCCGCTTCCTGCAGAAGCCGCGCGACCTCGGCGTTGCGCGCCTCCTGGAGCCCGGCGCGGCCGACCCAGCGCGGGCCGGCCACCTCGTTCCAGTAGCGCCCCATCGCCTCGTTGGCGGTGTCGGGCATGCGCGGCTCCAGCGCGTTCCGCAGGGCTGAGGGCTACTTGCCGAGGACGCCGTCCTCCTGCAGCCCGGCGATCTCGCCGGCCGAGAGGCCGAGCCACGACGACAGCACCTGCGCGTTGTGCTCGCCGAGCAGCGGCGACGGCTTGACCTTGGGCGGCGTGCCGTCGAAGCGCACCGGCCAGGCCGGCATCTTGAGCTGTCCGGTGGTCGGGTGCTCGATCGTCTGCATGATGCCGCGCTCGGCAAGCGACGGGTCGGCCATCAGCTCGACCGTATCGAACACCGCACCAGCCGGCACGCCGGCCGCACCGATCTTGCGCATCGCCTCTTCCTTGCTGTGCTGGCGGGTCCAGGCGGCGATGATCTCGTCGACCTCGGCGGCGCGCTGGCTGCGCGCCTCCTGGGTGTCGTAGCGGTGGTCGCCGCTCAAATCCTCGCGGCCGATGACCTTGAGCAGGCGCTGCCAGTGGTCGGCATTCGCGCGGCTGCAGAAGATGTAGACATAGTCGTTGGGACCGCCCGGTGCGCACGGGTAGAGCGCCGAGGGCACGAGGCCGCCCGGTTGCGAGCGCGCGCTGCCGCCGCGCACCGGCGCCTTGCCGCTATGCTGGGTGCGCGAGAACGGTACCCGCATGTAGTGGATCATCGCGTCCTGCATCGCCACCTGCAGCCGCCGGCCCTGGCCGGTGCGCTGCCGCTTGTAGAGCGCGGCGCAGATGCTGATCGCCATCAGCATGCCGGTACCGGTGTCGCCGAAGCTCGGGCCGGGCTTGACCGGCGGGCGATCGGCCTCGCCGGTGACGCTGGTCGGGCCGCCCGCGGCCTGCGCGATCATGTCGAAGGCGAGGTTGCGCTCGTACGGGCTGCCGGTGCCGAACCCCTTGACCTGGCAGTAGATGATGCCGGGGTTGAGCTTCTTCACCTCGTCATAGCCGAGCCCCAGGCGCTCGATCGTGCCGGGCGCCATGTTCTCGATCGTCACGTCGGCCTTGGCGAGCAGCGCCTTGACGATCTCGAGACCGCGCGGCGCCTTGAGGTCGACGGTCAGCGATTTCTTGTTGGCGTTGAACTGGTGGAAATACCAGGGATCGTCGTCGGGCTTGCCGGGACGCAGGCGGCGGCCGGGATCGCCGGTCGTCGGGTTCTCGACCTTGACCACCTCGGCGCCGAGCCAGGCGAGGGCCTCGGTGCATGACGGGCCAGCCTCGAACTGGGTGAAATCGACGATCCGGACGCCTTCGAGACAATCGACATCGATGCCGATACCGCTCATCGCGGGACCTCCCTCAAAGGAAATTCTGCTGGGCCACCATGACCGCGACCAGTATGAGCGGCACCGCGCCGAGCACCAAACAAATCCACAGCCCGACCGGCTTGCGGTAGAGCGTGCTCGGCCCCAGCACCGCGAAAAGCGCCGCGAGCGGCACGGCGCCGAGCCCGGCGAGACCGAACATCGTGTCGCGCTCGACGCTCTCGCGCGCCGCGAGGCCGAGCGCCGCGATCAAGAGGACGAGCGCGGCATCGCCGAGGAACACCGCCCAGGCGGCGAAGGTCAGCCGCCGCACGGTCCCGCCACCGGGCGATGTTGTCGGAAGATGTTGCGCTCAGCCGGTCATCCGGTCGAGGCGGCGCTCGACGAGCCGGGCGAACAGGCTGGCGCCGAACGGCAGCGCGCCGTCGTTGAAGTCGTAGCCGGGGTTGTGCACCTCGCAGGCGCCCTCGCCGTCGCCGTTGCCGATCTGGATGTAGGCGCCCGGCACCGCCTTGAGCATCGCCGCGAAATCCTCGGAGGCCATGGTCACCGGGCCGCTGCGGTTGACGTTGGCCTCGCCGACCACGTCGATCGCGCAATCGG
>DATJOB010000301.1:0-6407 GCA_035507475.1 Allostellaceae bacterium | reverse complement strand
CACCATGCGGCCAAAGACGTTGGTGAGCGCCGCGCCGATCGAGAAGATCAGCACCAGCTGGACGAAGTCGGTGAGCGCGTTCGGGTTTTCGAACGGGTGCGCCGAGTTGGCGTTGAAGAAGCCGCCGCCATTGGTGCCGAGAATCTTGATCACTTCCTGCGAGGCGACCGGTCCCTGGGCGATGACCTGGTGGGCACCTTCGAGCGTCGTCGCATCGGTATAGGCACCGAGGTTCTGCGGCACGCCGAGCGCGACCAGGACGAGCGCCACCACGATCGAGATCGGCAGCAGCACGTAGAGCGTCGTGCGGGTCAGGTCGACCCAGAAATTGCCGACCGCTTTGGCCTCGCGGCGCACGAAGCCGCGGATCAGCGCCAGCGCCATCGCGATGCCGGTCGCCGCCGAAACGAAATTATGCACGGTGAGACCGGCCATCTGCACCAGATAGCCCATCGTCGTCTCGCCGCCATAGGCCTGCCAGTTGGTGTTGGTGACGAAGCTGACCGAGGTGTTGAAGGCGAGGCTCTGCTCGACCGCGGTCTGGCCTTGCGGGTTGAACGGCAGGTACCATTGCAGCCGCTGCAGCGCATAAAGGCTGACGAAACCTGCAACGCTGAAGAACAGCATCGCCACCGCATAGGTCAGCCAATGCTGCTCCGCGCTCTCGTCGACGCCGCAGCACCAGTAGACCGCGCGCTCCAGCGGACGCAGGACCGGCGAAAGGACGGTGCGCTCGCCCGCAAACACGCGGGTCATGTAGCCGCCGAGCGGGCGGGTGACGAGGATGACGATCACGCTGAACAGCGCGATCTGCGCCCAGCCTTCCGCGCTCATGGTCTGAGGACTCCTAGAAGCGGTCCGGGTTGATCAGCGCATAGACGAGATAGACCGTGATCACGACGGTCACGATCGCGCCGAGCGCGTAGTCGATCAGCATCGCCGCCTCACATGTTCTCGCAGGCGATGACATAGGCGACGGCCAGGGCGAAAAACCCGAGGCCGCCGGCCAGAAGGATCGTGTCGAGCATTGCTGTCTCCGGTCGGCGCGCGCCCGCTCAGTCCGGCAAAAGGTCGCGGATTGACATCGGCCCGCCGGGCACGGTCGTCTGCGCGCCGCAGAACATCGGCGCAGCCGCATATATTTTCGAGGCCGCTCCGACCGCCCCGGATATTAATGCCGCATATAGGTTTTGCGCCAGCAGGCTAGCTTCGCGCCGCGCAGCCGCGGGCCGGCGGTGTCGGCGCATTCTCGCCCAATCGCACAAACGCCGGGAACCAAGCCTCTACCGGCAGGTTAGCGCCAAGGGACCGGTGCGCGAGCGCCGGCCGTCGGAGAGGCGAGCCATGGGTCAGCGGCGGCCATGAACGAGATCGCGATTGCCTGCTGCGTCGTCGCGCATGTGGCCGGTGTCGCGGGCGGTCGCCGGGTGCACCGGATCACGCTCGAGATCGGCAAGCTGTCCGGGGTGAGGCCGTCCGCGGTCGCCGCCTGCTTTGCCGATGCCGCGCGCGGCACGGCGGCCGAGGCGGCGCGGCTCGACATCCGCGAGATCAACGGGCGCGCCTATTGCAGATCGTGCGGCAGCGAGTTTGCCCTCGCCGACCTGCGCGCCACCTGCCCGTGCGGCTCGACCGAGTTCCACCCGATCGCCGGCGAGGAGCTGAACCTCAAGAGCATCGTCTGGGAGCCGGTCCTGGTCGGCGCTGTGACGATCGGCCGCCGGCGGGCGCAATAGATATCAGCGGCGAACCCTCGCGCAAAAAAACCGCGCCGCCTCAGCCGGCCTTCTTGCGCTGCTTCGACTGGCCCGATTCCGACATCGCGATCGCGACCGCCTGCCTGCGGCTCTTGACCTTCTTGCCGGATCCGCTCTTTAGCGTGCCCTTCTTATGCTCGTGCATGACCTTGTGGACCTTACTCTTTTGTGCCGGCGACGCCATCGCCTGCCTCCCTTGCTGACCGACGCCCGGCAAACGGGAGCGGCTTGAGGCCGGTTCCGTCGCGGCGCTTTGCGTGGCCGCGCCGCTGCGTCATCCTGCGCGGAACGAGTGTTCGGGAGGAGACATCATGGCGACCTTAACGCGGCGCGAAGCGCTGGGTCTCATCGGGCTCGCGGGTGCCGGGCTCGCGGTCCCGCGGCCGGCGGCGGCCGCCGCCTTCGACTGGAAGCGCTTCTCCGGGACGGAACTGCACTTCATGGTCTCGGTCCATCCGTGGACCGCCTGGGCGCAGAAGCAGCTGCCCGCGCTCGCCGACGCGACCGGGATCAAGATCAACTGGGAGATCATCTACGAGGACCAGCTGCGTCAGAAGCTGCCGCTGTTGCTGCGCTCCGATCCCGGCGCGGTCGACGGCTTCTTCACGCTGCCGTCATGGGACATGGCGGCGTTCTCGCGAGCGGGCTGGTACGAGCCGCTCGACAAATACATCCACTCCGATCTCACCGCGCCCGACTGGGACCTCGCCGACTACTTTCCGAACATCCTCAAGATCCATCAGGTGAAGGGCGAGCAGATCGGCATTCCGATCACCACCGAGTTGCAGACGCTGTTCTACAACAAGGCGATGCTGCGCGAAAAACAGCTCGACCCGCCGAAGACGCTCGACGCGCTGATGGCCGCCGCCAAGGCGCTCAACAACCCCAAGGCCAACATCGCCGGGTTCGTCACCCGCGGCGACGGCGTCCAGGCGGTCTATACGCTGGCGCCGTTCATCTTCGCCTATGGCGGGCGCTGGCTCGACGACAAGGGCAATCCCGAGCTGAGCTCGCCTGCCGCCGTCGACGGGCTGCGCTATTACGGCGAGATCCTGCGCGCCGCGGGGCCGCCCAACATCGTCGGCATGCAGTGGAAGACGAGCTACCCGCTGTTCCAGCAGGCGCACGCGGCGATGTTCAGCGACGCGACCAATTTCATCACCTTCTTCAAGGACCCCGACCAGTCGCGCATCGTCGACGATGTCGGCGTGGCGGCGCTGCCGGCCGGCCCGGGCGGGACGCACAGCACGCTGATCTCGTGGGGCCCGGCGATTGCCGCCTCGTCGAAGAAGAAGGAGGCGACGTGGACCGCGATCCAGTACCTGACGACAAAGGCGATGGCGGCGTCCGCGCTCGCGGCGACGCATAACCCGCCGGCGCGGCAATCGGTCTACAACAGCGATCTCTACACCAAGTCGGTGCCGGCCGATCTGGTGGCGGCGACCAAGGCCGAGATCGACAGCGCCGTGCCCAACGGCGCCAACCCGATCGTCGTCCCGGTGCCCGAGGTGCGCGCGGCGATCGGCAGCGCGATCGTCGCCGTCCTGCAGGGCAAGGATGCGCGGCAGGCGGCCGAGGCGGCGCAGCAGGAAGTCGTCAAGATCCTCGCCGGGTGAGCGGCGTGGTCGCGCTGGTCCGTCCGGTCGAGGCGGCGCCGCGGCGCCGGCCGTGGCGGCGCGACTGGACGCCCGAGCTGCTGCTCGCCCCGGCGCTCGTCGCCATCGCGGCGGTGATGGGCTTTCCGCTCGCCTATCTGTGCTACATGAGCCTCCACAAATGGTCGCTGATCGGTTTTGCCGCCCCGGCCTTTGTCGGCACCGGCAACTTCACCGCGCTCTTCGGTGACGAACGCTTCACCAATTCGCTGTGGCGCACGTTCTATTTCACCGCGCTGGGGCTCGCGACCAACCTGCCGGCGGGGCTCGGCATCGCCTTGCTGCTCAACCGCGCGTTCTTCGGCCGCGGCCTGTTGCGCGCGCTGCTGATCTTTCCGATGGTGGCGACGCCGGTGGCGATGGGTCTCGTCTGGGTGGTCATGCTCGACCCCTCGCTCGGTGTCGTGCGCTATCTCTTCGGGCTTGTCGGGGTCGCCGACCCGCCGCTTTGGCTCTCCGACACCGACTGGGTGATCCCGACGCTGGTTTTTGTCGACGCCTGGATGTGGACGCCGATGGTGGCGCTGATCTGCAGCGCCGGGCTGGCCGCGCTGCCGGTCGAGCCGTTCGAGGCGGCGACGGTCGACGGCGCCTCGGCTTGGCAGCGCTTCCGCTATCTGACGCTGCCGCTGTTGATGCCGATGCTGCTGGTGGCGGCGATGCTGCGCCTGATGGACCTGCTCAAGGTCATCGACATCGTCTATGTGATGACCGGCGGCGGGCCGGGGCACGCCTCGGAGACGATCAACCTCTACAACTACCTGGTGGCGCTTTCCTACGACAAGATCGGCTACGGCGCGGCCGTCGCCCTGGTGCTGTTCGCGCTGGTTCTGGCGGGGACGCTGGGGCTGATCCGGCTGCGGCGGGCGGCATGACCCGCGCTGCGCGCCTGTCGCTCGCCGGCCGTGCCGCGGCGTCGTGGCTCGTCGTGCTGGCGATGATGCTGCCGTTCCTGTGGATGGTGCTCGGCTCGTTCAAGACCGCGCGCGATTTTCTCGCCTTCCCGCCGGTCTGGCTGTTCCGCCCGACTATCGAGAACTACGCCGAGGTCTTCGCCGACAACGCCTTCCTGCGCTACGTGCTCAACAGCACGATCGTCGCCGCCGGCGCCACCGGGCTCGGCCTGCTGCTCGGCATTCCCGCCGCCTATGCGATGGCGCGCTGGCGCCGCACCGCGATGGGCATCGTCCTGCTCGCGGCGCGGATGGCGCCGGGGATCGCCTTCCTGATCCCGCTCTTCGTCGCCTGCCTGGAGCTTCACCTCGTCGGCGGCTACACCAGCCTGATCGCCAGCCACCTGATCTTCACGCTGCCGCTCGCGGTGTGGATGATGGTCGGCTTCATCGAGGCGGTGCCGGTCGAGATCGAGCAGGCGGCGATGATCGACGGCTGCTCGGTGTGGGGCGCGCTGCTGCGCATCGTCGTGCCGCTGACCCGCCAGGGCATCGCCGCGACCGCGATCCTCGCCTTCATCGCGTCGTGGAACAACTTCCTCTTCGCGCTCGTGCTGTCGAACGACACGACGAAGACGCTGCCGGTCGCGGTGCTCGCCTATATCGGCTACAACTCGATCCAGTGGGGCGCGCTGATGGCCGCCGCCTCGATCATCACCCTGCCGGTGCTGGTGCTGGCGCTCTGCGTCCAGCGCTACATCGTGCGCGGTCTGGTGAGCGGCGCCGTCACCGGCTGACGCGGCGGCGCGATGCCGCGTGCCGCCGCGCCGCGGCACGGGCTGCGACAACTTGACCTTGTGCGCAGCGGTCGTTCACTATCGTGCGACGCGGCGGCCGAACCGCCTTGCCGAGCCTTGCGCGGCGGGCAAGTCGAGCGGCCGGCGCAGCGGTGCCCTATCCGGCTCGCCGCTGCTTCCGCGGCCCCGCTGGTGGCCGCAGGCCGGATCGAAAGGTAGCACGGTACGTTTGCCAGCTGTCGACAGAAGCGATGGGCTGAGCGATGGCCGACAATAACAGTTCGACACCCGCTGCCAATTGCGACCGGGCCCGATCGCGCGATCGAGACTGACCGATGCCGACCGATACCTTGGCCGCACCGCCGAGCGGATCGGCAGAGCAAGCGGTTGCGGTCGCCGGCGAGCGCTGGCACGACGAGCTGTGGTCGCTGGTCGTCGGCGCGTTCGACAGCATGTTGCGATCCTATTATGGCGTCGTCCCATACACCGACGATCCGCAATGCGTGCTGCGCGTGGGCCGGACGCAGGCCCGCACCCGGACCCTGCTCGCCGACGGCACCGAGATCGGCATCGGCGAGATCATCGGCACGGTGCATTTCTGGAACGAGCACCTGCCGCCCTTCCCGCCCTGCGGCCCGGATTTGCGCTGGGCGGCCGAGA
The DNA here is from genome assembly GCA_035507475.1 of Allostellaceae bacterium. Classification (GTDB taxonomy): domain Bacteria; phylum Pseudomonadota; class Alphaproteobacteria; order ATCC43930; family CGMCC-115725; genus DATARH01. The sequence goes on along the minus strand of DATJOB010000301.1, from coordinate 645 downwards.
TGCGCCGGCGGGTCGTCCGCTCGTTGCGCGAGCTTGCGCGCTTTGTCGAGCGCGAGCCGGAGTGGCGGGAGCTGCCGGCGTTCCGCGCCGAGGCAGCGCTGTCGAGCCGTCTCGGCGACATACAGCTGCGCCGCGTTGTCGGCCGCCTGGGTTTCGAGTGCGTGAGCGACCCGTCCGGCTGGTTTCGTCACCTGCACGATGTCGGCGCGTGCTTTACTTCCTGGGGCCTGACCCGGGTCCACAATCCGGCCGCGCTGTCGCGCCAGCACTTCTTCCGTGCCTATCACGATCTGTGGATCGGCCGCACCATGCTGATGAGCCGCTACGGGGAGGAGGGACGAGCCGGCGCGAGCGCGGGCGAGCGCTGGCACGAGCTCGGGCGATGCCCGCCCTGCTGATCGGCGGCCTTTGGCTGGTGCTGATCGTCTGTCTGCTGTCGCGGCTGGTGCGGCAGGCACAGGCGCACCGCGCGAGCGCGCTCGAACCGCTGCCCGCTGCGGCGCCTGCGCCGCCCGACGTCGCGGTCATCCTGCCGGTGCGCGACGAGGTCGCCAACATCGAGGCCTGCCTCGCGGGGCTGCTGGCGCAGCAAGGGCTGGGCCGCGGCTACGAGATCGTCGTCGTCGACGACAACTCGGGCGACGG
>DATJOB010000300.1:0-4776 GCA_035507475.1 Allostellaceae bacterium | reverse complement strand
GAACGCCAGCCGGTCGACGAAGCCCAGGCCGGCGACATCATCGCCGTCGCCGGGCTCACCGAGACCACCGTCGCCGATACGCTCTGCGCGCCGGAGGTCGGCGAGGCGCTCGCCGCCGACCCGATCGATCCGCCGACCCTGGCGATGACCTTCTCGGTCAACGACAGCCCGCTCGCCGGGCGCGAGGGCAGCAAGGTGACCTCGCGGATGATCGCCGCGCGGCTCTATCGCGAGGCGGAGGGCAATGTCGCGATCCGCGTCACGGAGAGCGTCCAGAAGGACGCGGTCGAGGTGGCCGGGCGCGGCGAATTGCAACTGGGCGTGCTGATCGAGACGATGCGCCGCGAGGGTTTCGAGCTGTCGATCTCGCGTCCGCGGGTGCTGTTCAGGAGCGAGAACGGCCGGCGCCTCGAACCGGTCGAGGAGATCTTTGTCGACGTCGACGAGGAATATGCCGGGGTCGTCGTCGAGAAGATGGCGCGGCGCAAGGCCGAGATGCAGGAGATGCGGCCGTCGGGCGGCGGCAAGCTGCGCCTGACATTCCTCGCGCCGACGCGCGGCCTCATCGGCTATCACGGCGAGTTCCTCACCGACACGCGCGGCTCGGGCGTGATGAGTCGCGTCTTTCACGGCTACGCGCCCTTCAAGGGGCCGGTCGAAGGGCGGATCAACGGCGTCCTCGTCTCGACCGCGAGCGGCGCCGCGGTCGCCTATGCGCTGTGGAACCTCGAGGAGCGCGGGGCGATGTTCGTCTCGCCCGGCGAGCCGGTCTATCCCGGGATGATCGTCGGCGCGCACAGCCGCGACAACGACCTCGAGGTCAACCCGCTCAAGGGCAAACAGCTCACCAACATCCGCACCACCGCCAAGGACGAGGCGATCCGTCTCACCCCGCCGATCCAGATGAGCCTCGAAGAGGCGATCGCCTATATCGCCGACGACGAGCTCGTCGAGGTGACGCCGAAAGCGATCCGGCTGCGCAAGCGCCTGCTCGACGCCAACGACCGCAAGCGCGCCTCGCGCAGCGCCGCCGCGGCGGCGGAATGATCGAACGGCGCCGCCTGCTGCTGCTCGCCCCGCTGGCGTTGGCCGCCGGCTGCGCGCCGGCTGCGGCCCCGCAGGACCCGGCGCAGCCGCTCGCCGACGTGCCGGGAGGCGATGCGCCGCTCGACAAGCCGGCGCATGTCGCGGCGCCGGTCGCGCTGGTCGCCAGCGCGCCGACCCGACGCCTGTTGCGCGCCGGGGCCGTGGGCGTCGGCGGCGAGCTCGGCGATCTCGGCGGCAACGCCCAGGGCGCGCGCGCCCTGCTGCGCTCGACCGCGCCGAGCGACGGCGACATCCAGTATTTCCTCGCCGCGATGATCCGCGTGCTGACGGAGCGCTACCCGAACCTCGAACGGGTCGACGATCTCGCCGCGGCGCGCGCGGGTGGGTTCCGCACGACGCTGGTGCTCGATCTGCGCGCCTTTCGGCCGAGCGCCGCCGCCGACGCCAACCGCGCCGACGCGACGCTGGTGGTGCTCGACGCGGCGCAGAAGCCGCTCACCCGGATCGCTGCCCAGGGAATGAGCGGCGGGGTCGGCGGCCGGCTTTCGGACGCGATCGACGCGGCCGCCGCGGAGCTTGCGCAGAAGACCGCGAAGCTCTTGAACTGACCCGCCTTTGACTTCCCGGCGGCGCCGCGTATAGTGCGCGCCCTTCCCAAGAATGTGGGCGAAAGCCCCGGCCTCCGGGCGGCGACGCGGCGGTGGCACTATTGGGACAACAAGCAACCGGCAACGGAGCCACCGCGCATGAGCAAGCGCAGCGAGTCGAAGTACAAGATCAACCGCCGCCTCGGCGTCAATCTGTGGGGGCGCGCGAAGAGCCCGCTCAATCGCCGCGAATACGGGCCCGGCCAGCACGGCCAGCGGCGCAAGAAGCCGTCCGATTACGGGACGCAACTCGCCGCCAAGCAGAAATTGAAGGGCTATTACGCCAATATCGGCGAACGGCAGTTCCGCCGGCTCTACGAGGAGGCGGTGCGGCGGCGCGGCGACACCGGGGAGAACCTGATCGAGCTGTTGGAGCGCCGGCTCGACGCGGTCGTCTACCGGATGAAGCTGGCGCCGACCCCGTTCGCCGCGCGGCAGCTGATCAATCACGGCCACGTGCTGGTCAACGGCAGGCGGGTCAACATCGGCTCGGCCAAGGTGGGCGACGGCGACGAGATCGAGTTGCGGCCGAAGGCGAAGCAGATGGCGCTGGTGCTCGAAGCGGCGCAGTCGAGCGAGCGCGACGTGCCCGATTATGTCGAGATCGACCACGACCGGATGAAGGGCCGCTTCATCCGCGCGCCGAAGCTCGCCGACGTGCCCTATCCGGTGACGATGGAGCCCAACCTCGTCGTCGAGTTCTATTCGCGCTGAGTTTTCCGTATCGTCGTCCCCGGGTTCGCCCCGGGGATCCCAGTCCCGCTTGCGCTGGGGCACGGTCGGGTCGCGCCCGGCCATGACGATTCCTGGCAAGGCCGCCGCGCCCGGGAGGCTGCGATGCTGTGGCTGAACCTTTCGATCATCCTGCTGCTTGTCCTCGTCAACGGCTTCTTCGCGATGGCCGAGATCGCGCTGGTCTCGGCGCGGCCGGCGCGGCTGCAGCCGCGGGCCGGCGAAGGCAGCGCGGGCGCGCAGGCGGCGATCGAGCTGAAGGCGGACCCGTCGCGCCTGCTGGCGACGGTGCAGATCGGCGTCACGGTGATCGCGGTCCTCTCCGGCACCTTCGGCCAGGACACGCTCGGCGAGCCGCTCGAGGCCTATTTCGGCTCGATCGCGTGGCTCGCACGCTACGCGCACGGCGCGGCGATGGCGGCGGTTGTGCTCGGCATCGCCTATGTCTCGCTGATCCTCGGCGAGCTGGTGCCGAAGCGGATCGCGCTCGGCGACGCCGAGGGGATCGCCACCGCGCTGGCGCGGGTGATGCGCGCGCTGGCGTTCGTCGGCGCGCCGATCGAATGGCTGCTGAGCGCGAGCGCCGACCTCATCCTCAAGCTGCTGCCGGTGCGCGCCGAGCCGGCCGCGGTCACCGACGAGGAAATCGCCTTCATGCTGCGCGAGGGGGTGGCCGCCGGTCACATCCCGCTCGCCGAGACCGCGATCGTCGAGATGGCGTTGCGGCTCGGCGACCGGCGGGTCAGCGCGGTGATGACCCCGCGCACGCAGATCGAGTTCCTCGACCTCGACGACCCCGCCGACGAGATCCGCCGGCGCATCCGCGAAAGCGCGTTCTCGCGTTTCCCGGTGGTGCACGGCGACACCCACCAGCTGATCGGCATCGTCCAGGTCAAGGATCTGTTCGACCAGGCCCTCGCGGGCGGCCTGTTCGACGTGCGCGCGGCGCTGCGCCCGCCGCTCTTCCTGCCCAACACGGTCACCGTGCTGCGCGCCCTTGAAGTCTTCAAGACGAGCGGCCAGGCGCTGGCGCTGGTGGTCGACGAATACGGCGACCTGGAAGGTCTGGTGACGCTGCACGACATCCTCCAGGCGCTGGTCGGCGAGCTGCCGAGCCCGGGCGACACCGACCCGCGCGTCGTGCATCGCGAGGACGGCAGCTGGCTGTTCGACGGGATGGTCGCGCTCGACGAGGTCAAGCAGGCGCTGCGCGTCGCCCAGCTTCCGGGCGAGGATTCCGACTTCCATACCCTCGGCGGTTACCTGATGGCGCGGCTCAACCGGGTGCCGATGGTCGCCGACCGCGTGAGCGCCGCCGGGTTTCGCTTCGAGGTCGTCGAGATGGACGGGCGCCGCGTCGACCGCGTGCTGGTCGTGCCGCTCGCCGGCGACGCCGCTAAGGCGCCGTAGGCGCCTCGCGCTCGCCGCTCGCCGACAAGAGCTGCGTCGGGAAGCCGGCATCGATCAGCGCGGCGAGGATCGCGGCGACGTGCCGCCGGTTCTGCGTCTCGATCACGACGTCGAGCTCGGCGCGCTTCACCGACGCATCCTGGAACAGGCGCTGGTGGTGGACCTCGACGATGTTGCCGCCCTGGCCGCCGATCACCCCGGAGAGCCGCGCCAGCGCGCCCGGCGCGTCGGGCAGCTCGGAGCGCAGCCGGACCAGGCAGCCCTCGCGCACCAGGCCGCGCATCAGGATCGAGGCGAGCAGCCGCGCATCGATATTGCCGCCGGTGACGACGATGCCGACCCGCTTGCCGCGGAACCGCCCGGCATTCGCCATCAGCGCGGCGACGCCGGCGGCGCCGGCGCCCTCGGCAACCAGCTTCTCGCGGTCGACGAGATGCTCGATCGCGACCTCGATCGCCGCATCCTCGACGAGCAGGATGTCGGCGACGAGCGCGGCGACGATCCGCCGCGTCAGCCGGCCCGGCTCCTTGACCGCGATGCCCTCGGCCAGCGTCGCGGCCGGCGGCTCCGGCTCGATCGCGCGGCCCTGCATCAGGTCGTGCATCGCCGGATAGAGCGCCGATTGCACGCCGACGATCTCGATCGCCGGCTTCAGCGCCTTGGCGGCGACCGCGACGCCGGAGATCAGCCCGCCGCCGCCGACCGGCACGATCAGCGCATCGAGCTCGGGCCGCTCCTCGAGCAACTCCAGCCCGGTCGTGCCTTGCCCGGCGATCACCGCCGGGTCGTCATAGGGATGGATCGGCACCAGCCCGCGTTCGCGGCCCAGCCGGTCGGCGGCGCGCCGCGCCGCGACGAGGCCGTCGCCCTCGATGACGACGGTCGCGCCGAGCGACTGGGTGCGGTCGATCTTGGTGAACGGCGTGCCTTCCGGCATCAC
>DATJOB010000299.1:0-12134 GCA_035507475.1 Allostellaceae bacterium | reverse complement strand
AAAAGCAGCAGCAGCGACATGACAAGACCGCCGCCGGTGTTGAACTTGGCGGCCGCCAGCTCGGGCGACAGGTCGCGGTGGTCGAAGATGAAGGCCTTGCCGAGCGCCCGCCAGAACAGCGCCAGCGGCCAGTAGATCTCGGGCGGGTTGCAGATGTGGATGATGTCGAAGCCGCGGCCGAACAGCCCGATGCGCAGCGAGATGAGCAGCGTCGCGCAGAAGCACCACAGCGATTCGGCGATGAAGGCGAGTTTGCCCTCGCCCTCGATCGGCCGCCAGTAGCGGTGGATGTCGACCCCCTCCAGCGCCTCGCGCGAGGCGTCGAACCCGCGCCCCTTGGGACAGATGAAGCTGACCGCATAGCCGTGCTTGGCAAGCGTCGTCGCGTGCAGCCAGGCGCGGCGGTCGAACGGCACCGGCAGCCCCTGCAGGATGTAGAGGACGCGTCGTTGCGGGCTCGCGGCGGTCATGGCGGCGCCTCTTTCGGGTCGTGACCCGGCGCCGAAATGCGCGGCGAGGCGCAACCCGGGCAGGGTGCGTCGAGGGTCGCCCGCGACCCGTTAACAAAGGTTTAAATCGAACGACCGCAAGAACGCGATGCGTTCGGACTGCCGCGGCTTCCGGGCGGCGTCCAGGCGGACTTGACGCTACAGCTCGCGATGCGCCGCGACCGAGGCGACGACGGGCAGGCCGATGATCCGCTCGACGCTCTCGACGGTGATCAGCGTCTCGCGGAAGACCAGCAGGTAGACGAGCACACCCGACGCGCCGACGAGGCCGATCAGCACTCCGGCGATGATGAACGGCAGGTGGCGCGGCCCGGCCGGCCGCAGCGGCGCGTCCGGGCGCTGGATGACGCTGACGCTGACGATCCGCTCGCGGTCGAGGTCCTCGTTCATCCGCGCGTCCTCGTAACGCGTGCGGTAGGTGTGGACGAGCTCCTCGAGCACCTGCCGCTCGCGTTCGAGATCGCCGATCGCGGTGGCGCCGTCCTGCAGCTCGCGCAGCCGCGCGTCGATCGATTGCGCCTGCTTCTGGCGCAGCGCGATCTGCTGGTCGAGCGGCGCGGCGTCGGCCATCGCGCGGTTGAGCGCGACCACCATGTCGTCGTAGGCGCCGTTGCGCTGCGACCATTCCTTGCGGTTCATCGCGTCGTTGCGCGACAGGAAGTCCTTGAGCTTGCCGATCTCGGCCTCGGCGTCCTGCAGCGGCTTGACGTCCCCGACATAGCGCTCCTTGAGCTGCTGCTCCTTCACCTGCAGGTCGAGCAGCCGCGCCTTCGCCTGCTCGACGACATCGGCCTGCGACTCGCCGGCCGGGATCAGCGCCGGGGTGGTCTTGAGCCGATTGGTCAGGAAGTCGATGCGCTGGTGCGCGTCGATCGACTGGCTGCGCAGCTGCTCGAGGATCGCGCCGGTCGCCGCCCTGTCGTCGAGCAGCTTGGCGCGCTGCGCCTCGATGTCGAACAGCGACTTGGCGTTGCGGATGTCGGCTTCCTTCTTGACCACCGAATCGAGCTGCTCCTGGTACTGCTTGGTCTGCTGCTCGAGGAACTTGTAGCGGGGATCGGCGAACATCTCGGCGTGCTTCTGCTGGTAGAGCGCGATCGCGTCGCCGAGCGCCTCGATGGCGACCTCGCGGTTGCGGTTGCGGTAGCTGACATCGATCACATCGGCCTGCTCGACCGGTGCCGCCTTGAAATCGGCGACGAAATCGCGGATCGCCGCGTCGGCGCTGCCGCTGCCGGGGTAGAGCCGCTCGGCGCCGACCTTGGCGACGACCGCGGCCACCAGGTCGCGGCTGGTCAGGATCTGGATCTCGGAATTGACGATCTCCTGCTTGGTCGAGCTCGGCACCGCGACGGTCGGCTGGTTCGGGTCGGAGCGGGTCTGGAACTCGCGCCCGCTTTTGACGAGGAGCCGCGTCGTCGCCTCGTAATAGGGCGTCAACAGATAGGAATAGCCGATCACCAGGACGGCAAGCGCGACGAAGACGGCGACGAGCTTGCGCCGCTCGCGGAACAAGATGCTGAGAAACTCGCGGCTCGTCAGGTCGTAAGGGTTGCCGGCCATCGGCGTGTCCTGGTTGCGGCGGGGCAGCCTGCGTATAGCAAGGTTAACGACTACTGAATCGGGTAATTGACATAAAACGGTACGTTCTTGACGTAATTTGCCAGGAAATCTCCGATGGAACCGAGGATGTTCTGCGGAACGTAGACGACGTCGTAAGTATTGAGCAGGGGATCCTCGGCCGAGCTGCCGGCGCCGGCATAACTGCCGAGGGCCACCTGATAGTAATGCACGAGGCCGTCAGGGGTGCGGCGCAAGACCAGGATGGCGTCGGTATGTGCGCCCGACTTGACGCCGCCGGCCTGGGCGACGGCGCGCGAGACGGTGAGCGGCACGTCGCTGCGCACCAGGCCGGGATTGGCGACCCAGCCGTCGACAAAGACCTCCTGCGGCGCGAAGGTGCGGATCGTCACCGTCGCCTGCGGGTCGCGGATCACCTTTGCGTAGCGCTCGTTGAGGAGCCGCGTCGCGTCGGCGACGCTGAGCCCGCCGACCGTCACGCTGTCGACGAGCTGCAGCGAGACCCGCCCGTCGGGCCCGACCGTCACCCGGTCGTTGAGGTCGGGGTAGAACGGGAAGCGGATCTCGAACTCGTCGCCGGGGCCGAGCACGTGCTCGGCGGTCAGCGGCACGCCGCCGGGGACCGCTTCGGGCGTGAGCCGCGGCGCCGCCGGCGTGCACGCGGCGAGCGGCCCCAGCACCAGGCCCAGCACCAGGCCGGCCATCGTGGCCAGCCACGCGATCCTCAAGCTTGCGGCCTCCCCGGCTCCCGGGCCCGACGCGAAGGCGGATTCTCGCGAAGCTTGGCAATCCGGACAACCCGGTGCGACGAGGATGAGCGGGACCGGCGGGTTAGCCGGCACCGCGGCGGCTGCGGCGCCGATTCGCCACGGCGAATCGTCGGCACCGGCGCCGGCGGCTCAGTAAGCGCGGCGCTGGCCGAAGGCGATCAGGCAGGTGCGCAGGATGATGCGGAGGTCGAACCAGAGCGACCAGTGGTTGATGTAGTCGAGGTCGTAGGCGACGCGCTCGTGCAATGCCCGCTCGGTCTCGACCGGGCCGTGATAGCCGTTGACCTGGGCCCAGCCGGTGATCCCCGGCTTGACATGATGGCGCAGCGCGTAATCGGGCACGATGTCCTCGTTGCGCCGCTGCTTGACGCGCATGCTGATCGCGTGCGGGCGCGGCCCGACCAGCGACAGCTCGCCGCGCAGCACGTTGAAGAGCTGCGGCAGTTCGTCGAGGCTGCAGCGCCGCAGGAAGCCGCCGATCCGGGTCAGCCGCGGGTCGTTGGCCTCGGTCTGCTTCTCGCCGTTGGCGTCCGCCGCGTCGGCGCGCATCGTGCGGAACTTGTAGACCTGGATCACCCGGTCGCCGAAGCCGTAGCGGTTCTGACGGAACAGCACCGGGCCGCGGCTGTCGAGCCGGATCGCCGCGGCGACGGCGAGCAGCACCGGCGACAGCGCGACGAGTGCGGCCGCCGCCGCCAGCCGGTCGAACGCGGTCTTGACCAGCGTCTCGCCGAACGACAGCGGCCGGCCGTAGACGTCGATCAGCGGCAACCCGCCGAACGCCGCATGGTCCTTCGGCGGCAGGTTGAACCCGACCATGTCGGGAGCGAGGCTGATCTCGACCGGCATCCTGTGCAGCTTGCGCAGGATCTCGAGCAGCCGCTGCTCGGCCGAATGCGGCAGCGCGACGATGATCCGGTCGATCTCGAACTGGCGCGACAGCTCGACGAGCTCGCCGGTCGTGCCGTGCGGCAGCTCGCGCAGCCCGGCGCCGACCGGCCCGCGCCCGGCGCGATCGTCGAACACGCCGACGATCTCGACGTCGCCGCGCGAGCCGGCAAGCCGTTTGACGAGGCGCTCGGCGAGGTCGCCGCTGCCATAGACCGCGACCATCTGCTTGAGCCGCCCGGCGGCCCGCCAGCGCGTCAGCAAGCGCGCCAGCACCAGCCGGACCAGCACGATGCCGGCAGCCGCGGCCAGCGCCCAGAGCAGCAGCCAGGCGACCAGCGGGCCACGCTCCGCCGCGTCGGGCTGGAGCACCGCGACCGCCGCCACCAGCGCGAAGCCGAACGCCGCCAAGGCGCGGACCACGCCCTCGGCGATCTGTTGCGCCAGGCTCTGCCGCGCCAGCTCGGCCGGCCGGGCAGGGTCCGAGGCGAGGCGCCGCGTCATCAGCGCCAGGATGAGGAGGCCGGTCACCGCGGGCAGCCACGGCAGCGGCCAGGCGTAGGCCGAGCCGGCCGCGAGCAGGCCGACGCCGGCGGTCAGCACCACGAGGAAATCGGCGAACTGGACCGCCGAGGCGATCGCCGCCGGATGGATGCGCGGGTTGAGCCGCCGCGGGTCGAGCGACACACGCGGCAGATCCGGCGTCGCATTGCGGTCGCGCCGCTCCGCTCCGGCTTCGGCGAAGCGCCGGGCCATGCTGCCGTAGCGTCCGGCCGCCAGCCGTTCGGCGGCAAGCCCGAGCGGCGACGACCCCCGGAAGCCCGGGGGCACGCCGCGCACCGGGCTCTTCCTGTCGGCAGGCGGATATGACATCGCAGCGCAGCCTTATCTCCGGCGGGGGCCGAAGACCCCGCAGAAATCGCCGGCAACGCTATGCAGAATTTGTCTCGAATTCATGCGGATTATTGGTTAATTAACATCGGTTTACCATGGTTCCTGAGGTCGCGTCGGCGGCAACGACGGCAATCTACCGCTAAACTCTTGCGCGAAGCTTTCCCGCGGCCGAAAAATTTGCGGGCGAGGCGGCGGTCGCCGACGGTTCGGCGACGCCGGCAATCGCTTCGCCTTGGGGTCGGATGAGACGCGGATTGCGAAGACTCGCCTCGGCGCTGCACGGCGCCGCGATCGCCGCCTGCCTGCTGGCCGGCGTCCCGGCGCAGACCGCCGCGGCAGGGGAAGCGCGCGGCGGCATGGTCGTCTCGGCGCAGCGCGCGGCGAGCGCCGCCGGTGTCGAGATCCTGCGGCAGGGCGGCAACGCGATCGATGCCGCGGTCGCGGTCGGCTATGCACTCGCCGTTGTCGATCCGTGCTGCGGCAATATCGGTGGCGGCGGCTTCATGCTGATCCGCCGCCCCGACGGCAGTACGACATTCGTCAATTTCCGCGAGACCGCGCCGGCGGCGGCGAGCGCGGACATGTATCTCGACAAGGACCGCAAGCCGATCCGCGAGGCGAGCCTGCGCGGCTATCTCGCAGTCGCGGTGCCGGGCACGGTAAAGGGGCTCGACCTGGCGCTGGCCCGTTACGGCCGGTTGAGCCGGGCCGCGGTGATGGCGCCGGCCATCGGCCTCGCCCGCGACGGGTTTGTCCTTGGCGAGCCGGATGCGGCGATCATCGCGCGCTCGGCGGCGCATCTTGCCGCCGACCCGGAAGCGGCGCGAATTTTTCTGCATTCCGACCGGACGCCCTACAAAACCGGCGAGCGGCTCGTCCAGCCCGACCTCGCCGCGACCCTCGACCGGATCGCGCGCGAGGGGCCTGATGGGTTCTATCGCGGTCCTGTTGCCGCCGCGCTCGCCGCGGCGATGGCCGCGCATGGCGGCCTCATCACCGAGGCGGATCTGGCCGGATACACGGCAAAGGAATTGCCCCCGCTCACCTGCGACTATCGCGGCTACCACATCGTCTCGGCGCCGCCGCCGAGCAGCGGCGGCATGGTTCTGTGCAACAGCCTCAACATCCTTTCCGGTTACGACATAGACCCGGCCGGCGTACGCTCGGCGCGCGCGGTGCATCTCGCGGTCGAGGCGATGCGGGCGTCATTCTTCAACCGCAACACTTGGCTCGGCGACCCTGATTTTATCGCCAATGACGGGATCCCGGCGATCCTGTCGCCCAAGAGCGCCGAACTGGCGCGTCAGCTGATCAAGCCCGACAAGGCAACGCCGTCTGCGGTCTACGAGGAGCTCGAGGGCCGCACGGAGAAGCCGCAGACGACGCATTATTCGGTGGTCGACCGCGAGGGCAACGCCGTGGCGGTGACCTATACGCTCAACGGCAATTTCGGCGCCGGGGTCGTCGCGCCGGCCACCGGCTTCCTGCTCAATGACGAGATGGACGATTTCACCGTGGCGCGCGGGCTCCCCAACCAGTTCGGCCTAATCCAGGGCGCTGCCAACGGGATCATGCCGGGCAAGCGGCCGCTCTCGTCGATGGCCCCGACCATCGTCGAGAAGGACGGGCGCGCGGTTTACGTGCTGGGCAGCCCCGGCGGGCCGCGGATCATCACCGCGGTGCTGGAAACGCTGATGAACCTTATCGATTTCCGGTTGGAACCCGAGACCGCAGTGGCCGCGTCGCGGTTTCACCACCAGTATTTGCCGGACACCGTGTTTTACGAGAAAGACGCTTTGTCGCCGGGGACGATCAGCGCTTTGGCGGCGATGGGCTACAGCCTCAGGGAGCAGCCGCCCTGGGGCGCGGTCGAGCTGATCGCGATCGCGCCGGACGGCACGGTGGTCGGCGTCAACGACCCGCGCCGCCCGGCCGGCGCCGCGCTCGGCGACTGATCGGCAGCGCTACGGCACCGGTTCGAGGCAGGGGCGGTAGGCGCGGTCGGGCGCCGCGTAGACGCCGCACAAGAGCCCGTTGTCGATATGCATGTCGCTGTAGCGCGTGCAGTCGAAGCTGCGGCGGTCGGCGGTGATCTTGCAGGCGCGCGGGCGGTCGTAGAAATAGTTCTGCGGGCTCGAGCTGTCGTAGCTGCGGTTCGCCTGATGCAGCACCGTGCCCGAGACGCGCACGGTGACGGTCGTCGGCAGCACCTGTTCGATCGTGTAATCGACCTCGGTCATCCCGACCGGACCCCGCCAATGGCCGGGCCGCAGCGCCTCGCGCAGCCCGAGCGGCTGGCGCGCCGCCGGGTATTGGGGTCGCGGCGGGGCGCAGGAACACAGCGCGACCAGCGCCAGCGCCGCGGCAGCCGCGCCGGCGAGCCGGTCCTTCGACATCGCTGTGGGTCGCGGACGCAACCGGCCCTCGCCCGGCTAATCGAGCAGCGGACGCAGGCGCTCGACCGCGGCGGCAACCGCCTCGGGCGCGCGCGCGAAGCACAGCCGCAGATAGCCCTCCCCGGCCGCGCCGAAGGCGCTGCCCGGCGCCAGCCCGACCTTGGTGCGGGCGAGGAGCTCCTTGGCGAAGGCGGCGCTGTCGGCGACCCCGGCGACGCGGAAGAAGGCGTAGAACGCGCCGTCGGGCGGGGCCGCCGCGACCCGTCGGCAGCGCTGCAGCCCGGCGATCGCCGCCGCGCGGGCATCGCGGCAGCGCGCGACGAGCTTGCGCACGAAGGGCTCGCCGTCGCGGATCGCGGCGACCGCCGCGTGCTGTACAAAGGTCGGCGCGCCGCTGGTGTTGAACTCGACGAGCTTCTCGACGGTCGGCAGGAGGTCGGGCGGCAGCACCATCCAGCCGAGCCGCCAGCCGGTCATCGCCCAGCTCTTCGAGAAGCTGTTGACGACGATCAGCCGGTCCTCGGGCTCGCTCGCCTCGAGAAAGGACGGCGCGATGCTGTTGCCGTAGACGATGCGGCCATAGACCTCGTCGGCGATCAGCCACAACCCGCGGGCGCGCGCGACTTCGACCAGCGCGGCGATCTCGTCGGCCGTGGCGGTCCAGCCGGTCGGGTTCGACGGCGTGTTGACGAAGATGCCCTTGGTGCGCGCGTCGCAGGCGGCGACCACCTTGTCGAGGTCGAGCCGCCAGCCGCCGTCCGGCTGCGCGTCGAGCGCGACGAGGCGCGGTTCGCCGCCCATGATCGAGACGACCGCGGATATGTTGGGCCAGATCGGCGCGACGATGACGAGATTGTCGCCCGGGTCGATCAGCGCCTGGGCAACGAGCATGAGCGCGTTGATCCCGGCGCTGGTGACCGCGATGCGCTGCATCGCCACCGGGCGCCCGTGCAGGCCGCTCAGATAGTCGGCGATCGTCTGGCGCAGCTCGGGAATCCCGGCCTTGTAGGTGTAAAACGTCGCGCCGCGATGCAGCGCCGCGGCGGCCGCATCGGCGATGAAATCGGGGGTCGGCAGATCGCCCTCGCCGTACCACAGCGGGACGACCTCGGGGTCGCCGAAGCCGAGCGCGGCAATCTCGGCGATCCGCGAGGTCGGCAGGGCGTCGATCGCCTGGCGTATCGCTGTCATCGCACTCCCTTTTCCGCCCCCGGGCGAAAGCCGGGGCCGACTTCCCGGCGCCCGAGACGGTTGATCGGCGGGTCCCGGCCTGCGCCGGGCCGCAAGCGCAAATCAGCGGATGCCGGGGCCGACCGCGAAGCTGGCCTCGGTCTTGCCCTGAACCTCCTGCAGCGACACCTCGGGCGCCAGCTCGAGGAGGGTCATGCCGCCGCCATGCTTGTCGATCGCGAAGACGCCGAGATCGGTGATCACCAAGTCGACGACCGCGGCGCCGGTCAGCGGCAGGGTGCAGCGGCGCAGCAATTTTGGCTCGTCCTTGGCGGTGTGCTCCATCAGCACGACGACGCGCTTCACCCCGGCGACGAGGTCCATCGCCCCGCCCATCCCCTTGACCATCCGGCCGGGGATCATCCAGTTGGCGAGGTCGCCGTTCTCGGCGACCTGCATCGCCCCGAGGATCGACAGGTCGATATGGCCGCCGCGGATCATGCCGAAGGATTGCGCGCTGTCGAAATAGCTCGTCGTCGGCAGCTCGGTGATCGTCTGCTTGCCGGCGTTGATCAGGTCGGGGTCCTCCTCGCCCTCATAGGGGAAGGGACCCATGCCGAGCATGCCGTTCTCGCTCTGCAGCTGGACGGTGATGCCGGGCGGAATGAAATTCGACACCAGCGTCGGTATGCCGATGCCGAGATTGACGTAGAACCCGTCCTCGAGCTCGCGGGCGGCGCGCTGCGCCATCTGATCGCGGGTCCAGGCCATCGCGGTGCTCCTTTCGCTCAGCCGCGCTTGCGCACGGTGCGCTGCTCGATGCGCTTTTCATAACTGCCGTAATGGACGATGCGCTGCACGAAGATGCCCGGCGTGTGGATTCGGTCCGGCTCGATCGTGCCCGGCTCGACGAGATGCTCGACCTCGACGACCGTGGTCTTCGCCGCGGTCGCCATCACCGGGTTGAAGTTGCGCGCGGTCTTGCGGAAGACGAGGTTGCCCTCGCTGTCGGCCTGCCACGCGTGGACGACCGCGAGATCGGCGAAAAGGCCCCGCTCCATGACATAGGTCTGGCCGTCGAACTCGCGGGTCTCCTTGCCCTCGGCGACCAGCGTGCCGACCCCGGTCTTGGTGAAGAAGGCGGGGATGCCGGCGCCGCCGGCGCGGATCCGCTCGGCGAGCGTGCCCTGCGGGTTGAACTCGAGCTCCAGCTCGCCCTTCAGATAGAGGTCGGCGAAGAGCTTGTTCTCGCCGACATAGGACGAGATCATCTTCTTGATCTGCCGCGTCTCGAGCAGCAGGCCGAGCCCGGCACCGTCGATCCCGGCATTGTTCGAGACGACGGTGAGGCCGGTGACCCCCGCCTCCTTGATCGCCGCGATCAGCTTCTCGGGGATGCCGCAGAGGCCGAACCCGCCGGCCATGATCGTCATGCCGTCGTGCAACAGGCCCGCCAGCGCGGCCTTGGCGTCGGGGTAGACCTTGTTCATCGCGCGCTCCTGGGATGGAGCGGTGATAGGCCGGCCGGCGAACTCTGTCAAACGGCCGGCGGTGTCAAACCCGCGGCAGGGAATGCGGCAGGGAAGACCGCAGGGAAGGCCGCCGGCGAAAAAAGGAGGCCGCCTCGAAAGGCGGCCTCAAGGCTGAGGGGAGGATGCCCATGCGGGCAGCGCGCATCCAGGGAAGCGCGTGATTGACAGCATGCCCGGCAAATCTCACCGAACCGTTAACGCCGCCGCGGCGGCCGCGGTGCTGGCGCCGGCGCCGAAGAAATCCCTTGCATCGCCCCCGGCCCGGACCAAAATTGCAGCGAGGCTGGGGTGCTGCCCGGCGGCGCGACGCGAGCGCGCCGGCTCGGCGGCTGAGAGCAGACCCACTGAACCTGGCCGGGCCTGGTCCCGGTGAAGGGAGTCCGTCATCACCACGAGCAAGGCTTTAACCGACCGTCCGAAGACCGTCATCGTCGGCGGCGGGGTCATCGGCCTCGGCATCGCCTGGCGCCTGGCGCAGGCGGGCTGCCGCGTCGCGGTCTACGACAAGGGCGAGGCGGGGCGCGGCGCGAGCTGGGCGGCGGCGGGGATGCTCGCCGCGGCGGTCGAGACCGAGCCCGGCGAGGAGCCGCTCTTGCCGCTGACCCTCGAAAGTCAGCGCCTGTGGCCGCAATTCGCGCGCGAGCTCGAGGCGGCGAGCGGCGTGCCGGTCGAATATCGCGACGAGGGGACGCTGGTCGTCGCGCTCAACCGCGACGACGCCGAGACGCTGCGCCACAGCTTCGAGTTCCAGACCGGGCTCGGCCTCGCGCTCGACTGGGTCAACGCCGCCGAGGCGCGGCGCCGTGAGCCGCACCTCAAGCCGGGCATCGCCGCGGCCGTGTACAGCCGCAACGACCACCAGGTCGAGAATCGCGCGCTGGCGCGCGCCCTCCTCGCCGCCTGCCGCGGCGCCGGGGTCGCGGTCCACGAGCATTGCGCGGTCGCGGCGGTGGAGTTCGCCGCCGGCCGGGCCTGCGGCGTCGCCACCGCGCGCGGCAGCGAGGCGGCCGAAATCGTGGTGCTCGCCGCCGGCGCCTGGTCGCGCGAGATCGGCGGCATCCCGGCGGCGAACCTGCCGCCGGTGCGGCCGATCAAGGGCCAGATGCTGGCGTTGCAGATGGACAAGCGGGCGCCGCTCGTCAGCCATGTCGTCTGGCTGCCGCACGCCTATCTCGCACCGCGCCGCGACGGCCGGCTGATCGTCGGCGCCACGGTCGAGGAGCGCGGCTTCGACGCCAGCCTGACCGCGGGCGGCATGCTGGCGCTGCTCGAGGGCGCGTGGCGCGGCTTTCCGGCGATCGAGGAGCTGCCGATCGCCGAGACCTGGGTCGGCTTCCGGCCCGGCTCGCGCGACGACGCGCCGATGCTGGGGCCGAGCGGGATCGACGGGCTCGTCGTCGCCACCGGCCACCACCGCAACGGCATCCTGCTGACGCCGGTGAGCGCCGCCGCGGTCAGCGGCTATATCCTCGAGGGGCGACTGCCCGAGGCGGCGCGGCCCTTCGACCCGCGGCGGTTCGCCGAGGCGCCGGCCGCGCGCCTCGCCGAGGCGGCGCAATGACGCGCCTCAAGATCAACGGCATCGACGAGGAGGTCGCGGCGACGACGCTCGCCCAGCTGCTTGCCGATCGCGGCATCGATCCGGCGGCGCGGTTTCTCGCCGTGGCGGTCAACGGCGCCGTGGTGCGCCGCGCCGAATGGCGCGAGGCGACGCTGCACGCCGGCGATGCGGTCGAGATCGTGCGCCCGCTGCAGGGCGGGTGACCGGATGGGCGGCTGCCGCCGCCGCTCGGGCGCGGTCCAGGCCGCCGTACGCCCGGCCGGATTCCCGCTTTCGCGGGAATGACGCGAAGGAGTTAGGATAGGACATTATGAGCAACGACCCGTTCCTGATCGCCGGCACGCCGCTCGCCTCGCGACTCTTCATCGGCACCGCCGGCTATCCCAACCAGCAGGTGATGCTCGACGCGCTGGCGGCGAGCGGCGCCGAACTGGTGACCATGTCGATCCGCCGCATCAGCCTCGACAGCTACAGCGGCAGCCTGGTCGACGTGCTCAACGGGCGCTGCCGGCTGCTGCCCAATACCTCGGGCTGCGTGACCGCGCGCGACGCGGTGCTCACCGCCGAGCTGGCGCGCGAAGCGCTCGACACGAACTGGGTCAAGCTCGAGCTGATCGGCGACCGCGAGACGCTCTATCCCGATGTCGAGCAGCTGGTGCACGCCGCCGACGAGCTGGTCCGCAAGGGGTTTGTCGTGCTGCCCTATTGCAACGACGACCCGGTCGCCTGCCAGAAGCTCGCCGATGTCGGTTGCGCCGCGGTGATGCCGCTCGGCTCGCTGATCGGCTCGGGGCGCGGCATCGCCAACCCCGCGGCGATCGAGCTGATCTGCA
>DATJOB010000298.1:0-3982 GCA_035507475.1 Allostellaceae bacterium | reverse complement strand
CCCCGGGGTCGAGCGAGGAAAGCCGCAACCGGGGCAGCTCGGGGAGCGCGTCGAGCAGCCGGCGCACCAGCCCGCCGAGGCCCGCGCTGCCGGGCAGATCGGCGCCGTAGGCGGTCAGGTCGACGCCGGTCAGCACCAGCTCGCGGGCGCCGCCGGCGACCCGGGCGCGCGCCTCGGCGACCACGGCCGCGGCCGGCAGTGAGCGGCTCGGCCCGCGTGCATAGGGGATGATGCAGAACGTGCAGCGGTGGTCGCAGCCCTGCTGCACCTGGAGATAGGCGCGGGTGCGCGGCGGACCCTCGCCGGGCTCGGGCTCGCGGCGCTCGCCACCCGCTCCCGCAAGCGGGACCCGCGTCGCGGAAGGGTAGGGGGTGGGCGTGGCATAGCTCTCGGCGCGCAGCTTTGCCGCATTGTCGAGCACCTGGTCGACCTCGGGCATCGCCGCATAGCGCGCCGGCGCCAGCGTCGCGGCGCAGCCGGTGACGACGATCCGCGCCTCCGGGTGGGCGCGGCGCGCCCGGCGGATCGCCTGGCGCGCCTGGCGCTCGGCCTCGGCGGTGACGGCGCAGGTGTTGACGACGACCGCGTCCCGCAGCCCGGCGGCGGCCGCGGCACCGCGGATCACCTCGCTCTCGTAGGCGTTGAGGCGGCAACCGAAAGTGATGATCTCGGGTGCCGTCATCGCTCAGCCGGCGAGCAGCGCCGCATCGAAGCTGCCCTCGAAGCTCAGCGTCGTCGGCCCGCTCATCAGCACGTGGCCGCGCTCGGGCCAGGCGATCGCGAGATCGCCGCCGTCGAGCCGGACGGTCGCGCGCAGGCCGCAGAGCCCGCGGCGATGCGCGGCGACGAGCGCGGCGCAGGCGCCGCTGCCGCAGGCGCGGGTGACGCCGACGCCGCGCTCCCACATCCGCAGCCGGATGGTCTGCGGGTCGAGCACCGTCGCAATCCCGATATTCGCCCGCTCCGGGAAGAGCGGGTCGTGTTCGAGGCGCGGTCCCAGCGCAACGAGGTCGATCGCCTCGGCGTCGGCGACGAAGAACGTCGCGTGCGGGTTGCCCATGTTGGTGCAGACCGCGTCGCCGAGCGGTCCCTGGCGCAGCGGGACGTGCAGCGTGTCCGTCTCGCGCGCCAGCGGGATGTCGCGCCACGAGAGGCGCGGCGGCCCCATGTCGACGGTCGCGACGCCGTCGCGGTCGATCGTCGCCGCGAGCAGCCCGGCCTCGGTCTCGATCAGCAGGTCGCGCGCGCCGCTCTCGGCGGCCAGCAGCCGGGCGACGCAGCGCGTGCCGTTGCCGCAAGCCTCGGCCTCGCTGCCGTCGGGGTTGAGGATGCGCAAAAACACCCGGGCGCGGCGGTCGTGCGGCGGCTCCAGCAGCAGCAGCTGGTCGCAGCCGATCCCGGTGCGCCGGTCGGCGAGCGCGCGCGCCGCGGCAGCGTCGATCGCGACCGGCTCGCGGCGCTGGTCGAGCACCACGAAATCGTTGCCGAGACCGTGCATCTTGCGAAACGGAACGCGCGTCATCGCCCGCTTATATTGCGCCGGAAGCGGGCTTGTCCAACCGGCGCGGCGCGTCAGCTCTGGACGTGGTGATGGGTGCTGGTGGTGACGCGCGTCTTGCTGGCGGCGCGGGTGACATGGTGGCGCGAGGAGCCATGCGCCGCGACGCGCCTGTGCGAATGCCCGTGCACCGCGACGTGATGCGCGACGATCCGGCCGTGCGAGCGCACCAGGTGCCCCTTCGGTTCGGCCATCGCGATGTGCTGGCGCGCCGCCGGGGCCGCCGCCGCGGGCGTGGGTGCCGCGGCCGTGGCCGCCGGCCGTGCCCCCTGGGCGCCCGCGAGCTGGCTCGGAAAGAGCTCGCCGCGCCGCGACTCGGCGGTGCCGCCGAGCATCGGGCCGGCCTCGTTGCTGAAATAATTCGGCACCGTCGTGGGCGGGCTGAAGTTCTTGGAGCCGTTGGCGGTCTCGCCGGCGAGCGCCGGACCGCCGCACAGGGCGGTCGCGACAAGCCACAGCGCGATCCGCCAAACGACCCCCGGCGCGGGCCCCGAGAGCATACGCATGCCCCTCTCTACCGGAAGAGGCGCGGCGAGGGGAAGCGAAATGCGCGGCGCCGGCTACCCCGGCTGCGGCGAAACACCACCCGGCCGGGTCAGCGGCGCGCCTGCCAATCGGCGAATGACATCCGGTCCATCAGAAACAGATCGCTGGTGCGCGCATACCAGCCGCGCCCGTGCATGCGGCCGATCAGGCGCATGCGGTCGGTCTTGACGTAGAGCTTCTCGGGATCGATCAGGTCGTCGCGGATATGGATGTGCAGCACGCGGCCGACCTCGAGCATCGATTCGCCGCCGAGCGAGAGCCCGGTGAGGCGTCGGCATTCGAAGCTGACCGGCGACTCGGCGATGCGCGGCGGCGCGACCTCGACCGACGGCGCGGCGGCGAGCTTCGCCGGGTCGAGCTCGCCGATCTCGCTCGGGAAGTCGACCGCGCAGATGTTCATGCGCTCGCCGATCGCCTCGTCGACGAGGTTGACGACGAATTCGCCGGTCTCGCGGATGTTGCGCTCGGTATCCTTGTGCGGGCTGCCCTCGGGCCCGGCGCCGTTGATGCCGAGCACGACGACCGGCGGGTCGGAGCTGACCGCGTTGAAAAAGCTGAACGGCGCCGCGTTGACGACACCGTCGCGGCTGATCGTCGTGGTCAACGCGATCGGCCGCGGCACCACCGTGGCGACGAGAAGCTTGTAGCCGTCCTGCGTCGGCATCCTGCCGAGGTCGAAATGCATGGGCCGATCTCCGCGGTTTGCGCGCCCGCACCATAGCGCGGTTCAGCGAGGGACCAACACCGTCAGCTTGATGTCGGGATGGCCGGCGAGGTCGAAGGTCACCTGCTCGTAGCGCAGGAAGCCGTCCGCCGGGTGGTCGAAGGTGCGTTCGCCGCCGGCGCGGGCGAGCACGCCGTGCTGGTTCCAGAAGCGGGCGAAGTCCGGGCTGAGCCGGCGCAGCTGGTCGACCAGCTCGCGCAGCGACGGGTCGTCGAGGCGCGGGCCGCTCTGCGCCCGGAACTCGGCGACGACGCGGCGGGCGCGCGGCTCCCAATCGGCGATCAGCGAGCGCGCGCCGGGGCGCAGGAAGATGAACTTGAGCAGGTTGCGGTCGCCCGGCCGGTCGAGCCAGCCAGTGAAGAGCCGGGCGGCGGCGGCGTTCCAGGCGCGCGCGTTCCAGCCGCGGTCGAGGATGTAGGCCGGGGCGGCTACCGCCGCGACGCAGTCGGTCAGCACGTCGGGCAGGTCGGTGACATCGCCGGTGCCGGGCTCGGGGTCGCGCTTGCCGGCGAGCTCGAAGAGATAGGCGCGCGCCGCGCCGTCGAGGCCGAGCGCGCGCGCCAGCCGCGCCAGCGCCGCGGGCGACATCGACACGTCGCGGCCCTGCTCGATCCAGGTGTACCAGGTGGTGCTGAGCCCGGCGAGCTCGGCGACCTCCTCGCGGCGCAGCCCCGGCGTGCGGCGGCGGCGCGGCGCGACGATCCCGGCCGCGCCGGGCGCCAGCGCCTCGCGCCGGGCGCGCACGAAATCGCCGAGCTCGCGCCGGCGCTGTTCCGAATTCGTCGCCAACATAATAGTTTATACCAGGATAAATGCCGATCTTAAACTGGTTGGCGAGCGGCGGCATCATCGCCGCATGACCCGCTCTCCGGCCGCGTCAGAACCGACATCGCGTCCCTTGCGGTCTCGCGGCGCGAGGCGCCTCGGGATGAGGCACGTCGACCGGGCGGGCATCACCGACGATCCTCGTCGCGAGCAATCGCGAAGCGGCGTCCCGCCGGAGGCGCGATCGTCGTCGCGCCGACCGCGATTGACAGAAACCGGCGCAAAGACTAGCGTCCGGCGCGCTTCCGACAGCCAATGTTGGAGCCCTCCCGCTGATGGGAGAGGGCCGGCCCGCGAGTTTCGCGCGCCGGCCTGCGATGCGTTGGAGC
>DATJOB010000297.1:0-2595 GCA_035507475.1 Allostellaceae bacterium | reverse complement strand
CGGCGAGATCGACCCGCTGACCTACACCGCGGTCCTCGAAATCCTCGCCGCCGGCGAGGGCAGCGTCGCCTGGTGCCTCGGCCAGAACTCGGGCTGCTCGATGACCGCGGCCTATCTGGCGCCGGAGATCGCGCAGGAGGTGTTCGGCCCGCCGCTCGGCATCCTCGCCTGGGGACCGGAGCTGCCGGGCGCCGGCAAATGCGTCGCCGCGCCGGGCGGCTACCGCGCCACCGGCCGCTGGGGCTTCGCCACCGGCAGCCGGCATGCGACGTGGATCGGCGCGCATTGCCCGGTCTTCGAAGCGGACGGCAGCCCACGGCTCGGCCCGGCCGGCCGCCAGGTGACGCGCTCGATGCTCATCCCGAAATCGCAGGTGACGATCATCGACAACTGGCAGGTGCTGGGGCTGCGCGGCACCGGCAGCGACAGTTACGAGCTGTGCGACCATTTCGTGCCGCAGGCCTATACCGCGATCCGCGACAACGCCGCCGAGCGGCGCGAGCCGGGACCGCTCTACCAGTTCACCAGCGGCATGATCTACGCGATGAGCTTCAGCCACGTCTCGCTCGGCATCGCGCGCGGCGCCTACGACGCGTTCGTCGCGATCGCGCGCGACAAGGTGCCGCGCGGCGCCGGCGGCACGCTGCGCGAGAACAACGTGATCCAGGCGCAGGTCGCGCAATGCGAGGCAAAGCTGCGCGCGGCGCGCGCCTATCTGCGCGGCGTCATCGCCGAGATGTGGGACGAGGCGCAGAAGAGCGGCCGGATCGACGAGGCGCACCACCCGCAGCTGCGCCTCGCCTCGACCTGGGCGATCCACCAGGCGCGCGACGTGGTGGCGACGGTCTATCACGCGGCGGGGGCCTCGGCGATCTTCGAGACCAACCCGCTCGAGCGGCGGATGCGCGACATCCACGCCGGAACGCAGCAGGGCCAGGGCCGGCCGATCCACTTCGAGACCGTCGGCCAGATGCTGCTCGGCCTGCCGCCGGAAGGCCGGATGTTCAGATAGCGAGTGCGGTCGGGCATCCGCCCGACCTGCCGCGCCGCTCTTGCTCAAACCAGGCTGGCGACGAACCGGCTGGCGACGATCACCAGGAACCCGCCAAAGGCGATCTCGAGCCAGCGCTGCGGCAGGGCATGCGCGAGGCGCGCGCCGAACGGCGCGGTCCACGCCGATAGCGGGGCGATCGCCGCGACCCCGATCAGCGACACGAACCCCAGCGACAGCGGCGGCAGCTGCGCCAGATGCGGCAGGCCGGCCAGCATGTAGCCGAAGGCGCCGGCGATCGACAGCGGCATGCCGATCCCGGCCGAGGTCGCGACCGCCCGGTGGATCGGCTTGTTGTAGAGCGTCAGCACCAGGGTCGCGGGCGAGCCGCCGCTGATCCCCATCAGTGACGAGCCGAGCCCGATCGCGAACCCGTAGGCGCGCATCGCCCAGGGCCCGGGCAAATCCTCGGCGATGTGCCAGCGGTCCGAGATGAACCACATCTTGGCGACGATCACCGCGGCGATCGCGACAAAGGCGAGCTTGAAGATCGCCGAGGACTGCGCGATTGCGGCGATCGCCGAGCCGCCCAGCACGCCGACGACCAGCGGCACCGTCCACAACCGCAGCGCTTCCGGGATCACCGCGCCGCGCGCCTTATGCGCCCGGTACGAGCGCCATGCGGTCGGAATGATGATCGCCAGCGAGGTGCCGATGGAGAGCTGCATGCGCACCGCGTCCGAGACGCCGAGCAGGCGGAACAGCTCGTAGAGCACCGGTACGATCACCGCGCCGCCGCCGATGCCGAAGACGCCGGCGAGAAGCCCGGTCAGAACGCCGGCCGCGACGACGGCCAACACAAGCCACGCGAGCTCGCCCCAGCTTGCGTCAATCATTCAAGATCGGTGGGCTACGCGCGGTATTTCGCGAACGCCGCCTCGTCGAATTCGAGGCCGAGGCCGGGCGCTGTCGGCATGTCGAGGAAGCCGCTTTTCGGCTCGGGCACCGATTTCCACAGGTGGAAGAGGCGCGGCATGTATTCGACGCTGAGCCCGTTCGGCACCGCGCCGACGAGATGGACGTGGATCTCCGGGACGCCGTGGCTGACCACCGGCAGGTCGAACGCCTCGGCGATGCCGGCGATCTTGAGCCAGGGCGTGATGCCGCCCGAGCGCACCTGGTCGATCATCACGATATCGACCGATCGTGCCTCCATCATGTGGCGGAACGGCACGATGCCCCAGAGATACTCGCCGCCGGCGACCGGCGTCGCCAGCGCATCGGCGACCCGGGCGAGGCCGGCATAGTCGTCATGCGCGGTGACGTCCTCGAGCCAAAAGAGCCCGACCCCGGCATCCTCGACGCGCTTGCCGATGTCGATCGCCTGCTCCGGCCGCCAGCGCTGGTTGATGTCGCACATCAAATCCATCTCGGGGCCGCACGCCTCGCGGATCAGCCGCGCCTGCTCGACCTCGCGCGCCGGTGAGGTGACGCCCGGCAGGCCCAGCTGCATCTTGGTCTGGCGATGGCCCTTGTCGCGCAACCGCTGGGCGGCGGTCAGCGCCTCGTCGAGCTTGAGGCCGCGGCGCAAGGCACCACTCGCA
>DATJOB010000296.1:0-2169 GCA_035507475.1 Allostellaceae bacterium | reverse complement strand
ATCAGATCGATGCCAAGGCGGCGCTCGATCTCGGCATGGTCAACCGCATCGTGCCGCTGGCCGAGCTGCGCGCCGCGAGCCTCGCCTATGCCAAGCGGCTGTCGCTGATCTCGCCCGAGGCGCTCTATGGAACGAAGCGCGCGGTCAACCGCGTCGCCGACGCGAGCGGGTTCCGCACCGCGCTCTATGCCGGGCTCGACGTGGTCGGCCCGCTCTACGCGACGACGACCGAATTGGGCGCGCGGTTCCGCGAGATCGCCACCAGCGAGGGCGTGCCCGCGGCGGTCAGGTGGCGTTCGGCCCAGTTCAAGGAATAGCGGCTCAAGGAATAGCGGCTCAACGAATAGCGGCTCAGCGAACCGCGGCGGCGACCGTCAGCGGCTCGGGCAGCGCCGCGCCGTCGCGCGCGACAAGGCGCCCGTCGAACAGCACCAGCTTGCGCGGCGCGTGCACCGCGACCGCCTCGGCGACCCCGCTCGCGGCGATCGTAAAGAACGTGGCCGGCGCGCCGATCGCGATGCCGTAATCGGCGACCCCCAGCGCCTTCGCGCCGGCGGCGCTCACCAGGTCGAAGGCGGTCTCGACCTGCGCGTCGCGGCGGAAATCGGCCTTCCAGCCGACGATCGACGCGCGCTCCAAGAGGTCGCCGGTGCCGTAGGGCGACCAGGTGTCGCGGATGTCGTCGTTGCCGGCGAAGACCAGCACCCCCGCTGCGCGCAGCATCTCGATCGGCGGCAGCGCGAGGCCGCCGGCGCCGTGCGTCACCAGCGCCACGCCGGCCGCGGCCATCAGCTCCGCCGCGGCGCCAGCCGGCCGCTCGGTCACCTGGCCGAGGCAGAAGCCGTGGCTGATCGTCACCTTGCCGGCGAGGCCGAGCGCGCGGGTCCGCGCGCAAATCTCGTGCACGTTGAAGAGACCCATCTCGCCCGGTTCGTGCAGGTGGATGTCGAGCCCGACGCCGTGCCGCGCCGCGATCGCGAAAATGCCGTCGAGCTGTCCCTTGGGATCGCGGTCGATCTCCAGCGGGTCGATGCCGCCGACCAGATCGGCGCCTTCGCGCACCGCCTCGTCGAGCAAGCCGAGCACGCCGGGACAGCGCATCACGCCGCTCTGCGGGAAGGCGACGATCTGCAGGCCGACCCGGTCGCGATGCCGCTCGCGCGCCGCCAGCACGCCGTGCAGCTTGGCGAGCCGGCTTTCGAGGTCGATGTCGACATGGCTGCGCATATGCGCCGTGCCGCGCGCGACGCAATCGCGGATCAGGTGGCCCGCGCGTTCCTCGGTCGATAGCGGCAGATAAGGCAGGATCGTCTTGTCGGTCTCGATGCGGCTCATCCGCGTCGGGCCGGCGGCGTGGTCCATCCACGGCAGGCCGGTCAAAGTCTTGTCGAGATGCATGTGGCCGTCGACGAGGCCCGGCAGCACCAGATCGCCGGCAAGATCGAGGCAGGGGACGCTGTTCGACGGCGGCGCGTCTTCGCCGAGCGTCGCGATGCGCCCGCCGGCGATGCCGATATCGACACGACGGCCGTCGGCGAGCCGGCCGTTGGTCAAGAGCGCGTCGAGCGGCATCGTTCGGCTCCCCGATCCTCGTGCCGTCACGCCCTGATCTTGCCGAGGAAGCGGGCGACCCGCTCGGGAACGTCGTCGGAAAAGAACGCCTCGGTCGGCGCGCGGTGCACCACCTGCCCTTCGTCGAGGAACATTACCCGGTCGGCGGCGCGGCGCGCAAAGCTCATCTCGTGCGTAACGACGATGCTGGTCATGCCTTCCTCGGCGAGTTCCTGCATCACGTCGAGCACCTCGCCGACGGTTTCGGGGTCGAGCGCGCTGGTCGGCTCGTCATAGAGCATCAGCGCCGGCTGCATCGCCAGCGCGCGGGCGATCGCGACGCGCTGCTGCTGGCCGCCCGACAGCTCGTCCGGATACATCTCGGCCTTGTCGGGCAGATGCACCTTGCGCAGCAGCTGGCGCGCCGCGTCGCGGGCGCGCGCCGGCTCGTCGCCCTGCACCTTGATGCGCGCCAGGGCGATGTTGTCCTCGGCGCTGAGGTGCTGGAACAGCTCGAAGCTCTGGAACACCATGCCGATGCGGCGCCGCACCGCGCTCGCCTCGTGCCGCCGCAGCCCCGCGATCTCCTTGCCCTCGAAGAGGATGCTGCCGGAGGAA
>DATJOB010000295.1:0-13329 GCA_035507475.1 Allostellaceae bacterium | reverse complement strand
TAGCCCTGCGAGTCGCCGACCGCGAGGACCTGCTGGGTGCGCATCATGATCGCGTCGGCAAAGCCGCGCAGCAGCATCACCATCGCCAGCAGCACGTACATGACGCCGATCCGCTTGTGATCGACGCTGGTGATGTATTCGCGCCACAGATAGCCCCACCACCCCATGAAGGTGACGAGGCCGAGGATGGCCGCGCCGCCGATCACGATCATGATCGCGGTGACGAACGCGATGGGCTCGTCGAACGGGATCGCCGACCAGTTCAGCCTGCCCAGCATCTCAGCCTCCCGCCTGGCGCGTCGGCGGACACCAGGACGCGCCGGTCGGAGGTCCGTCCGAGCCCGTCATGGTCTCGTCGACGATCCGGTCGAACAGCTTCGGATCGACCGCCCGGTAGGTCGTCGGCGGCATGGCCTGGCTCGGCTTCGCCAGTTCGGCATAGGCGCGGTCGTCGAGCGCGCTGCCGGCACCGCGCGCCCGCTCCAGCCAGCCGGCGAAATCGCCCGCCGCGACCGCCTTGACGACAAAGCGCATGTCGGAGAAGCCGTCGCCGCTGAACATGGCCGAGAAGCCGGGATAGTCGCCCGGCTTGTCGGCGAGCAGGTTGAGATGCGTCGTCATCCCGCCCATCGTGTAGATCTGGCTGCCGAGCTGCGGCACGAAAAACGAGTTCATCACCGTCGCCGAGGTCAGGCGAAAGGCGATCGGCGTCGCCGCGGGAACGACGACCTGGTTGACCGCGGCGATCTTCTGGTCGGGATAGATGAACAGCCATTTCCAATCGAGCGCCACCACGTCGATGCGCAGCGGCTTGGCGTCGGAGGCGAGCGGCGTGCGCGGGTCGAGTTGGTACGAGCTGATCCAGTTGACCCCGCCCAAAAGGATCACCACGAGCGCCGGGATCGACCAGACGACGAACTCGATGCCGCCCTGATAGGCCCATTCCGGGCTGTGGTCGGCGCGCGCGTTGGAGGCGCGGTACCACCACGCGACGCCGAGCGTCATCAGCACCACGGGGACCACCACGACCAGCATGATCTCGGTGGAGTTGACCAGCAGCAACCGTTCCGCCGCGGCGATCGGGCCCTGCGGGTCGAGGACCCCCTGGCACCCTGAGAGCGCAACGCAACTGGCCGCCAGCATCGCCAGGCGCCAACGCCGCCTCGCCGGGAAACTGTCGCCCATGCGTCCCCTCGCGGCTGCCACCGGCGCATTATGCCGTGCAAACCATGATCGCAAAGCGACAAACGCGCGGGCCGATCAACTTTTCTGCGTTGTCGCGGTGCCGCAGCCGGCGCGGTGCGAGAAAACGGCTGCCCGAGCGTTGATCCTGCGGGGCTTCAACCGTGCTATCACCCCAACCGACCGAAGGGGCTGCGCAGGAACCGATGCCGGGCCGAATCGAGGATTACGCCGTCATCGGCAATTGCGAGACGATGGCGCTCGTCGGGATCGACGGGTCGATCGACTGGCTGGGCCTGCCGCGCTTCGACAGCGCGTCCTGTTTCGCGGCGCTGGTCGGCACGCCGCAGAACGGGCGGTGGCTGATCGCGCCGGCCGAGGAAGAGGCGCGCGCGCGGCGTCATTACCTGGGCGATACGCTGGTGCTCGAAACCACCTTCGAGACCTCGATCGGCAGCGTCGCCATCGTCGATTTCCTTGGGCGCCGCGACGGTGTCTCCGACGTGGTGCGCATCGTCCGCGGACTGAGCGGGCGCGTGCCGATGCGGGTCGAGCTGATCGTGCGCTTCGACTACGGCTATGCCGTGCCCTGGGTCACGCGCCGTCCCGACGGGCGCCTGCAGATGATCTCGGGTCCGGACCGGCTGCTGCTCGACACGAGCATCCATACGCACGGCGAGGACCTCAGCACGGTCGGCCGGTTCGACATCGCGGCCGGCGACGAAGTCTGCTTCGTGCTGAGCTGGACCCAGTCCTACAAGCCGGAACCGCCGGCGATCTCGGCCACCGCCGCGCTCAAGGAAGTCACCGAGTTTTGGACCGGCTGGGGGAGCGCCTTCAAGCCGCAGGGCGAGTGGTCCGACGCCGTGCTGCGCTCGCTGCTGACGCTGAAGGCGCTGTCGCACCGGGAGACCGGCGGGCTGGTGGCCGCCGCGACGACCTCGCTGCCCGAGCAGCTCGGCGGCTCGCGCAACTGGGACTACCGCTTCTGCTGGCTGCGCGATGCGACCTTCACGCTCTACGCACTGATGGAGGCCGGCTTCCTCGACGAGGCGCGGGCCTGGCGGGAATGGCTGCTGCGCGCCGCCGCCGGCAGCCCCGATCAGCTGCAGATCATGTACGGCGTCGCCGGCGAGCGGCGGCTCGACGAATACAAGGTGCCCTGGCTGGCGGGCTATCAGGGCGCGCTGCCGGTGCGGATCGGCAACGCCGCGGCCGGGCAGGTGCAGCTCGACGTCTACGGCGAGGTGCTCGACGCGCTCTATGTCGGCCGGCGCGACGGCCTCGCCGACGACGCCTCGGGCTGGGCGCTCGAATGCGCGCTGGTCGAACACCTGGAGACGATCTGGGACCAGCCCGACGACGGCATCTGGGAGGTGCGCGGCGGCCGCCGGCATTTCACGCATTCGAAGGTCATGGCCTGGGTGGCGTTCGACCGGGCGGTGCGCTCGGCCGAGCAATTCGGCCTCAAGGCGCCGCTGGAGCGCTGGCGCGCGGTGCGCGAGACCATCCACGACGAGATCTGCCAGCGCGGCTTCGACCCGGAGCAGAACAGCTTCGTCCAGTCCTACGGTTCGACCGCGCTCGACGCCAGCCTGCTGCTCATCCCGCTGGTCGGCTTCCTGCCCGCATCGAACCCGCGTGTGCGCGGCACCGTGGCGGCGATCGAGCGCCACCTGATGCGCGACGGGTTCGTGATGCGCTACGACACCGGGCGCGGCACCGACGGCCTGCCGCCGGGCGAAGGCGCCTTTCTCGCCTGCAGCTTCTGGCTGGTCGACAACTACGTGCTGCAGGACCGCTACGACGAGGCCTGCGCGCTGTTCGAACGGCTGCTCGCGCTGCGCAACGATGTCGGGCTGCTCGCCGAGGAATACGACCCGGTCGCGCGGCGACAGGTCGGCAATTTCCCGCAGGCGTTTTCCCACCTCGCGCTGATCAATTCCGCGCACAACCTGACCGTGGGGCACGGCCCCGCGCGGCGGCGTGCGGCCGGCAGCAGCAAGACGCACCATCTCGGCTCGCAGCGCCGTGCGCGGCCGCCGGCAAGACCACGAAAGTCGCGGGCCGCCGCCAAGCCGGCGCCGGTCGCCTGATCCCCCGGCAGCAGGCGACCGGCAGGCCGGTTCCGCGGACGCTAGTGACCCGTCGGGGCGCGCCCGCCGGTGCGAGGCGCGTCGGAGGTTCGCTCAACGATGGGGATGGACGAGGCGGGAGACCGCGATCGGCTTGTCGGGGCGCCTCTATCGCGGCGGCAGTGGGTTGCGGCGGGCGCGCCGGGGAGCGCTCGATCGGCGCCCGCCCGGCATTCTTCGCCCCGGTTCGGGGGTTACCAGTTGTAGCAGGGGCCGCGGGTCGCGACGATGCCGCAGTAATGCATCCCGTAGGCAGATGGCGGCGTGCCGATTCCGACGCCGAAGCCGTTGCCGAAATCCCAGCCGAGATACATCGTATCGGCCTTTGCCGGGTGCAGCGGCAGCGCCACGGCGATCAGGCCGAGGCTGGCAATCGCGAGTGCCGCGACGCGGCCGAGCCGCTTCTTTGACGTGTTCTGCATTTTCCAACTCCACACGAAACAGTCTTCGGCCCGCTTAACGTCAGGCGCGCGTGGAGGGTTCCGGCGGGCCAAGCCGGCGCCGGGCAGGATCGTCGGCGGCTTCTCAGCGGTCGCGCAGCTTGGGGTCGAGCACGTCGCGCAGCGCATCGCCGAACAGGTTGATACCGAAAACCGTCAGCATGATCGCCAGGCCGGGGAAGACCGCGATCCACGGCGCGGTGGAGGCGTATTCCTCGGCGCCGCCCTGCAGCATCAGCCCCCAGGCGGCGACCGGCTCCTGCACGCCGAGCCCGAGATAGGAGAGCGAGGCCTCGGCGAGGATTGCCTGGCCGACGAACGAGGTCAGCATGATGAGGAACGGCGCCACCACGTTCGGCACCATATGCCGCAGGATGATCCGCGAGTGGCTGAAGCCGAGCGCGCGCGCCGCGTCGACATAGGGCACTTCGCGGATCGCCAGCGCGCTCGACCGCACCACGCGCTGGCAGCGCGGGATCAGCGGGATGGTGATCGCGACGATCACGTTGTGCACCCCGGTGCCGAAGATCGAGACGACGGCCAGCGCCATGATGATCAGTGGGAACGACATGACGATGTCGTTGATGCGCTGCAGAAAGAGGTCGATCCGGCCGCCGAAATAGGCGCTGCTGACGCCGAGCACCAGCCCGCTGAACCCGCCGACCACGGCCGAGGTGATGCCGACGACATAGGCGGTGCGCGCGCCGTAAAGGATGCGCGAGAGAATGTCGCGGCCGAGCTGGTCGGTGCCGAGCCAGTGCGCCCAGCTCGGCGCCTCGGTCATCGCCGCGAAATCGTTGGCGGTCGGGTTGTAGGGCGTGATCCAGTCGGCGAACAATCCGGCAAACCCGAACACGATGACGATGACCATGCCGATCGCGCCGACCGGCTGACGCCGCAGGAAACGCAGGCAGGCGCCGAACAGCCCGCGTCGCGGGATGCGCTCGTCGACAAAGACGGCGGTGTCGGTCGGGGTCGGGGCGGCGTAGGTCATGCGGGCCTATGGGCTTGGAGCGTCAGGCGAGCCGGATGCGCGGGTCGAGCCAGGCATAGAACAGGTCGACCGCGAGGTTGGTCAGCACCGCGATCGTCACCACCAGCATGACCAGCGCCTGGGTCAACGTGTAGTCCTGGTTCTGCACCGACAGCACCATCAGCCGGCCGATGCCGTTGAGATTGAACACCTGCTCGGTAACGACCAGGCCGCCGACCAGAAAGGCGAATTCGAGCCCGATCACGGTCACCACCGGCAGCAGCGCGTTCTTCAGCGCGTGGCGGTTGATGATGATCTTTTCAAGGAGCCCCTTGGCGCGCGCCGTGCGGATGTAGTCCTCGCGCAGCACCTCGAGCATCGCCGAGCGGGTCATCCGCATCGATACCGCGGCATAGCGGTAGCCGACGGTGATCGCCGGCAGCATCACGATCGACAGGTTGCGGATCGGGTCCTTCCACAGCGGCACGTAGTCGATCGACGGCATCCAGGGATGCCCGCTGATCGCCTGGGTCAAGTCGAGGACGAAGAGGATCGACATGATGCCGAGCCAGAACGAGGGCGTGGCGATGCCGGCGATCGAGAAGGTGCGGACGACGAGGTCGATCCAGGTGTTCTGCTTCAGCGCCGAGATCGTGCCCAGCGGGATGGCGATCGAGATCGCGATCAGCGTCGCCAGCACCGCGACTTCGAGCGAGACCGGAAAGCGGGTCGCGATTTCCTGGATCACCGGCTTTCCCGACCACATCGAGATGCCGAAATCGCCGCGCACCAGGCCCCAGACGAAATCGCCGAACTGCAGCAGCCACGGCCGGTCGATCCCGATCTCGGCATGACAGGCGGCGAGCGCCTCGGCGGAAAAGCTGGTGCCGCCCGAGCCGAGGCGGACGAGACAGATGTCGCCCGGGATGAGCCGCATCAGAATGAAGACCAGCGCCGCCGCGCCGAGCAGCGTCGGGACCACCAGCAGCATTCGGCTGACGATATAGCGGTGCATCGGCCCTAAGCGTCCCTCCCTGGCCGTCCGATATCGCACGATCGGGTGCGGCGCGCCATCACAACCACGCGAGCTACTCGTCGAGCCACACCGTGCCGAGGTCCTGGTTGACGTAATGGCTGGGGCCGATCTTCCAGCCTTTGACGTAGGCGCGGTAGGGGACGATCCGTTGCCACCATAGCAGATAGATCACGTGCGTCTCGTCGTCGAGCACGTGCTTCTCGAACTGGCGAAGCAGGTCGTGCTGCTTCTTCTTGTCGAGCTCGCGCAGGATGCGCTCGTCGAGCTTGACCTCCGCATCGTCCTCGAAGTTCCCGTAATTCGACGGCGATACCGTGTGCGGCAGGTATTTGCCGATATCGGCGAGCGGGTTGACCACGTTCTGGCAGTTGCCCTCGACCGTCACCTCGAAATTCTCGTCGCGCATCGCCTGGAACCACGGGCCGGTCGGCAACACGCGCTGCGTCGCGTGGACCCCGATCTTCGCCCACTGATCGACCACCCAGATGCCGTAATATTTGTAGGGCTGATCGGTCGAGCGGTTGAGCAGCTCGAAGCTCAGGTTCTCCTGTCCCGCCTCCTTGAGCAGGCGACGCGCCTCGGCGCGCGACTTCTCGATATCGGGCCAGTAGCCGGCGACCTGTTCGAGCTCCGCCTTGGTGGCGGCGAGCGGCGAGCCGGGGAAGGTGACGCCGCCCACGGTATGCACGATCGCGATCTTCGACAGCTCGGGCGCGCTGCCCCAGCGGTCGATCGCCAAGGTCAGCGCGCGGCGCACCCGCGGGTCGTCGAACGGCTTGCGCTTGTGGTTCGGGGTGACGATCCCGCCGCAATTCCAGTCGCTGGTCTGCACCGCGATCTTGTCGCCGAGCGCGCCGACGAGCTCGTCGCGCACCGAAGGCGGGAAGCCGCGAAACTCGATTGCCGCGCGATCGCTGCGGATCGCTTCGACGCGCGTCACCTGCTTGTCGGCGTAGATCCCCTTGAAACCGTCGAGATAGGGCAGGCCGGCGTGATAATAGTCCGGGTTGCGCACGCCCTCGATCGACTGGCCGATCTCGAACTTGGTGAACTTGAAGGGGCCGGAGCCGAGGATGTTCTTTTCGTACCAATGGATATCCTGGTCGAGCTTGGCCTTGCTGTAGATGAAGGCATAGGGATCGGCGAGCGCCGGAATGAAGGCGTCGGTCGCGAACTTCAGCCGGAAGACCACCGTGTAGGGGTCGGGCGCCTCGATCCGGTCGACCATCTGAAAATTGCTCTGGCGCGGGCTGACGATGCCCGGCGGCGGGAAGACGATCTTGTTCCACGAGGCGAGGATGTCGGCCGAGGTCAGCGGGGTCCCGTCGTGGAACTTGACGCCTTGGCGGATCTTGAAGGTGTAGACCGTGCCGTTCTCGGTCGGCTGCGGCATCTCCGTGCACAGGTCGCAGACCATGACCGGCGAGCCCGGGTCCATCGGATTGGCCCGGATCAGCACGCTGTAGAACGGCGCCACCGAGTGGATGGTCGCATAGGTTTCCTCGCGCTGGCCGTCGAAGCTCGGCGCCGAGTCGGCCGGGATCATGTAGGTCAGGATGCCGCCGCGCTTGGGCGTCTCCTCGGCGAATGCCGTCAGCGGCGCCAGCATCAGTGCCGCGGCGAGCGCGGCCCGCCGCCGGAAGGTTCTCTGCATGGTGCTCCCCGTTCGCTTTTATCGTTGGTCGGGCATTCTATTTGTCGAGCCAGATCGTGGCCAGATCCTGGTTGACGAAGTGGCTCGGGCTGATCTTCCAGCCCTTGACGTAGGCGCGGTAGGGAACGATCCGGTACCAGAAGGTGAGCGGCAGCTCGTAGGCCTTGGTGTCGATCACGTAGCGCTCGAAATCGCGCATCAACGCGCGCTGCTTCGCCGGATCGGTCTCGTGCAGCATGCGGTTGTAGATGTCGATCTCGGCGGCGTCCTCGTAGCCGCCGTAATTCTCGGTGAAGACTGTGTGCGGCAGGTACTTGGCGACGTCGAGCAGCGGATTGACGACGCTTTGACAATTGGCTTCGAGGGTCACGTCGAAATTGCCGGTGCGCATGTTCTCGAACCACGGGCCGGTCGGCACGACGTGCTGCGCGACCTTGAGGCCGATCTTGCTCCATTCGTCGACGACAAAGGTGCCGACATACTTGAACGGCTGGTCAACATCCCGGTTGAGCATCTCGAAGCTCAGGTTCTCCGCCCCGGCTTCCTTCAGGAGGCGCTTAGCCTCGGCGCGCGACTTCTCGATATCGGGCCAGAACCCGGCGAGCTGCTGCAGCTCGTCCTTGCTGGCGGCGAGCGGCGAGCCGGGGAAGACGATGCCGGCGACGGTCTTGACGATGGCGATCCGAGACAGCGCCGGCCCACCCTTCCACTGGTCGATCGCCAGGCTCAGCGCCCGCCGCACCCGGGGGTCGTCGAAGGGTTTGCGCTTGCTGTTGTAGGTGAGCAGGTTGCCGCAGTTCCAATCGCTCTCCTGCACCGCGATCTTGTCGCCGAGCTCGCGCACCAACTGGTCGCGCGCCGAGGGCGGCTCGCTGCGGAACTCCATCGCCGCGTTGTCCGCGCGGATCGCGTCGACCCGCGTCGCCAGCTTCGGCGCGAAAATCCCGGTGAATCCGTCGAGATAGGGCAGCCCGGGATGATAGTAGTCGGGGTTGCGCACGCCCTTGATCGACTGCCCGGCCTCGTAGCCGGCGAACTTGAAGGGGCCGGACCCGAGGACGTTCTTCTCGTACCAATGCGGATCCTTGTCGAGGATCGCCTTCTTGTAGATGTAGGCGAACGGGTCGGCGAGCGCCGGCAGGAATGCGCTGGTCGCGAATTTCAGGCGAAACACCACGGTGCTCGGGTCGGGCGCTTCGACCTTGTCGACCATGACGTAGAAGGCCTGGCGCGCGCTGGTCTTGCCCGGCGGCGGGCTGACGATCTCCTGCCAGCTCGCGGCGACATCGTCGGCGGTGAGCGGCGAGCCGTCGTGGAACTTGACGCCGTCGCGGATCTTGAAGGTGTAGGTCCGGCCGTCATCGGTCGGCTGCGGCATCGCGGTGCAGAGGTCGCAGACGAAATCGGTGGTCGAGGCCGGGTTCTGCGGGTCGACGCGGATCAGCACGCTGTAGAACGGCGCGGTCGCGTGCACGGTGGCGTAGGTCGCCTCGCGATGGCCGTCGAAGCTCGGCGGCGCGTCGGCGGGGATCAGATAGGTCAGCGTGCCGCCGCGCTTCGGGTTCTCGTCGGCCGCGGCAGCCAGCATCGGCACGACCAGCATGGGCATCGCGAGCGCCGCCAGGCGGCGCAAGGTCCTCCGCATCCTCCCCTCCCTCTCAACCGCTCGTTGGCGGCAGTCTATTTGTCGAGCCAGATCGTGGCGAGGTCCTGGTTGAGGTAGTGGCTGGGGGCGATCTTCCAGCCCTTGACGTAGGCGCGGTAGGGCACGATCCGGTGCCACCATACGACCCAGATCGCATGCGCGGCGGTGTCGAGCAGGTCCTTTTCGAAGCGGCGCATCAAGACGCGCTGCTTGGCGGCATCGGGCTCGCGCAGCATCCGCACATAGGTGTCGACGAGCAGCGGGTCCTCGTAGCGCGCATAGTTCTCCGCGTCGACCGACGAGGGCAGGAACTTCTGCACGTCCATCACCGGGTTGACCATGCCGAAGCCGGGCCCTTCGAGCACGACGTCGAAGGCGCCGCCGCGCATCGCCTCGTACCAGGGGCCGGTGGACACCACCTTTTGCGTGACGTGGAGGCCGATCTTGCTCCACTCGTCGATCAGCCAGGCCGCGACGTATTTGTAGGGCTGGTCGACGTTGCGGTTGAGCAGCTCGAACGACAGCCCCTCGGCCCGCGCCTCCTTGAGGAGCCGCCGTGCCTCGGCGCGTGACTTCTCGATATCGGGCCAGTTGCCGGCTATCTGCTCGAGTTCCTCGCGGTTCGCGGCAAGCGGCGAGCCGGGGAAGACGATGCCGCCGACGGTCCGCACGATGGCGATCCGCGACAGCGCGGGCGCGCCGCCCCAGCGGTCGATCGCCAGCGTCAGCGCGCGGCGCACCCGCAAGTCGTTGAACGGCGGTTTCTCGTGGTTCACGGTCACCGCGTTGCCGACATCCCAGTCGCCTTCCTGGACCGCGATCTGGTCGCCGAGAGCGGCCTTCAATTCGTCGCGCAGCGTCGGCGGAAAGCTGCGGAACTCGATGGCCGCGCGGTCGGCGCGGATCGCCGCCGCGCGCGTCGCCTCCTTGTCGGCGAAGATGCCGGTGAAGCCGTCGAGATAGGGCAGATTTTCGCGGTAGTAATCGTCGTTGCGACGGCCGGTGACCGACTGGCCCGCGGTGTAGCCGACGAACCTGAACGGCCCCGAGCCCATCACGTTCTGCTCGTACCAGTGCGGGTCCTTGTCGAGGATCGCCTTCTCGTAGATCCAGTTGAACGGGCTGGCGAGCGCGGGCATGAACGCCTCGGTCGCGAATTTGAGATGGAAGACGACCGTCTGCGGATCGCTCGCCGACACCTTGTCGACCATGATGTAGTCGCCGGCGCGGGCGCTCAGCACGCCGGCGGGTGGGAAGATGATCGCATTGAACGTCGCCGCGACATCGGCGGCGGTGAGCGGCGAGCCGTCATGGAACTTGGCGTCGCGGCGGATACTGAAGCTGTAGGTCCGCCCGTCCGCGCTTTTCTCCGGCGGCCCGGTGCACAGGTCGCAGACGATATCGGTCGTCGAGGCCGGATCTTCCGGGTTGACGCGCACCAGCACGCTGTAGAACGGCGCGAAGGCGTGCACCGTCGCAAACGTGCTCTCCTTGTGGCCGTCGAAGCTCGGCGGCGCATCGGCCGGGATCATGAAGGTCAGCGTGCCGCCGCGCTTCGGGCTCTCGTCGGCTCCCGCCGGTGCGGCGCAGAGCAGCATGAGCGCCGCTGCCGCGGCCGCCGAACGCGATGCCAGCATGAGCCCCGCAATCCACCTTGCGGCGCGGCCCGCCCGAGGGGGATGCGCGCGCCGGTCGCCTATTCGTCGAGCCAGATCCGTGCCAGGTCCTGGTTGATGTAATGGCTCGGGCTGATCTTGAAGCCTTTGACGTAGGAGCGATAGGGGATGATCCGGTTCCACCAGATGATCTGCGTCGCGTGTGCCTGGGTGTCCATCACGTATTTCTCGAACGCGACCATCTCCTCGCGCCGCTTCTGCGCATCGGTCTCGTGGAGCAGCGTCTCGTAGAGCTGCTGCTCGTGCTCGTCGGGTGCGCCGCCCATGTTCTCGGCGCTGCCGGGCAGGAACGGCTGCACGTCGAGCACCGGGTTCACCACGCTATGGCAGATCGGGTAGTGGACGACGGCGAAATCGCCGGCGCGCATCGCGGCGAACCACGGCCCGGTCGGCACCACTTTCTGCGTCGCCTTGACGCCGATCTTCGACCACTGGTCGACCAGCCAAATGCCGATGAACTTGTAGGGCTGGTCGACATCGCGGTTGAGCAGCTCGAAGCTGAGATTGTCGGCGCCGGCTTCGTGCAGCAGGCGCTTCGCCTCGGCGCGCGACTTCTCGATGTCGGGCCAGAACCCGGCCATCGATGACAGCTCGTCCTTGTTGGCGGCAAGCGGCGAACCGGGGAAGACGATGCCGCCGACGGTCTTGACGATCGCGATCTTGGAGAGCGCCGGTGCGCCGCCCCAGCGGTCGATCGCCAGGCTCAGCGCGCGCCGCACCCGCGGGTCGTCGAACGGCTTCTTCTTCTCGTTGAAGAACAGGTTGCTGCCGCAGTTCCAATCGCTCTCCTGGACCGAGATCTGGTCGCCGAGCGCCTTCTTCAGCTCGGCCACCGCGGAGGGCGGCAGGCCGCGGAACTCCATCGCCGCGCGGTCGCTGCGGATCGCGTCGACCCGCGTCGCCTGCTTCGGCGCGTAGATGCCGACGATCGCGTCAAGATACGGCAGTCCCTTGACGTAGTAGTTCGGGTTCCGCTTCCCGCGAATTTCCTGGCCGGCCTCGTAGCTGACGAAGTTGAACGGGCCGGAACCCATCACGTTCTTTTCGTACCAGTGGGGTCCCCGGCTCGGATCGTCGAGGATCTTCTTCTCGTAGATGTAGGCGAACGGGTCGGCAAGCGCCGGCAGGAAGGCGCCGGTGGGGAATTTCAGGTGGAACACGACCGTCGTCGGGTCGGTCGCCTCGATCTTGTCGATGAGGTCCCGGTAATCGCTGCCGCGCGCGCTCAGCACGCCGTCGGGCGGGAAGGTGATCTCGTTCCAGCTCGCCGCGACGTCATCGGCGGTGAGCGGGTTACCGTCCTGGAAGGTGACGCCGCTGCGGATCTTGAAGGTGTAGGTCTTGCCGTCATCGGTCGGCTTCGGAATTTCGGTGCAGAGATCGCAGACGAAGTCGGTGGTCGAGGACGGGTTGTCCGGGTCGATGCGGATCAGCGTCGAATAGTACGGCGAGACCGAATGGATCGTCGCGTAAGTCTCCTCGCGGTGCCCGTCGAAGCTCGGCGGCGCGTCGGCCGGTATCATGTAGGTCAGCGTGCCGCCGTGCTTGGGCGTCTCGTCGGCAAGCGCCGGCAAGGCGAGCGCGGCGCCCAGTGCGGCGGTGATCAGCAGGCGATGCGTCGTCATAGGATATCCCTCCCCAAAGTCTCGTTTTTCGCGACCCCTGTCAGGCGGCCTGGCTGCAGGCGACCCAATGGCCCGGACGCAGTTCGCGCAGTTGCGGCACGGCGCTGCGGCACTCGTCGACCGCGATCGGGCAGCGCGGATGGAACACGCAGCCGGCCGGCGGGTTGATCGGGCTCGGCACCTCGCCCGACAGCGGCTGGAAGCGGCGGGCCGCCTCGACCGTTGGGTCGGGCACCGGCACCGCGGCGAGCAGCGCCTGGGTGTAAGGGTGCAGCGGGTGGTCGAAGACCTCGTCGCAATCGGCGAGCTCGACGACATGGCCGAGATACATCACCGCGACGCGCTGGCAGAGGTGCCGCACCACCGAGAGGTCGTGCGCGATGAACAAATAAGTGAGCTGGAATTTCTCGCGCAGATCCTCGAGCAGGTTGATGATCTGCGCCTGGATCGACACGTCGAGCGCCGATACGGCTTCGTCGCAGACGATGAACTCGGGGTCGACCGCGAGCGCCCGGGCGATGCCGACGCGCTGCCGCTGCCCGCCCGACATCTCGTGCGGATAGCGGTCGGCGAAATTGGCGCTTAGCCCGCAGACCGACAGCAGCTCGCCGACCCGCCGGGCGCGCCGCGACGCATCGGGCTCGATGCCGTGCACCTTCATCGGCTCGGCGAGGATCGCGCCGACTTTCTGGCGCGGGTTGAGCGAGCTGTAAGGGTCCTGGAAGATCACCTGGATGCGCCGGCGCAGCGCCATCAATGCCTTGCGGTCGAGGCTGGCGATGTCGACCCCGTCATAGAAGATCGACCCGTAAGTCGGCTTTTCGAGGCGCAGGATGCAGCGGCCCATCGTCGTCTTGCCGCAGCCGCTCTCGCCGACGAGGCCGAGGGTCTCGCCGCGGCGCACGCGGATGCTCACGTCCTCGACGGCGCGAAGGTACTTCGTATGCCGGCCGAAGAGGCCTC
>DATJOB010000294.1:0-4120 GCA_035507475.1 Allostellaceae bacterium | reverse complement strand
TCTTTCAGGACCCTTATTCGTCCTTGAACCCGCGCCTCACGGTGCGCGACATCATCGCCGAACCGCTGAAGAATTTCGGCGTCGCGGCCGGCGGCGAACTGGAGAAGCAGGTCGTCGAGCTGGCGCAAAAGGTCGGGCTGCGGCAAGTCGACCGTCGGCAAGACGATCCTCAAGCTGATCGAGCCGACCGCGGGTGAGGTGCGGCTCGCCGGCGAGCGCATCGACGGGCTGTCGAAGGGCGAGATGCGGCCCTATCGCCGCCAGTTGCAGGTGGTCTTGCAGGACCCCTATTCGTCATTGAACCCGCGCCTCACGGTGCGCGACATCATCGGCGAGCCGCTGCGCAACTTCGGTATCGCGGCGCGCGATGAGCTCGAGCGGCAGGTGAGCGAACTGGCGCAGAAGGTAGGCTTGCGGGCCGAGGCCCTCGACCGCTTTCCGCACGAGTTCTCGGGCGGGCAGCGGCAGCGCATCGGCATCGCGCGGGCGCTCGCGCTGCGGCCGAGCCTCATCGTCTGCGACGAGCCGGTATCGGCACTCGACGTTTCGGTGCAGGCGCAGGTCATCAACCTGCTGGTCGATTTGCAGCGCGATTTCGGTCTCTCCTATCTGTTCATCGCGCACGACATCGCGGTGGTCGAGCACATCAGCCACCGCGTCGCGGTGATGTATCTCGGCAAGATCGTCGAACTGGCCGACCGTGCGGCGCTGTTCGCGCGGCCGCAGCACCCTTACACCGAGGCGCTGCTCTCGGCGGTGCCGGTGCCCGATCCCGAGATCGAGCGCAGCCGCATCATCCTCAAGGGCGACGTGCCGAGCCCGGTCGACCCGCCCTCGGGCTGCCGCTTCCGTACCCGCTGTCCGCTCGCCTTCGAACGCTGCGCCAGGGAGGAGCCGGCGATGCGCGAGGTCGCGCCGGGCCACCGCGTCGCCTGCCATCTGCGCGAGCCGGCGGCGACGGTTCACTGAGCCGCATGCGGCTCAGACGACCATCTCTGCTCCCACCGGCAGGCGCCACATCACCCGGCGATGGCCGTGGTAATCGTTGATCGCGAAATGCTGGCAGCAGCGATTGTCCCAGATGCCCACCGTGCCTTCTTCCCAGCGGATGCGGGCGGTGAACTCGGGGCGCGTGCAATGCGCCTGGAGGAAATCGACGAGCGGCTTTGACTCTTCCTCGGTCATGTCCTTGAACCGCACGGTGTGTTCGCTGCTCACGTAAAGCGCCTTGCGGCCGGTCTCGGGATGGGTGCGCACCACCGGGTGCTCGGCGTTGTAGCTGCCGGCCTTGTCGGTGTCGCGCATCTTCATGTGCTTGTTTTCCTCGCGGCCGGTGCGGTCGCCGCCGGCGCTGTAGATGCCGGTGAGACCGTCGAGCATCCGCCGCATCCCCGGCGACAGCGCCTCGTAGGCGAGATACTGGTTCGCCACCATCGTGTCGCCGCCATAGGGCGGGATCTCGCGGCAGTAGAGCATCGTGCCGACCGGCGGCTTCTCCAGATAGGTCGTGTCGGAATGCCAGCGGCTGCCGACATTCTTCACCTGGTGCGGCTCCTTGCGCAGCTCGAAGATCTGCGGGTAGTCGGGCAGGCCCTCGGCGAACGGATAGAATGCCGGCTCGGCGAAATAGCGGGCGAAGCGCAGCAGGTCGGCGCCGCCGAGCTGCTGGCCGCGGATGTAGACGGCGCAATGCGCGAGGAACGCATCGTGGATTTCCGCGCGCTGCCGGTTTGACAGCGGCTGGCGCAAATCGACGCCGGCGATCTCGGCGCCGAGCGCCCCGGCCAGCGGTTTCACCGTGATCGTCTCGTAGCCCATCGCCTGCTCCCCGACCGCTCGCCGCATTCTCGTCCCGGCACGCGCCTCGGTCCCGGCGCCCCCGCGTCACTCGCGGTGGCCGCCGACCCGGTGGCAGTTCGGGTCGATGCCATGCTCGGCATAACCGACCACGGTCGGCCCGCGGACGTAGTAATCGCGCTCGCACAGCGAATAACCGGGCGCCGCGCCGAGACCGTAGATGTAGACCACGATCAGCGAGGGCGGCGGCAGGTGAACTTGCTTGTCGGGCTGGCCGAGCTTCTTGACCAGCGCTTCGGCCGAGCGCTCGACCCATTGCGGGCCGTGGCCTTCGGGCTCGTTGACGAGACCGCACCCGGCAAGCGCCAACAAGGCCGCCGTCGCGAGACGTGCAGATCGCATGCTCCCCCTCCTGCGCGCCGACCCTATCACGCGTCGCGCAAGGCGTTGACCGGTTTCGCCATCCCGCCCAGAGTCGCCGGCGAACGGGGAGGGACGAGACCGTGAAACGCAGCAGCGAGCGCTTCCTGACGACCCATACGGGAAGCCTGCCGCGGCCCGACGAGCTGGTCCGGGTCATGTTCGCCAAGGAGGAGGGCATCCCGGTCGAGCGCGCCGCGCTCGACGCGCGGATCGCCGCCGCGGTTGCCGAGACGGTGCGCCGTCAGGTCGAGGCCGGGATCGACATCGTCAACGACGGCGAGATGTCGAAGCCGAGCTACGCGACCTATGTCAAGGACCGGCTCACCGGCTTCGGCGGCGAGAGCCGCCCGCTGGTCTACCAGGACCTTGTCGAGTTCCCCGAACTGGCGCGCCGCGTCTTCGGCGACCCCGGCCGCTCGCGGCGCAAGACGCCGGGCTGCAACGGGCCGATCGCGGTGGCCGACCCCGCCGCGGCGGCGACCGACGCGGCCAACCTCAAGGCCGCGCTCGGCCCTGTCGCGGCCGAGGAGGGGTTCATGAGCGCCGCCTCGCCGGGCGTCGTCTCGCTGTTCTTCCACAACGGCTTCTACCCGAAGCGCGAGGCCTATCTCGAGGCGATCGCCGAGGCGATGCGCGCCGAATACGAGACGGTGGTCGGCGCCGGGTTCATCCTCCAGATCGACTGCCCGGATTTGGCGATGGGCCGCCACATCCAGCACGCCGACCTGTCGCTCGCCGAATTCCGCAAGGCGGCGGCGCTGCATATCGAGGTGCTCAACCACGCGCTGCGCAACGTGCCGGCCGACCGCGCGCGGATCCATCTGTGCTGGGGCAATTACGAGGGCACGCATCATTGCGACGTGCCGCTCGCCGACATCATCGACGTGGTGTTTACCGCCAAGCCGATGGGCCTCTCCTTCGAGGCGGCGAACCCCCGCCATGCGCATGAGTGGACGCTGTTCGAGACCGTGAAACTGCCCGAGGGCAAGGTGCTGATCCCCGGCGTCATCGAGTCGAAGACCAATTTCGTCGAGCACCCCGAGCTCGTCGCCCAGCGCATCGGCCGCTACGCGGGGCTGGTCGGCCGCGACAACGTGATCGCCGGCAGCGATTGCGGCTACGGCACCTGGGTCGGCCAGGCCGCGGTCGACGCGCAGGTCGTGTGGGCCAAGCTCGCCAGCCTCGCCGAGGGGGCGCGGCTCGCCAGCGGCAGGTTCTGGCCGGCGTAGCCTGATTTGTCGCGCGTCGCGGCCGGGCAAGACCCGGCCATCCGGATGCCGCCGTAGCCGCGCTTGCATCGGCGGCCTGTTCCGGCTGTTCTTGGCGGGATGAGCCTCTACCGGCTGCGCGTCGCCTCCGATGTCGGCGGCACCTTCACCGACAACGTCGCCTATGACGAGGCGGCGCGACGCATCACCGTGTCGAAGGTACCGACGACGCCCGAGAACCGCGCGCTCGGCACGGTGCGCGGGCTGCGCCGCGCGCTCGACGCGCAGGGGCGCGACGGCGCCGCGGTCGACTACGCCAGGGTCGATTATGTCGGCCACGGCATGACCACCGCGACCAATGCGGTGATCCAGCGGCGCGGCGCGCGCACCGCCTTCGTCACCAACGAAGGCTTCCGCGACCTGCTGCTGATCGGCCGGCAGGACCGGCCGAGCCTCTACGACATCCGCCAGACGCGGCCGCCGCCGCTCGCCGCGCGCGGCGATTGCCATACCGTGCGCGGCCGGCTCGACCCGGCGGGCCGCGAGGTGACGCCGCTCGACGAGGCCGGGCTCGGCGAGGTTGCGGCGCGGCTTGCGGCGGACCGGGTCGAGGCGGTGGCGATCTGCTTCCTGCACGCCTATGCCAACCCGGCGCACGAGCGGCGGGCGAAGGCGATCCTCGCTGCCGCGCT
>DATJOB010000293.1:0-13541 GCA_035507475.1 Allostellaceae bacterium | reverse complement strand
CGCAATCACCAGGCGGGCTCGGCCCCCGAGCGCCGGCAGGTTGCCGGGCGCGAGCAGCGAGGCGAGGCAGAGGTCGAGCGCGGCGCCGACGCGGCTGCCCCAGGCCGGCAGGATGAGGTCGAAGCGCTGCGGCGGCGCGGTGCCGACAAAGGCCCGCCTCAGCGCCGCGGCGAGCTCGCGGTTGCGGCCGCGCGGACGCCAGTCCTCGCCGGCGCGGTCGAGCCGGACCAGCCGGCTGCGCCGCAGCCGCGGCCACGGCTCGACAAAGGCGGCGGCCTTCATCGCCGCCCCGTCACCATTCGATCTTCTTGACCGCCGGCACGGCGGCCGCCGGGCGCCGCATCGGCATCAGCTTCAGTCGGCGGGCGAACTCGGCCGGGTGCGGCAGCCGGCGCGCGGGCTCGATCGCGCGCGGCAGCCGCCCGCCGACGCTGCGCAACAACGACGGCACCGCATAGACGCGATGCTCGCCCGTTGGCACCGCCTGGTCGAGATCGAACCCGGCGGGCAGGCCGAGCCGGGCCGCGCTATCCTCGGTCAGCTCGGCGCTCGGCAGCGCATGCGCGCGCATGAACGCGATGAACTCGCGGGTGTTGCCCGGCCGCAGCAGCTCGTCGGCGATCTCCTCCCAGCGCCCGCCGAACGCCTCGTCCTCGGGGAGGAACACGCTCGTCGCCCGAAGCGGCCGCGCCAGCAGCGGCGCCAGCCCCAGATGCATCGCCGCGGCGATCAGCTGCGCGGCGTGGCGGCAGCCGAGCTCCTGCGCGGCGAGATAGATGCGATAGAGCTCGCGGCCGGCCAACAGGCGCAGCAGCGTGCGCCGCGCGCCGAGCTCGGTGCGGCGCCAGTCCGCCTCGTCGCAGGCGGCGTAGTGCAGCCGGAACGGCTCGCGCATCAGGAGGTCGTTGCTCGGGCTGTCGTAATACGACCACCACATCGCAAAGCGCACCGGATCGACCGGCGAGTTGTGCCGGTACCAGAGGCTGTCCTTGCCGATCGAGGCCAGGCTGGTCATGAACAGATCGTCGGAATCCT
Source organism: Allostellaceae bacterium (assembly GCA_035507475.1). Lineage (GTDB taxonomy): Bacteria > Pseudomonadota > Alphaproteobacteria > ATCC43930 > CGMCC-115725 > DATARH01. Next base: position 12,506 of record DATJOB010000293.1, on the reverse strand, counting down.
TGACGCAGTGCAGGCGCGACGGGTCGCCCATCGCGACCAGCAGCTTCTTGTCGTTGAGCTCGAACTCGGCCGGGTCGAAGACGAACGGGATCAGCGCGAAGACGTGCATCAAGAGACCCTGGCGCGGGACCGGCCAGAACATCATCTCCGAGTGATAGGGGTAGGCGCGGCTGTCCGAGAGATAAGCGGCGCAGAGCGGGTGGAGGTTGGCCACGGTGAGGCGCACCAGCTCGCGCCCGCTGAGCGCGATCGGCTGGTCGGCGCCCCGGCTCAGCGCGCGGAATTGCGGGATGAAGGTCTCCGCCACCGCGCGCAGGTGCCAGTTGAGGAAGATCGCGGTCTTGCCCGCCTGCATCAACGCCGCGAGATGGGCGAGCGAGCCGTCCGACCAGGTGATGTCGGGCGGCATCACCATGGCCATCGCGCGGGTCTCGATCGCCTCGCTTCGCCCGGCGTCCCAGATCCGGTTATGCGTGGCGATCGGCGCCTCGATGTCGCGCGGCGTCAGGTCGACGAATTCGACCCGAACCGTGCGCAGCAGCTCGCGGAACAGCGGCGACTCGCGCATCCGCTGCTGGTCGCCCGGCGGGGTGTAGATGATGAAATGCGTGTCGACGCCGCGCGCGAAGGCCGGGAAATTCCCCGGCGCCATCAGGGTCGGCAGGTTGATCTCGAGAAACGTCTCGACATGCCACGCGCCCCACACCGCCATGGTGATGACGCAGCGCGTGGACATGCTCATGCGCGGAGCAGGGGCGTGCCGGTCATGCCGCGAGCCTCGGCTCGGGCTGCTGTGCCAGCGCCCCGTCGAGCGCCAGGTTGGACCACAACAGGAGGCGATGGTCGGCGCCGCCCGAGCGGTGCGCCTGCCAGGCCGCATCGACCGCGGCGCCCGACGCACCGGGCAGCGCCGCCGTCGCGTTGCGCGGCGGCAGGTCGCGCAGCCAGGCGGCGACCGGCATGCCGAACCCCTTCTTGGGCCGCGCCGCCACGGCCGGCGGCAGCAGCGGCGCCAGCGCCCGCTTCAACAGATATTTCCGCTCGCCGTTGCGGTACTTGAAATGCGCCGGCAACCGGCGGCAGAACTCGACGAGGTCGTTATCGAGGAACACCGCGCGGCTTTCGAGGCTGTTCATCATCCCCGCCCGGTCGACCTTCATCAGGATGTCGTCGGGCAGATAGAGGTTGGTGAAGAATTCGAGCGTGCGGTCGACGAGGCTCTTGCCCCGGCCTTCCTCCCACAGCGCGATCGCCTCGCTGTAAAGCTCCTCGACCGGCAGCGGCGCCGCGAAGATGTCGCGCATCACCGCCGGCTCGACCGGGGCCATCCAGGTCGGGTTCCACAGGCTCGGCGGGTAGGAGAGCCCGGTCAGCGCGCGCCGGATCTTGAAGTCGAGCCCCATGTTGCGGGTCGACACCGGGAGCAGCTCGGCAAGGTGGCGGATGCCGCGATGCAGCGCGCCCGGCACCAGGCTGTGATAGCAGCGCGCCGGGTTCAGCGCCTGGAACGGGTCGTAACCGGCGAAAAGCTCGTCGCCGCCGTCGCCCGACAGCGCCACCGTGACGTGCCGCCGGGTGAACCGGCTCAGCAGGTAGCTGGGGATCAGCGAGGGGTCGCCGAGCGGTTCGTCGAGCCGCGCCAGCACCTCGGGGATCAGCGCGCGCGCTGTCCCGAGGTCGAGCATCTCCTCGCGATGGGTCGAGCCGATCGCCTGGGCCGTCGCCCGCGCCGCCGCGGATTCGTCGAAGGAGGGTTCGCGGAACCCGATGGTGAAGCTGCGGATTTCCGCCGCCGGCACCTGTTGCGCGGTGGCCGCCAGCACCGCGGCGGAATCGACGCCGCCGCTGAGGAACAGGCCGAGCGGGACGTCGCTCATCAGCCGCCGCCGCACCGCCTGGACGAACAGCGCGCGCAATTCCTCGGCGAGCGCGGCCTCGCGCGGCGGACCGAGGCTCTCGTCGGGCTCGATGCGGAAGCGCCAATAGCGTTCCGTCGCGACCTCGCCGCTCTCCAGGTCGAGCGTCAGATGGCTGCCGGGGGGCAGCTTGGAGACGCCTTCGTAATGCGTATGCGGCGACGGAATGTAGCCATAGGCGAAGAACTTCTGCAGCCCGCGCTCGCTGAGCGGCGCGTCGAAGCGGCGGTGGCGGGTCAGCGCGGTCAGCTCGCTGGCGAACGCGAACAGCCCGGGCTTCCGGTAGTAGTAGAGCGGCTTTTCGCCGAACCGGTCGCGCGCCAGAAACAGCTTGCGGCGCTTCCGGTCGTAGATCGCGAAGGCGAACATGCCGTTCAGCCGCTGCGGCAGCTCGGTTCCCCATTCGCGGTAGCCGTAGAGGAGGACTTCGGTGTCGGAATGGCTCGAGCGGAACCGGTGGCCGCGCTCGACCAGCAGCGCGCGCAGCTCGCGGTGGTTGTAGATCTCGCCGTTATAGATGAGGCAGAGCTCGCCCGCGCCGTCCCACATTGGCTGCGCGCCGCCGGCGAGGTCGATGATCGCGAGGCGGCGGTGCCCGAAATGCAGCGCCGTGGCCGGGTCGCTGTAATAGGCCTCGCCGTCGGGCCCGCGATGCGCGATCGCCAGGGTCATCGCCCTGATGTCGGCCTCGCCGCCATCGCCGACGAACCCGGCAATGCCGCACATCAAGCGGCTCCTCGGCGGAAGAGCGGTTCCTGGCGATCGGTCATCGGCGGCCCTGGGCACGGAGCGGCCCGATCCGGCGGGATCGGCGACGCTGCCGGGATATCACAGCACCGCCAGGGCGGCAACAAACCCCGGCTAGGTCCGCCAGTCGAGGAAACGGCGCTCGGCGCGGCCGATCAGCCAGCCGACGGCGAGCCCGAGCACCGACAGGATCGCGACTCCGGCGATCAGCTGGTCGGTCGCGAACAGCGCGCCCGCTTCGAGGATATAGGCGCCGATGCCGTAGCGCGCGCCGATCATCTCGGCCGCGACGAGCAGCACTATCGAGATCGAGACCGAGATGCGGCAGCCGGCGAGAATCGCCGGCAGCGCGCCGGGCACGATGATCTTGCGCACGATCGAGAGCCAGGCGAGGCCGAACGATTGGCCCATCCGGATCAGCCCGCGATCGACGCTGTCGACGCCGCCATAGGTGGCGATCACCGTCGGGAAGAAGGCGCCGAACAGGATGGTGGCGATCTTCGAGCCCTCGCCGGTGCCGAACCAGATCACGAAGAGCGGCAAGAGCGCGATCTTCGGCACCGGGAAGATCGCCGAGACGAGCGGCATCAACCCGGCGCGGGCGAGCGAGAACAGCCCGATCGACAGCCCGACCGCGACACCGAGCGCGGTGCCGAGCGTCCAGCCGACGACGAGCCGCTCGAGGCTCGCGGCAAGGTGCTGCCACAGCGTGCCGCTGCGCACGAGGTCGACGAAGGCGCCGGCGACCTGCGACGGCGCGGGCAGCGCGATCGGGCTGATGACGCCGTAGCGGCAGCCGAGCTGCCAGGCGAGGATCAGCGCGGCGAAGACCGCCGGCCCGACGATCGCGAGCGGCTGCGGGCGGAACCCGGCGCCGCGGAACGGCACAGGGCGGAGCGCCGCCGGCACGGCCGGCGGCCGCGCCGCGTCGGCGGGCAGTTCGCCGGCCGTGTCGTCAGGCATCGGCGAGTTCGCGGTCGGCGGCGCGCGCCTCGTCGCGCAGCAGCGTCCAGACCTGGCGCTGCAGCGCGTCGAGCTCCGCCAGCCGCGCGCCGCGCTCGGCAAGCGGCATGTCGACCGGCAGCACCTCGCGGATGCGGCCGGGCCGCCGCGACAGCACGACGATGCGGTGGCCGAGCCGCGCCGCTTCGGCGAGGTTGTGCGTCACGTAGCAGGCCGAGAACGGCTCGCGGCTCCACAACTCGATCAGATCGTCGATCAGCAGCTCGCGGGTCTGTGCGTCGAGCGCCGAGAGCGGCTCGTCCATCAGCATCACCGCCGGGCGCACGCTGAGCGCCCGGGCGATCGCGACGCGCTGCCTCATGCCGCCCGAGAGCTGGCGCGGCCAGGCCCTGCGGAACTCGGTCAGCTTGGTGCGCGCCAGCACGTCGTCGACGATCGCGCGGGCCGCGCCGCGATCGATCGCGCGGTCCTCGAGCACCAGGCTGACATTGCCTTCGACGGTGCGCCAAGGCAGCAGCGCGAAGTCCTGGAAGATGTAGGTGAGCGGGTTGAGCGAGCCGGCGGGAATCGCGCCCGCCAGCATCACCCGGCCGCGATCCGGCCGTTCGAGGCCGCCGGCGAGGCGCAGCAGGGTCGACTTGCCGCAGCCCGAAGGACCGACCACGGCGACGATCTCGCCGGCGCCGACGGCGAGCGAGATGTCGCGCAGCACCGCGGTGTCGCCGTAATCATGGCCGACATTCTCGATGATGAGCTCCATCGCGGCCGCTAATCGGTCGCGACGAAGCTGCTGTCGACCAGCTTGGCCAGGGTCACGCCGGGCGGCACCAGGTGCTCGGCCGCGAACCAGTCGAGCTGGTCCTTGACGCTGCCGAGGTTGAGGCGCGCGTTCGGATTGATGCGCATCGCCCCGGCGCGGATCATCGGGTCGGCCTTGTCGAGCGGCAGGCTCGAATAGACGTAGTCGTGGATTATCGCGACGATCGCCGCGCTCGCCTCGCGGCCCATCGTCTTGTCGACGAAGGCGGCATTGTAGTCGGCGACGCCCTTCGAATAGGCGGCGAGGAAGCGCGTCACCAGCTCGCGCCGCCCGCCGGCATTGGCGGCCGAGGTGAACACGGTCGTCACCTGGTAGTTGGCGATGTAGTCGGCGATCCTGCCAATCTCGACCGCCGTCGCGTCGCGGGTCAGCGTGTCGGCGATGTTGGGCACAATCGACCAGGCGTCGATCTGCCCGGTCTTCAGCGCGGCGATCAGCACCGGGACCTTCTGCAGCGGCCGCAGCTCGATGTCGGCATCGGCGAACCCCTCCTTCTGCGCGATCTTGTGCGCCATGTACTGGAAGGAGGAGCCGGCGGTGGTGATGCCGAAGCTGCGGCCCTTGAGCTGCGCCGGTGCGGTGAGCCCGGCATCGTGCGCCTTCTTGGAGGCGAGAATCTTCTGGCCTTCGACCCCCGGCGTCTCCTGCAGAGCGCCGCCAATCACCCGCACCGCATCCTTGTCGGCGAGGCTGATGAGCCCGCCGGTGATCGCGGTGACGCCGAAATCGACGTCGTGTGCGGCGATCGCCACCGCCATCGGCTCGGCGGCTTCGAAACTCACCAGCCGGGCGTCGAGCCCCTGTTCGGTGAAATAGCCCTTGCCGGCGGCGATGAAGGTCGGGGCGTGCGAGGCGAGCGGCAGGATGCCGACGGCGATCTTGTCCGGTGCCGCGGCGAACGCGCGGCCGCCGCCGGTCAGGCGCGCGCTCGCCGCGCCAACGGCGAGGTAACGGGCGAATGTTCTGCGGGTCAGGGGCGGCACTGGGCTCTCCGCTGTCGTCGGCTCGCGCGCGGAGCCTGGCGCCGGGACGGTCAGGGCGGCGCCGCCCGCTATAAACCGCGCCCCCCCGTCCTCGGTCAAGCAAGGGCTGGCGGCGCCCTGCCGGGCCGCGCCCGATTGCCGCGCTTACCGCGCGTTAACGCCGCGCTCCGTAGCATCGCCGACAGAGCGGCCGGCCGGCGCAACCGTCATCGGCCGCGCGCGGCGCGCAGAGGTGGTTGCATGGCGTTTTCCCCGGCGACAGGCTGGACCGATCTTTCCGAGGCGGTGTTCTTCCACGCCGCGGCGCGGCCGCAGGCCGTGGCGCTGATCGAGGGCGCCGAACGCGTCACCTACGGTTTGCTGGCGCCGCTGGTGGCCGCCGCCAGCACCTATGTCGGCGAACTCGGGATCAAGCCGCGCGAGGTCGTGGCGATCGCCCTGCCGGGGACGATCGACCACGTCATCCTGTCGCTGGCGCTGATCCGCGCCGGCGCCGTGCCGCTCGACCTGCCGCCGCCGCAGCCGGGCGAGCGGCCGATGCAGGGGATGCAGCATTTCGGCGTGCGGCGCGCTTTCGTCGCTTCCGGGATGGCGGCCCCCGAGGTGCCGCTCGTGCATGCGATCGATCCGGCCTGGCGCGGCTCGCTGCTGCTGCGGACCGGCGACCGGCACATCGAAGGCAACCCGGACGAGGATTTCTATCTCAGCTTCACCTCGGGCAGCACGGGTGCGCCCAAGGGCATCGTCACCACCCGCCGCCAGTGGCAGGCGCGCTACCGCACGGCGCGCAAGCTCTTTCCGTTCCTGCTGGCCGCCGAGCGGCCGCCGCATCTCCTGGTGATCGGCGGGATGGCGTTCTCGGCGTTCTTCTTTTTTCTCGCCAACCATTTGTTTGTCGGCGGTCCGGTGGTGCTGATGGGCGGCGCGCATCGCCCCGACCGGCTCGCCGCGGCGATCGCCGGCTGGGGCGACGCGGCGCTGCTGATCACCCCGCCGCTGGTGCGCGAGTTTCTCGCCCGCGCGCCGCAGGGCCGGGTCATGTTCCCCGACGCGCGGGCGCTGTTCTTCGGCGCGGCGCCGGTGTTCGCCGAGGAAAAGCGGCTGGTGCGCGACCGGCTCTGCGGTAACGCTTACGAGGTCTACGGCAGCGCCGCGACCGGCTTCCTCTCGGTGCTGACGCCCGGCGAATTCGACGCGCGCGGGCGCAGCGTCGGCCGGCCGGTCGACGACCTGGAGATCGAGATCGTCGACAGCCACGGCGAGCGCGTCGGCCGCGCCCAGACCGGGCATTTGCGCTGCCGCGGCGCCGGCGTCTCGCAGGGTTTCTACGGCGAGCCCGCGAACCACGGCGCCGGCGAGGGCTTCCACGGCGGCTGGTACTATCCGGGCGATCTCGCGGCGATCGATGGCGACGGCTACCTCACGCTGACCGGGCGGCTCGCCGACATCATCCGGCGCCGCGGCGTCGAGATTTTCCCGACCGATCTCGAGGAGGCGTTCCTCGCCTACCCGGCGATCGCCGAGGCCGCCGCGGTCGACGCCTTGCCGCCGGGCGGCAACGAGCCGCGGGTCGTCGTCTTTGCCGCGCCGCGCGGCGAGGTGCGTCACCAGGAGCTCGAAGCGCATTGCCGGCGGCTGATCCCCGGCGCGCGATTTCCCGATCGGCTGTTCCTGCTGCGCCAGCTGCCGAAGACCGCGAACGGCAAGATCGATCGCCCGCGACTGAGGCAGATGGCGGCGCAGATCCTGGTCGACGATACGGCGCCGCGAACGCCGAACCCGGCCGATGTGGTCGTCGCTTAAAGCTTCTTAAACGGCCGCGGCAACATCCTGCGCGGTGCCGTCGGCGGCGGGTCGGTAGAGGCAAGGGCTGTCGTGATGAACGATGCGATCTGCGACAACAACTGGGATTTCCGCAAGGTTTTCGCCGTCTGCGTCGGGCTCGGCCTCGCCTTCCAGGTCGGCCATTTCGCCGAGCACGCCATCCAGTTCGCGGTCTGGGTGTCGGGCACCTATCAGTGGGTCGCGACGACGTTCTGCGGCCGCGACACACCCTATATGTCGCCGCCGCTCACCCGCATGGTGCAGATCGCCGGCGCGCTGCTGTTTCCGGGGTCGAGCCCGGCGCGCCAGATGATGCTGGGGATGGAGCTGCTGCACCTGATGGGCAACGCCATCTTCCTGGCGACGATTGCCGGCGTCTACTACTTCTGCCCGTCGAAATGGGTCCGTTACGCCTTCTGTCTCGAAGGCGGGCATATGTGCGAGCACCTCGCGCTGACGGCCACCGCGCTGTTCGTCGGCAAGCCGATCGGCATCAGCACCGTCTTCGGCCAGGCGGTCTACTGGCTCGGCCAGGAGGGTGCGGTCGGCTATCGCGTGACCTGGCACTTCGCGATGAACCTGTTTCCGATGCCGTTCGTGATGATCGGCATGATGCGCCACGATTGGGCGCGGCCCCCGGCGCTCGCCGCGGCGGCATGACCCGGTCTCTCCGCCGCACCGGCTGATCGATGCGGTTCGACTGGCCGCCCGAGACTCGGGAGCGGATCGCCGCGGCGCGGCGCTTCGCCGAGGCGACGCTGCGGTCGCGCCGGCGCGAACCCGGCCTCGACCGCGCCGCATGGCGGGCGGCGGCCGAATTCGGCCTGTTCGGCCAGGCGATGTGCGCGCTGCCCGGCGGTGCCCGGAATGCAAGCGCGCTCGACAGCGCCGCTTGCTTCGAGGCGCTCGGGCGCGGCGGTGGCGATCGCGGGCTGCTGTTCGCGATGGCGGCGCATCTCTTCGGCTGTGTCGCGCCGTTCGCCACTTATGCGACGGACGCGCAGGCGGCCGCCTGGGAGGCAAAGCTGCGCGACGGGCGGGCGGTCGGCGCGCTCGCCGTGACCGAGCCGGACGGCGGATCGACCCTCGAGCGGATGCGCAGCGAGGCGGTGCCGGTTGCCGGCGGCTACCGGATCAGCGGCGAGAAGACGCTGGTCGCCAACGCGACGGCGGCCGATCTCTTCATCGTGCTGGCGCGCAAAAGCGGCGTCGCCGGCGCGCTCGGGCTCGGCGCCTTTATCGTCCCCGCGGCAAGCAACGGGGTTTTCGTCGCGCCGCTCGCGGCGTCGGGGCTGCCAGGGGCGGCGCTCGGCACGGTGACCTTCGACGGCTGCTTTGTGCCCGATGCGGCGGTGCTCGGCCGGGTCGGCGCCGGGCTGCGCGTCTTTGCGACGGCGATGCAGTGGGAGCGCTCCTGCCTGCTCGCCGGGTTTCTCGGCGCCGCCGAGCGCGATCTCGCCGCGTGCCGCGCGTGGCTGGCCGAGCGGCAGGATGGCGGCGGGCCGCTGCTGCGCCACCAGGCGCTGTCGCATCGGCTGGCGCGCGCCGCGCTCGCGCTCGACAGCGCGCGGCTGGTGCTCTACCGCGCCGCCTGGCTCATCGATCAGGGCCAAGCCGACCGCGCCGCCGCGGCGATGGCCAAGCTCGCCGCCAGCGAGGCGGTCGCTGCCGCCGCCGAGGATGTGGTGCGGCTGACGGCCGGCGCCGGCTGGCGCGGCGCGGCGGGCGAACCTGCGGCGGCGCTGAGCGACGCGCTCGGCGCGCTGTTCGCTTCCGGCAGCAACGAGATGATGCTCGAGCTGCTGGCGCGCCACCTGCCCGAGGGCGACGCGCGATGACCCTCCCGTTGCTCGCGCCGATCCTCGAACCGGGTTCCGGCGGCCGCGCGGTCGCGTTGCAGGCGCGCGACGAGGCGGCGACCTATGCCGAGCTCCGCAGCGCGGTCGCCGGCTTCGCCGAGGCGCTCGCCCGTGCCGGCGTCGCGCCGGGCGACCGGGTGGCGCTGGCGCTGCCGAAGAGCATTGCCGCGGCCGAGATGATCCTCGCGGTGCTTGCCGCCGGCGCCGCCTACGTCCCGCTCGACCCGCGCCAACCGCCGCTGCGGCTCGCCGCGACTCTCGCCGATCTCGAACCGGCGCTGCTGGTGACGACCCCGGCGCTCGCCGGGACATTGCGCGGCGCGGCCTGCGGCGTGCCGATCGCGACGCTCGCCCGCCACGGCCTCATGCTGCTCGGCAACGCGCCGGCGCGGCGGCCCGCGACCGAGAGGGACGGCATCGCCGCCATCCTCTACACCTCCGGATCGACCGGCGAGCCGAAGGGCATCATGCTCGGCGGGGAGGCGCTGGCCGCCTTCGCCGACTGGGCCGAGCGGAGCTTCGCGATCGGGCCGGGCGACCGGCTGGCGAGCGTCGCGCCGTTTCATTTCGACCTGTCGATTTTCGACCTGTTCTGCGGGCTGCGGCGGCATGCCGCGGTGCATCTGCTCGACGCGGCGGCGCTGCCGTTTCCCGGGCAGGTGCGCGGCTGGATCGACGCCGCCGGCATCACCGTATGGTATTCGGTGCCGACCGCCCTGGCGCGGCTGCAGCAGCGCCGGGCGTTGCGCGGTGCGGCGTCGCTGCGCCTCGTGCTGTTCGCCGGCGAGGTCTTTCCGCTGCCGGTGCTGCGCGCGCTGATGGCCGATCTGCCGCGCCCCGAATACGTCAATCTCTACGGCCCGACCGAGACCAATGTCTGCACCTGGCATCGCCTGCCGGGACCGCCCGCCGCCGATCTCGGCGGCCTGCCGATCGGCCGGCCCTGCGCGCATCTGAGCGTCAGCATCCGCGATGCGGCGCTGCGCGAGGTCGCGCCGGGCGAGATCGGCGAGATCTGCGTCGCCGGCCCGGCGGTGATGCGCGGCTATTGGCGGCGGCCCGAGGCGACCGCGGCGAGCCGGATCGGCGGACGCCAAGACTCCTACCGCACCGGCGATTACGGCTGGCGGCGCGACGACGGGGAGATCATGTTCGCCGGCCGCCGCGACCATCAGGTGAAGGTGCGCGGTCATCGGGTCGAGCTGTTGGCGTTGGAGGCGGTGCTCAACGCGCATCCCGCGGTCGGCGAGGCGGCGGCGCTGGCGCTGCCGGACGACAGCGGCTCGCGCCTGGCGGCGTTCCTGGTGCCGCGGCGCCGCTCGGTCGCAGAAAGCGAGATCCGCAACTTCATCGCCGAGCGCCTGCCGCCTTACTACCAGCCCGCGACCTTTGAATGGCTGCCGGAGCTGCCGCGCACCACGACCGGCAAGTGCGACCGCGCGATCCTCCTTTCGTCGATCGGCTGACGCATGCCCGCGCCCGATCCGCAGATGCTGCTGCGCTGGCTCGAGAGGCTGCCGACCAATCTCGCCGGCAAGCCGGTCGATGCCGAGACGCCGCTGATCGAGAGCGGGCTTCTCGACTCGCTCGGCATCCTCGAATTGGTGTCGTTTCTCGAGGATGGCTGGGAGGTGACGCTGCCGCTCGACGAGTTCGTCGCGGAGAATTTCCGCACCCCGGCGGCGATCCTGGCGATGGCCGCACGGCTGCGCGCTGGACTGGCGGGCGCGTGAGTGGTCTGCGGGCGATGCTGCCCGAGCAATCCGACGTGCTGGTGATCGGCGGCGGCCCGGCCGGCAGCTGCGCCGCGACCGTGCTGGCGCGCCGCGGCTACGACGTGGCGCTGGTCGACAAGGCGCACCACCCGCGCGAGACCGTGGGCGAGAGCGTGCTGCCCGCCGCCTGGAAATATTTCGACATGCTCGGCGTCGCCGACGAGGTCGGGCGACGCTTCGTCAAGAAAGCCGGCGGCGTCGTCGCCTGGGGCGACGAGATCACCCAGATCGCGTTCCGCGATTTCGCCTATGACCGGCCGGGCCTCCACGTCGAGCGCGCCGAACTCGACGAATTGCTGCTGCGCAACGCGGCGGCCGCCGGCGTGCGCGTCTGCGAGGGGGTGCGCGCGGCGAGCCTGGTGGGCGGGGGCGCGGCGGTGGCCGGGGCGATGGCGGGAGCGGTATTGGTCGCCGATGGCGAGACCCGGCGCCATCGCTGCCGCCATGTGATCGATGCCACGGGCCAGGCGTCGCTGGCGGCGCGCCAATTCGGCGGCCGCCGGCTCGACGCCGATTTCCGTTTTGTCGCGCTGTGGGGCTATTTCGCGGATTCGCGCTACGTCTCGGCCGGCGGCGTGGTGCGGCCCTTCGCCGAGCTGGCGGCGCACCCGCCGATGACCTTCGTCACCCGGCTCGGCGGCTGGGGCTGGTCGTGGCACATCCCGATGCGGCGCGTCACCAGCGTCGGCATCGTGGTGCCGGTCGCCGATTACCGGCGCGACGCCTCCGGCCATGCCTCGCTCGAAGAGTATTTCCTCGCGACCTGCCGGGCGGCGCCCGGCCTCGCGCGGCTGATCGCCGAGGCGCGGCTGGTCGATGGCGGCGTGCGCGTGCTGCGCGATTTCTCCTACCTCGCCGAGACCGTCGCCGGACCGGGGTTTCTCGTCATCGGCGACGCTGCCGGGTTTGTCGACCCGATCTTCTCGATCGGCGTCGTCATGGCGCTCTATTCGGGGCAGCTCGCCGCCTGGACCATCGAGCGCGCGCTGCGCAACCCGGCCGCAGCCGAAGCGGCGCGTCGCCTGTTCGCACACCAGATGCGCGGGCGCTACGAGCTCGCCCGCACCATGGCGCTGCCCGGCCGCGGCGACGGTAAGGCCGCCGCGGCGGCTTATTTCGATTTCTTCTCGCGGTCCGAGAAGGAGCTGATGTGGTCGGCCGCGTCGATGACGACGCGCTCGGCCAATCTGGTGCGCGCCTCGGCCGGTGCCGGCGCGCCGCCGCTCAAGCGCCGCCGCCTCGCCGAGCTTCACTTCGGCTGAGGCGTTCCGCCGGCAAAGCCGCGCACGGCCGCGACGAACAGCGCCGGTGCCCGGTCGATCGCCGCATGGCCCTCGCCGTCGAGCCGCCGGATCTGCGCCTGCGCCAGCACCGCACCGAGCGCCTCGGCCGTCGCCTGGTATTCGGGCGGGCTCGCCGCGCCGACCAGAAGCAGCGTCGGCTGGCGGCAGGAGGCGAAGCGCTTCGCCTGCATCGCATAGCGCGCGACGCTTTCCAGTTCGCGCAGTACGACGGCAGCGCCAGCCGCCATGCCGGCCCAGAGGCCGAGCCGGCGCCGGCGCTCGATCTCCGCGGCGTCGAGCCCGAGCAGCGCGGTGGCGAATGCGGCCGCGGCGCCA
>DATJOB010000292.1:0-3827 GCA_035507475.1 Allostellaceae bacterium | reverse complement strand
CGTCAATTTTGCCGAGGCGTTCGGCGAGGCGGTGGAGGTCGGCTGGCGGCTCGACCCGGCCCATTGGGGGCGGGGGTTCGCCGGCGAAGCCGCGCGGGCGGCGATCGAAGACGGTTTCTACCGGTTCGACATCGCCCAGGTCGTCGCCTTCACGGTGCCCGCCAACCGGCGCTCGCGCGCGGTCATGGAGCGGCTCGGCATGACCCGCGACCCCGCCGACGATTTCGACTTCCACCGCTTCCCCGAGGGCGACCCGCTGCGGCGCCACGTGCTCTACCGTCTGCGGCGGGCTTGACCGTGGCGATCTCCCTCAGGACGCCGCGTCTCCTGCTGCGCGAGTGGCGCGACGACGATGCCCCCCATTTCGCGGCAATGTCGGCCGATCCCGGCCTCAGCGAATTTCTCCTGCCGCCCGACGAGAATTGGGTGACGCGGGCGCGGCAGCGCTGGGCCGTGCATGGCTTCGGGCAATTCGTCGTCGAGCTGCCGGGCGAAGCGCCATTGATCGGCGTGGTCGGGCTGGGCGATCTGCACGCCGCGGTGCCGGCGGCGCCGGCGATCGAGGCGGCGTGGCGGCTGGCGCGGCCGTACTGGGGCAAGGGCTACGCGCTGGAGGCGGCGCGCGCCGCGGTCGAGGACGGGCTCGGCCGGCTCGGCCTCGACGAGATCGTGGCGATCACCGTCGTCGGCAACGCGCGCTCGCGGCGGGTCATGGAGCGGCTCGGCATGACCCGCGACCCGGCCGAGGATTTCGATTTCGAGCACCCCCGGCTGCCGGCGGGCCACCCGCTGCGGCGCCACGTGCTGTACCGCCTGCGCCGGCCCTAGACTACAGCCGTCGCGCGCGGAAGACCTGGCTGGGGCGTGCCAGCTCGTCGCGCGCAGCGACCAGCGCGAGCTCGTAGCGGCCGAGGCCGAGCGTCGTTTCGATCACCGCGAACATCGACGCCGCAGTCAGCGCCAGCGCCTCGTCGAGGCTTGCGCCGCAGAGCAGGCGGCCGAGGAACAGCGCCGCGGTGACGTCGCCGCAGCCGTTGAGCATCGCCGGCAGGCGCGGCGTCTCGACCGCCCAGCTCGCGCCCGGCCCGGCCGCCAGCATGGTCAGCCGATCGGGCGCGGCGTCGAGGCTGGTCACCAGCACCGTCGCCGGCCCGCGCTCGCGCAGCGCCGACGCGGCGGCGGCCGCCTCCTCCAAGCCGGCGACCCGACGGCCGGTGAGGAATTCGAGCTCGAAGCGGTTGGGGGTCACGATATCGGCCCGCGCCAGCGCCGCATCGCGGAAGAATTCGGCGACGCCGTCGCGCACATAGGAGCCGGTGTCGATGTCGCCGATCACCGGGTCGCAGCAGAAGAGCGCCCTCGGGTTGGCCTGCTTCACCCGGCCGACGATGTCGAGCAGCACCGCGCCGGTCTCGGCGGCGCCGATATAGCCCGACAGCACCGCGTCGATGCCGGGCAGCACGCCGAGCTCGGCGATGCCCTCGAACAGCGCCGCGACGCTTTCCGCGGCGACCACCTCGCCGCGCCAGCGACCGTGCCCGGTGTGGTTCGAGAAGGCGACGGTGTCGAGCGCCCAGGCCTCGATGCCGAGGCATTGCAGCGGCAGGACCGCGGCCGCATTGCCGACATGGCCGTAGGCGACGCGCGACTGCACCGAGAGGACGGCCGGCATCGGGCTGGCGCCGATCAACGAGGCTGGGCCATCCGGCCCGGCTCACCGCACCGGCCCGGCGCCGCAGCCGCGTGAGCGGCCCTAGTCATGTGAATCCAGCTTGTCGAAGACCCGCTTCATGCTGAGGAAGATGACGAGGCCGCAGACGATGAAGAGGCCGATCCCGGCATCGTGCAGGCTGCCCGGCTGCGCCGCGGCGACGAAGAGCCCGGCGAGCGCGATCACGGTAAAGAGCGGGATCACCACGACGAGATGGGCGGGCCGGTCGACGAAGAGGAAGCTCGTCCAGTCGCCGGCGGTGCCGTCGAACCACGCCTTGAGGCGCAGGAAGGCGAGCAGGATCGCGCCGATCGCGAGCAGCAGCCCGGTCGCATAGTCGCCCGGTGCCTCGCCGCGGCCGCCGATATAAAGGCCGAGGATCGCCAGCCCGCCGAGCACGACGAACTGCGCCCAGAAGGCGAACCAGGCCCGGTACCCCCCGTCGGGCGCTTGCGAAGGTTGGCGGCTGATCATGCGGGTTTCTCATGATGATGGCCCGCGGAATATAGCCTACGGGGGCAAAGCCGGTGCGGCTTTCGCGACGCACCCGCTCCGGGCGCGCTCATCGCGCAGACGGATGTTGTGATGCCGCGGGGAAAATCGTCATCCTGAGGAAGCCGCAACGCGGCTGTCATGAAGGACGCAAGGGAGCCGATGCAGCGCATTCCCGACAGGCCGCGGCGCAGCGTGCTGTTCATGCCGGGGGCGAACCGCCGCGCGCTGGAGAAGGCGCGCGGGCTGCCGGCGGACGGGCTGATCCTCGACCTCGAAGACGCGGTCGCGCCGGACGCCAAGGAAGCGGCGCGCGACAATATTGCCGCGGCGCTGCGGCAAGGCGGCTACGGGCGGCGCGAGCTGGTGCTGCGGGTCAACCGGCTCGACACGCCGTGGGGCGAAGCGGACCTGGGCGCCGCGGCGGCGCTGCCGCTCGATGCGGTGCTGCTGCCCAAGGTCGAGAGTGCGGCGCAGCCGCGCGACGCCGTCGCGGCGCTCGACGCGGCCGGCGCGTCGCCGGCGGTCGCGGTGTGGTGCATGATCGAGACGCCGCGCGGGGTGCTGGCGGCGCCCGAAATCGCCGCCGCGAGCCGGCGCGTCGCGGCGCTGGTGATGGGCACCTCCGACCTCCTCGCCGACCTGCGGGCGCGCGACATGCCCGATCGGCTGCCGCTCCTCGGCGCGCTGCAATGGGTGCTGCTCGCGGCGCGCGCGGCGGGGGTCGCGGCACTCGACGGGGTGCATCTCGATCTCGCCGACGACGCCGGCTTCGCGGCTGCTTGCGCGCAAGGGCGTGCGCTCGGCTTCGACGGCAAGACCCTCATCCACCCGAAGCAGATCGCCGTCGCCAACGCCGCCTTCGCGCCCGCCGCCGGGGAGGTGGCGCAGGCGCGCAAGATCATCGCCGCGCATCGCGAAGCCGTCGCCGCCGGCAACGGGATCGTCGTGGTCGACGGCCGGCTCGTCGAGAACCTGCACGTCGCCGCGGCCGAGCGCACCCTGGCGCTCGCCGATGCGATCGAGGGGCTGGAGCGAGGTTGACCCCTCACCTGCCTCCGGGCTGTGCCCGGAGCCACCCCCTCCCGCACGGCGGGAGAGGGGTTTCGGCGTCGCGGCTCGCATGGCCCCTCTCGGGAGAGGGAGGGACCCACGGCGCAAGCCGTGGGAGCGTGAGGTCAGCCGACCGCGATGCAGTAGGCGTCGCGCACGCCCTCGGGCAGCCGGCTTTCCGACCAGCTCTTGCCGCCGTCCTGCGTCCCGAAGATCTGGCCGACGCGCGAGACCGCGTAGACCTGGTCCGGGTCGCGCGGATGGAGCGTCACACCCATCATCGTCGCGTCGGCCTTGACGCCGTGGTCGAAGCGCCGCCAGGTGCGGCCGACATCGTCGCTGCGATAGACCGAGCCGTCGGTCGAGCGCGCCGCCGGCGACAGCGCCGCGTACATCACCTTCGCGTCGTGCGGCGAGGTGCGGATGTCGCGGCCGTAGGTCAGCGGCGAGAAGCGGCCGATCTCCATGTCCTCCCAGCTGTCGCCGCGGTCGGTGCTGCGGAACAGGCCCATGCGGTTGGCGAGGAACACGGTGCCGGGCGCCGCCGCGCTGGTCGTCAGCGCGTGGCCGT
>DATJOB010000291.1:0-20677 GCA_035507475.1 Allostellaceae bacterium | reverse complement strand
GCCGCCAGCCGTGGGGCGCCGCCGGCCTACGCCGAATTCCTCGCGGGCGGACCGCGGCGGCCGGGCCCGGCGACGGCGCACGGCCGGTTGCTGCGCGGCTCCGCGTTTGAGCACATCGCGGATGTCGCGGCGAGCGAGGATTACCAACAAGGCGACGCTTTCCCGCGCGCGCTTGTCGACCTCGCCGGCGGGCGCACGATCCTCGCCGTCCCGCTGCGCAAGGATCGCGCATTCCTGGGCGACATTTTCATCTACCGCCAGGAAGTACGGCCCTTCACCGAGAAGCAGATCGCGCTGTTGCAGAACTTCGCGGCGCAGGCGGTCATCGCGATGGAGAACGCGCGCCTCCTCGGCGAATTGCGCGAGCGCACCGACGACCTCCAGGAGGCACTCGAATACCAGACCGCGACGAGCGACGTGCTGAAGGTCATCAGCCGCTCAACCTTCGACTTGCAGCCGGTGCTGGAGAGCGTGGTCGCGACGGCGATCCGGCTATGCCGCGCCGATCAGGCGACGATATACCGCCTTCAGGACGGCGAATATGGGTGGGCGGCCGGGCATTCGATGGCGCCCGAATACGAGAAGATCGAGCGCGCGGTCAGGATCCGGCCCGGCGCCGGCACCCTCATAGGTCGCGTCGCGCTGAGCCGCGCCACCGTTCAGATCCCCGATTGCCAGGCCGATCCGCTTTACGAGGTAAAGGAAGACGCGAAGGTGGGAGGCCTCCATACGCTCTTGGGCGTGCCGCTGCTTCGCGAAGGCTTGCCGATCGGGGCAATCGGTCTGGGGCGCCGAAGGATCGAGCCGTACACCGACAGGGAAATCGAGCTCGTCACCACCTTCGCCGACCAGGCGGTGATTGCCATCGAGAACGCGCGGCTCATCAACGAGACGCGCGAGGCCCTGGAGCAACAGACCGCGACCGCCGAGGTGCTGGGCGTCATCAACGCCTCGCCCGGCGACCTCGCGCCGGTGTTCGACGCGATCCTCGACAAGGCCCTCACCCTGTGCGAGGCCGCCTTCGGCATTCTCAGAACGCACGAGAGCGGGCAGTACAGAAACGCCGCACAGCGAGGTTTTCCGTCCCGCTTTGCAGAATTCGTCGCGACGATGGCTCCCCCCGAGGAGGATCGCTCTCTCACGCATGGGCGCATCGTCGCGGGCGCGGATGTCGTCCACGTGCCGGACCTGATGGATGAGGAGCCGTATCGGCAGGGTGTGCCGATACGGCGCGCCCTCGTCGATCTCGGCGGCGCCCGGACCGGCCTGGCGGTCGCCTTGCGCAAGGACGAAACGCTGCTCGGCACGTTGTTCATCTATCGCCAGGAAGTACGCCCCTTCACCGACAAGCAGATCGCGCTGGTGCAGAACTTCGCGGCGCAGGCGGTGATCGCCATGGAGAACGCGCGCCTCCTCGACGAAATCCGCCAGCGCCAGGCGGAGCTGCGCGTCACCCTCGACAACATGGCCGACGGGGTGGCGATGTTCGACCAGGGACTGCGGCTGGCGGCGTGGAACCGCAATTTCCAGGAGCTGCTCGACCTGCCCGACGCGTTTCTCGCCGAGCATCACGGCTTCGACGAATACATCCGCTACCTGGCCGCGCGCGGCGAATTCGGCCGCATCGACCCGGAGGCCGAACTCGCGCGGCTGCGCGCCCGCTTCGGCGACCATTACAGCTTCGAGCGGACCCGGCCGGACGGGCGCATCATCGAGGTCCGCCACAACCCGATGCCGGATGGCGGGTTCGTGCTGATCTACAGCGACATCACCGAGCGCAAGCGCAGCGAAGCCGAAATCCGTCGGGCGCGCGACGCGGCCGAGACGGCGCTCGGCGAATTGAAGGCGGCGCAGGCGAGCCTCATCCAGGCCGAGAAGATGGCCTCATTGGGCCAGCTGACCGCCGGCATCGCCCACGAGATCAAGAACCCGCTCAACTTCGTCAACAATTTCGCCAGCCTGTCGAACGAGCTGCTCGGCGAATTGAAGGACATGGCGGAGCCGGCCATCGCGGCGCTCGACGCCGACCGCCGCGCCGAGCTCGACGAGACGATGGCGATGCTCTCGGGCAACCTCGAAAAGATCGCCGAGCACGGCAGGCGCGCCGACAACATCGTCAAGAGCATGCTGGAGCACTCGCGCGGCGTCACCGGCGAGCGCCGCACCGTCGATCTCAATGCGTTGATCGAGGATAGCCTCAACCTCGCCTATCATGGCGCGCGCGCCCAGGACCAGAGCTTCAACATCACGCTGGAGCGCGACTTCGACCGCAGCCTGGAGCCGATCGAGTTGGTGCCGCAGGACATGACGCGGGTGTTCCTCAATCTCTTCGGCAACGGCTTCTACGCCGCCGCCGAGCGGGCCCAGAAGCATGCCGGCGGCGGCTTCCGGCCGGTGCTGCAGGTGGCGACCCGCGAGACCGGCGACGCGGTCGAGATCCGGGTGCGCGACAACGGCACGGGCATCCCGGCCGAGATCCGCGATAAGCTGTTCCAGCCGTTCTTCACGACCAAGCCGACCGGCGAGGGGACGGGGTTGGGGCTGTCGATCAGCTACGACATCGTCGCGCAACAGCATGGCGGGACGATCGCGGTGGATAGCGAAGAGGGTTCGTTCACCGAGTTCACCATCCGCCTGCCGCGTCACGCGCAACCAGCCGCAGCGAGAGCCAGCCAGTGAGCGTCAGCATCTTGATCGTCGACGACGAGCCCGACGTCCCCGACCTGTTCCGCCAGCGCTTCCGGCGCGAGGCGCGCCAGGGCGTCTACGTGCTGCACTTCGCCGCCTCGGGCGAGGAGGCGCTGAACCAGCTGGCGGGGGAGATCAGGCCGCAGCTGATCGTCATCCTCTCCGACATCAACATGCCGGGCATGGACGGGCTCGAATTGCTGCGCCTCGTCAAGGAGCGCCGCCCCGACCTGCCGGTGATGATGGTCACCGCGTATGGCGACGACGAGCGGCGGCGCCGCGCGGCCGAGCACGGCGCCGCCGAGTTTCTCACCAAGCCGGTCGATTTCGACCTGCTCCGGACGCATTTGCAGCAGCTTGCGGCCGGCGCCGACTGATGCCTCCCGCCAAGATCCTCGCGGTCGACGACGAGCCCGATTTCGAGCTCTTGATCACCCAGCGGTTTCGCCGGCAGATCCGCGAGCGCGAGTTCGAGTTCCGCTTTGCCCGGCACGGCGAGGAGGCGCTCGGCGCGCTCGCCGCCGAGCCCGACATCGGGCTGATACTGCTCGACATCAACATGCCGGTGATGGACGGGCTGACCCTGCTCGCCCGGTTGCGCGAGATGCGCAGCGAGGTGCGCACGATCATCGTCTCGGCCTATGGCGACATGGCCAACCTGCGCACCGCGATGAACCGCGGCGCGTTCGACTTCGTGACCAAGCCCGTCGATTTCGGCGACCTCGAGATCACCGTGCAGAAGACCCTCGGCGACATCGCCCGGCTGCGCGAGATCGACCGGCGGCGCGAGGCGGCCGAGCGCGCGCGCGGCAACCTGGCGCGCTATTTCTCGCCGCACTTCGCGACGCTGCTCGCCGAGCGCGACGAGCCGCTGGGCGCGGTGCGGCGACAGAACGTCGCGGTGCTGTTTGCCGATATCGTCGGCTTCACCCGGATGGCCGAGACCATGTCGCCCGAGGCCGTGGTCACGCTGCTGCGCCAGTTCCACGAGCGCATGACGGCGCAGATCTTCGCTTGCGGCGGCTCGGTCGAGAAATACATCGGCGACGAGATCTTTGCGCTCTTCGGCTTTCCCGAGCCGAGCCCGGCGGACGCCGCCAACGCGCTCAAATGCGGCTGCTTGATGCTGGCCGCGCTCGCCGAGTGGAACGCGGCGCGCGAGGCCGCCGGCGAGCCGCGGCTGGCGATCGGCATCGGGCTCAACTACGGCCCGGCCGTGCTCGGCGATGTCGGCAGCGAGCAGACCCTGTCGTTCACGGTCATCGGCGACACCGTCAACACCGCGAGCCGGCTGCAGGGGCTGACGCGCAGCCTCGAAACGCCGCTCGTCGCGGCCGACGCGGTGGTCCGCGCGATCGACCGCGGGACCGACGGCGAGACCGCCGCGGCGCTCGCCGCGCTGCACGATCGCGGCGCGCACGCAGTGCGCGGCCGCACCAACCCGGTGCGCATCTGGACCTGGGACGCCGCCTGATCAGCCGAACGCCGACCCGGCATCGCGCAGCACGATCCGCGCGTCGCCGACGCGCTGCGTGACGCCGATCCGGTCGAGGTATTCGAGGATTTCGATCGTCAGGTTGCGGCCGACGCCGGAGCGCTCGTTGAACGCCGCCGCGGTAAAGGCGCCTGCCGGGTCGGCCGCCGCCAGCTCGCGCGCCAGCTCGCCGAGCCGGGCGACCGCGGCCGGCGGGAAATAGCGGTTGGCGGCGACCGGGGCGACCCGGCCGAAGCGCTCGAACCGCTTCATCCGCTTCGCCATCGCCTCGGCGTCGAGGCCGACCGCCTCGGCCAGCTCGCGGACCCGCGGCGGCCGCAGGTCGCCGGCCTCGAGCAGCGGCGCGACCGCGCGCCACAGGCGCTCGTCGTCGCGGCTGAGCTGCGGGCGGTGCGCCGGCAGACGGAGCAGCGCGCCGTCGCGGACGATCGCGCCGGCCTCGATCGCCGCCGCGAGCGCGGCGTCGACCACCGGCTCCGGCGCTTCACCGCGCACGCGGCGCAGCAGCGCCTGGCGCGGCACGCCGAGATCGTCGGGGTCGGCGCGGTGCCGCTCGGCCAGCGCCTCTTCGAGGCGACGGCCGAGCGCATCGAGCCGCTCGCGGGTCGCGGCGTGCGGCGCGCGCGCCCCGCCGACCCGGGCGAAGCCGCCCGCCGCCGCCAGCGCGTCGGCCTCGTCGAGCGCCAGGTTGCGCGCCAGCGCGAACGGCGCGAGGTCGAGGCAGCCGGCGAGGCCCAGAACCCGCTCGAGCGCGCTGCCGGGATCGGCCTCGCGCAGCGCCGCGAGCAGCGCCAGGCGCTCCGGCCGCGCGCGGCCGCGCCGCGGCGGAAACGGATCGACCACCCGGCCGCCGGCCAGGGTATGGCGCGCGGCATGGTCGCGCAGCACCACCCGGTCGCCCCACAGCGCACCGATCGGCCGGTCGAGGTCGAGCTGCGCGAACCCTTCCTCCGCGGCCGCGAGAGCGCGCCAGCCGAGCGCCGCGACCCGGCCGACACGGTCCTCGGTGCCGATATGGACATGCACCGGCAGGCCCGGGCGCAGCGCCGCGGGCGCCGCGCGCGACATCCGCAGCGCCACGTCGAGCCGCGCGGTCGGCGCGTGCAGCGCCGGCGCGAGCAGCCAGTCGCCGCGCGCCGGACCGCCACCTTCGGGGAAGCTGCCGGCGATGTTGAGTGCGCAACGCTCACCCGCCGCGGCGCCGGGCACCGGCCGGTTGTGCGCGTGGATGCCGCGCACCCTGACCTCGACGCCGCGCGGGCTGAGGGTCAGCCGGTCGCCGGCGGCGACGCTGCCGCTCGCCGCGGTGCCGGTCGCGACGAGGCCGATGCCGGGCAGCGAGAACACCCGGTCGATCGCCAGCCGGAACCCCCCAGCCGGCGGCGCCGCGGCGCGCGCCCGTTCGGCGGCGCCGGCGCGCTCGGCGAGATGCGCGGCCAGCGCCGGGATGCCGTCGCCGGTGCGGCTCGATACAGCGAGGACCGGCGCCTCGGGATAACCTGCATCGGCGAGCAGCGCCGCCAGCTCGCCGGCCACCGCGTCGCGGCGCGCGGCGTCGACGCGGTCGATCTTGGTGACGATCCCGCTGACCTCGGCGACGCCGATCAGCTCGAGCACGTCGAGATGCTCGCGGGTCTGCGGCCGCGGCCCGTCATCGGCGGCGACGACCAGCAACACCCGGTCGATCCCCAGCACGCCGGCGAGCATGTTGGGCAGGAAGCGCTCGTGGCCCGGCACGTCGACAAAACCCAACTCCGCGCCGCCGGGCAGCGTCGCATAGGCAAAGCCGAGATCGATCGTCAGCCCGCGCCGCTTCTCCTCGGGCAGGCGGTCGGGATCGACACCGGTCAGCGCCCGCACCAGCGCGCTCTTGCCGTGGTCGATATGGCCGGCGGTGGCGAGGATCATGATCGGGCATCGTCATCCCGGAGCGGCCAAAGGCCGAGCCTGGGATCCATGAACACGCGCGCTTGCCCATTCGGCTCGCGTCCGTGTTCCTGGGTTCCGGGTTCACGCGCGTTGCGCGGGCCGCGGAATGACAACTGAAAAATCTGACTGCTCACCGGGCGCGGCGGGTTAGTTGGCCGACGAACGCAGCCTCGTCGTCGAGGCAGCGCAAATCGAGCACCAGCGCGCCGCCCGCGATATGGCCGATCACCGGGACGGTCAGGTCGCGCAGCGCTTGTGCCAGGCGCTCGACCGCCCTGCCCGACTCGTCGAGCGGGTGCAGTGCCAGCCCGGCGCTCGGCAGCAGCGACACCGGCAGCGCGCCGCTGCCGATCTGGCTCTTCGTCGCGACCGGCTCGACCCGCGCGATCCCGTCGAGCGCCGCCGCGACCGCGGGTAAGAGCCGCCGCGCCTGCGCCTCGATCTCGGCGGCCGGCCGGGTGAGC
Organism: Allostellaceae bacterium; assembly: GCA_035507475.1. Lineage (GTDB taxonomy): Bacteria > Pseudomonadota > Alphaproteobacteria > ATCC43930 > CGMCC-115725 > DATARH01. The sequence goes on along the minus strand of DATJOB010000291.1, from coordinate 14,101 downwards.
AGGCGCAGCGCCGGCAGCCGCTCGGCGAGCCGGTCGGGGTCGGCGTAGAGGCGCAGCACCGCTTCGAGCGCTGCGAGGCGGATCTTGTCGAGGCGCAAGGCGCGCTTGAGCGGGTTCTTCGCGAGCATCGCGACGAGGTCGGCGCGGCCGACGACGAGCCCCGCCTGCGGCCCACCGAGCAGCTTGTCGCCGCTGAAGGTGACGAGGTCGGCGCCGGCCTTGAGCGCCTCGGCGACGGTCGGCTCGTGCGGCAGCCCCCAGGCGGCAAGATCGACGAGGGTGCCGCTGCCGAGGTCGTCGACCAGCGGCAGGCCGTGCTTTTGCGCCAGCGCCGCCAGCGCGGGGGTCGGCACGGCGGTCGTGAAGCCCTGGATCGCGTAGTTGCTGGTGTGGACCTTGAGGATGAGCCCGGTCTGCGGCCCGATCGCGCCGGCGAAGTCGCGCAGATGGGTGCGGTTCGTCGTGCCGACTTCGCGCAGGGTCGTTCCCGCCCGCGCCATGATGTCGGGCAGGCGGAACGCGCCGCCGATCTCGATCAGCTCGCCGCGCGAGACAAGCGTCTCCTTGCCGGCGGCGAGTGCGTTCAATGCCAGCACCAGCGCGCCGGCGTTGTTGTTGACCGCGAGCGCCGCCGCGGCGCCGGTGAGCCGCGTGAGCCAGCCGGCGACATGGTCGTCGCGCTCGCCGCGCCGGCCGCCCTCGGTCCGGTATTCGAGCGTCGTCGGCTCGCGCATCGCCTCGGCCGCGGCCGCGATCGCCTCCTCGGGCAGCGGCGCGCGACCGAGATTGGTGTGCAGCACGGTGCCGCTGAGGTTGAACACGCGGCGCTGCGACTTCGCCATCAGATGTGCCAACGCCCACCCGACATCGGCAAGGATCGTCGCAATGTCGGCGGCCGCGCCGTCCGCGCGTCGGGCAGCCAGCGCATGGCGCACCGCTTCCGTGACGAGCGCCCGCCCGTGGCGCTCGATAAGCGCCGCGGCGCCGCGCAGCACGCGGTCGACCGAGGGCAGCGCGGCGCGGCCGCGGCGCGGCACGTCGTTCATTGCGCGGCCGCAACCAGCGCGTCGGCGGCGAGGCAGCGCCGGTCGAGCGCGACCAGCGGCTGGGCCGCGCGCCGCGGCTCGACGACGCCGATCGCCGCCGCCTCGGCGTAGCCGGCCTCGCGCAGCGCCGCGACGCAGGCCGCGACGCTGTCCGCGGCGATGCCGGCGAGGAGGCCGCCGGCGGTCTGCGGGTCGATCAGCAGCGCGGCGAGCGGCGCGCCGGGGTCGGCGCCGGCGAGCGAAGCCAGCGTCGAGAAATTGCCGGCATGCAGCGAGCTGGCGATGCCGGCGCCGAGCAGGTCGAGCGCGCCGTCGAGCACCGGGACCGAGTCGGGGTCGAGCCGCGCGGCGGCGCCCGAGGCGGCGAGCATTTCGACGAGATGGCCGAGCAGGCCGAAACCGGTCACGTCGGTGCAGCCGGTGGCGCCGTGCGCGGCGAGGATCGCCGAGGCGGCGGCGGCGGATTGCAGCATCGTCGCGATCGCCGCGGCGACGCTGCGCGCCGCCGCGCGGCCGCGCATCTCGCCGGCGAGGATGACGCCGGTGCCGAGCGGCTTGGTCAGCACCAGACGGTCGCCGGCGCGCAGCCCCGCCTTGCGCAGCAGCCGGCCGGGCCGCGGCCGCCCGGTGACCGCGAAGCCGAGCGCCGGCTCGGCCGCCTCGGCGCTGTGCCCGCCGACGAGCGCCGCACCGGCGGCCTCGAGCACCGCGGCGCCGCCGCTCAGCATGTGGAACAGGTCGTGCTCGGTGATCGCCGGGCGCGCCGGCGGCAGCGCGGCGATGGCGAGCGCGGTCTCGGGCACGCCGCCCATCGCGTAGATGTCGCCGAGCGCGTGCGTCGCCGCAATGCGGCCGAAGAGATACGGGTCGTCGACCATCGCGCGGAAGAAGTCGACGGTTTGCAGCAGCGGCGGCGTGCCGGGCAGCGCGACCACCGCGGCGTCGTCGCCAATGCCGAGCTCGACCGCGCCGCCGCGCGCCGGCGCCAGCCGCTTCAGGACCGGGCCGAGGATGTCGGCCGGCAGCTTGGCGGCGCAGCCGCCGCAGCGCATCTCGGCCGCGTCCTCGGCCATCGCCGGCAGCTCGCGGTAGCCGCGCATCCAGCGCCGGTCGATCGATTGCTTCAGCCGCCACAGCCACGCGCCCTCGGCGACGAGCCCGCCGCGCGAGGCGATCGCGCGCCCGTCGCCGGTGCCGATCAGCGCCAGCGCGCGGCGCTGCGGGACCCAGCGGCGCGGCCGCCGGCCGGCGAGCGCGCGGCGCAGGTTCGCGGCGAGCGGCGGCCCGGCGCGCACCGCGTAGACGCCGGATTTGTCGCGCGGATGGCCGCGCATCGCGGCGACGTCGCCGGCGGCGAACACCGTGGCGTCGCTCACCGAGCGCAGGCAGGCATCGGTTGCGACGAAGCCGCGCGGGTCGAGCGCAAGCCCGGTTTCGCCGAGCCAGGGCGCCGCCGCTCCCTCGGTCACCCACAGCGCCTCGTCGAAGTCGATCGCGCCGCCGTCGCCGAGGATCAGCCGGCCCGGCGCGACCCGGACGACCGGGTTCTCGACCATGACCGCGACGCCGCGCGCGGCGAGAATGCGGGCGGCGCGCGCCGCCACCCGCGGATGGTGCGACGGCAGCAGCCGCTCGCGCGTCACCAAGCTCACCGCCTGCGGCGCGCCGAGCAGCGCGGCGAGCCGGTGCTGCGCCGCCAGCGCCAGCTCGACCCCGCCGGCACCGCCGCCGACCACCGCGAGACGCAGCGCGCCCGCCGCCCGGGCGCGCGCCAGCAGCGCCGTCCAGCGCAGCGCGAAGCCGTCGATCGGTTTGACCGGAACCGCGTGCTCGGCGGCACCGGGAACGCCGTCGGCGCGCGGTGTGCTGCCGATGTCGAGCGAGACCAGATCGTAGCGGATCGGCGGGTGATCGCGGCACAGCACGGCGCGGCCGGCGCGGTCGAGTCCCACCGCCTCGTCGTGGATCAGCCGTGCGCCGGCGAAGCGCGCGAGCCGCATCAGGTCGATGTGGCATTCGTCGCGGGCATAGTGGCCGGCGACATGGCCGGGGAGCATCCCCGAATAGGGCGTCTCGAGATCGCGCGCGATCAGCGTCAGCCGCACCCCCGGCGCCGGGCGCATGCCGAAGCGCTTCAGCACATACACATGGGCATGGCCGCCGCCGACCAGGACAAGGTCTTGGGCGGTCGGGATCGGGCGCAGCATCGCGCCACTATGCCCGAGCGCCGGGCGCAGGCCAAATCGCGGCTAAGCGAAACCCGCGGCCGCGGGCGCGCTTCGGCCGGGCGCGAGGCCCGGCCGTTGGCGATAAGCCTCCCGAAAGCTTCCCTGGGGAGCTTCCCTGGGGGGACGCGCGTCGCCGATCAGCGGTTGGGGGTCGTGGTCCCCGTCGTATGCCCGTTGTTGAAGTTGCCGCTGCCGGTATTCGTGGTCCCCGTCGCGTTGGGGACCGTGGTCGGCGGCGTCGCGTTGCCGTTCATGCCGCTATTCGCGCCGTTGAGCCGATCGAGCGTCTGCTGATCGAGCTGCGCGCTCTGGCGCAGCCCCTGCTCCTTCTGGAAGCGGCGCAGCGCCATCCGGGTCCCCGGCCCGTCGATGCCGTCGACCGCGCCGCGATAGAGCCCCTGCGACTTCAGCTGCTGCTGAGCCTGCTGGACCTCGGCGCGGCGACCGCCCTGGCCCATCTGACCCTGGCCCATCTGGCCCTGCGTCTGGTCCTGGGCGTTGGCCTGCGGCCCCTGGGCGGTCCCGCCGGTCTGGTTCTGCATCGCGTTGGGCGCGCCGTTGTCGGTGCTGGGCATTGTCGGGTTCATCGTGACTCTCCAAAACTGCGCTTGAATAGGAGGCGCTGAGCCGGCCTGCGAGGCCGCTCGCGTCACCTTGCCAACGGGGTCGCGGGCCACTCGTTCCCCGGTCCGCAACCCCGCTGGGCGCACGCAACCTATTGATGAAAAACCCCTGATCGATCAGCGGGCGAAGCGGGAAAGCTGCGCGATAGCCGCCCCGCCGTCGCCTCGCTAGTCGCGGAAAGCGAAGCGGTAGGCCGCGCCGTGCCGCCTGATGTGGCCGGCGGTCGGGTCGGGGAAATGCGCCGGCAGGATCAGCGTGTCGCTGTCGGCGTAGGACGCGACGAGCGCGGTGCGCGTCTCGCGCGACAGCGCCATGTCGGTGCAGGCGCGGGTCGACCATTCGGGCTTCAGACATTGCAGCGGGTGGTGCAGCACGTCGCCGACGAAAACTCCGCGCGCGCCGCCCGACCGCGCGTGAATGACGACATTGCCCGGCGTGTGGCCCGGCGCGCCCTCGAACCACAGCCCGTCTTCGAGCGCGTGATCGTCGTCGACGAGCATCGCCTGTCCGGTCCGCACCACCGGCAGGATGCTGTCGGCGAACGCCGTCGCATGGGGATGATCGGCGCCGCTCGCGTGGAAGTCCTGCCAGTGCCCGTATTCCTTCTTCGCCATCACGTATTTGGCGTTGGGGAAGGTCGGGACCCAGCTGCCGTCGACGAGCCGGGTGTTCCAGCCGACATGGTCCCAGTGGAGATGCGTGCACATCACGTAATCGACCTCCTCGGGCGCGACGCCGAGGCGCGCGAGATCGGCGATGTACGAGCTCTTGAAGCGATGCCATTGCGGCCGCGCCGGGCGCTCCTTGTCGTTGCCGATGCAGGCGTCGATCAGCACGGTGTGGCGGCCGGTGCGCACCAGGAAGCTGTGGAAGCTGAACACCAGCTTGCCGCTCGCCGGGTCGAGCAGCCGCGGCCCGATCAGCTCGGGATTGGCGCGCGCCACCTCAGGATCGTAATCGGGGAAGAACTCGTAGGGGTCGAACGACGGACCTTCGAAATCGGCGATCCGGTCGACGGCGAAATCGCCGATGCGCAGCGGCTGCATGACGGCTCCTTTTGTGATGCCGCGAAACTCTAGCGCGCCGCCCCGGCCGCGACAGCCGAAAGTTGCCGCGCCGACGCCGCTTCGCTAGGCTTTTGCCGCAGCGAGGGAGGAGCGGGCGATGCCGGACGACGTGAAGATCCTCGACCAGGCCGCGATCCCGGCGCTGACCGTCGCCGGGCTCGACCATGTCGTGTTGCGCGTCGCCGATATGGACCGCGCGATTGCGTTCTACCGCGACGTGCTCGGCTGTCCGGTCGAGCGGCGCCTCGAATCGATCGGCCTGGTGCAGATGCGTGCCGGCGGCGCGATGATCGACCTCGTCCCGTGCCGGCCCGGCGAGGCGCTCGGTCCCTCGGTCGGCGGCCGCAACATGGATCATTTCGCGGTGCGCATCGCCGCGATGGACGTGGCGGCGCTGACCGCGCATCTCGCGCGGCACGGCGTCGCCGCCGGCGAGGCGCAGCGGCGCTACGGCGCCGAGGGCTACGGCCCCTCGGTCTACATCACCGACCCCGACGGCAACACGGTCGAACTGAAGGGGCCGCCGGAAGCGGGCTAGACTATCCGATAGGGTCGAATCGATCCCGCTCTGGTCACGCGCCGCGTTCGGCGAGCTCGACCTCGCGGCCGCGGCCGTTCTCGCGGATGTAATTGCCGAACACCGGGTCGGCGGCGAGCACCCGACGGTACTGGCGCGCGACCGCCGGGACGATCTCGCCCTGCCGGCCGAGCGCCGCCTCGCCCAGTTCGAGGAGCCGCAGATTGGGCCAGGCGCGCGGCCGCAGCCGGCCGATCTCGTCGAAGATCGCGGCGGCGGGCCGCGCCGGATCGGCCTGCGCGAGCAGCAGCGCCGCGCTGGCGGTCGAGCGCGAGACGCCGGCGTGGCAATGGATCAGCACATGCCCGGCGGCGCCGGCCTCGGCCGCCTCGCGGCCGAAGGCGAGCAGCGCGGCGACGTCCACGGCAGACGGCGCGACCACGCCGGGCAGCTCGGCGATCACGTCGTCGAAGCGCAGCGCCTCGCGCCGGTGCGGCGGGAAATCGGCGAAGGCGACGGGATCGGGCCAGCCGGGGTCGAGGATCGACAGCACGTGGGTGACCCCGGCTTCGCAATGCGCGCCCAGCTCGGGGATGCCGCAGATCGTGATCCGCATCATGGCGCCGCGTTCCATGCCGTCATGCCGCCGCGCAGCACCGCGACATCGGCGAGCCCCGCGGCGGTCAGCGCGGCGGCGCCGGCGGCGGAGCGCTTGTCGGTCAGGCAGACCAGCACGACCGGCCGCCGCGCTGCGGCGATCTCGGCGCGCCGCGCCGCCAGCTCGGGCACCGGGATGTTGAGCGCGCCGGCGATATGGCCGAGCGGCCCGTCGAACTCGTCGGCGCCGCGGACATCGACGACCAGCGGCGGCACCGTGCCGGCCAGCGTCCGGCGCAGCTCGTCGAGCTCGATCCAGCGCGTCGCGGGCGCCTTGCCGCCGAAGAGCCGGGCGATCAGGCCCATGTCACGCCGCCCGCGGCGGGCTGGCCGGCACGCTGCCCGCGGCCGGGTGCGCGGCCGGGGCAGGCGCGGCTCCGGTCGGCGCCGGAACCTGGTTGCCGACCATGATCGCCTGCGCGATCTGCTGCGACACCTCGGCGATGCCGCTCGGCGAATGCGGCAGGAACACCGTCGTCGCGCGGCTCTGTGCGCCGATCGCGCGCAGCGTGTCGAAATACTGGGTGAGGATCAGCGTGCGCATCGCCTCTTCGGGCGAGATCCCGCCCTCGCGCACCGAGAGCAGCGCGGCGACCGAGGCGCGGATGCCCTCGGCGATCGCGATGCGCTCGGCCGCGACGCCCTCGCCCTGCAGCTTCTTGCTCTCCTTCTCGGCCTCGGCGGCCTTGACGGTCTTGATCCGCACCGCCTCGCCCTGCTGCTCGGCGGCCTCGCGCAGCCGGCTCGCCGCGTTGATCTCGTTCATCGCCGCGCGCACCTTGTCGTCCGGCTGGATGTCGGTGACCGGCGAGCCGTCGATGTCGTAGCCGTAATTGTTGATCCGGGTCTTGAGGCCGTTCGACACCGCCTCCTCGATGTCGCTCTTCTTCTCGAACACATGGTCGAGCGTCATCGTCGGCACCTGCGCGCGCACCGCGTCGAAGACGTGCGCGGTGATCTGCTGCTCGGGGTTGGTGAGCTTGTAGAAGGCCTCGAACTCGTTGCCTTCGACGACGTGGTACTGGACCGAGACGACGATATCGACAAACACGTTGTCGCTGGTCTTGGTTTCGACCTTCACGTTGAGCTGCTGGACGCGCAGGCTGAGCCGCCCGGCCCTGCGCTCGACTATCGGCAGCTTGAAGTTGAGCCCCGCGCGCGCGGTCCGCGCGAAGCGGCCGAAGCGCTCGATCAGCGCGACCTGCGCCTGCTCCACCATGAAGAACGAGCCGCCGAGCAGCGCCAGGACGAAGATCAGCACGAGGATCGCCAAGGGCGCGATCACGGGGAGCATCGGAGACATCGGGTCCTCCCGGGACGGTCGGGGCTCGCGGCGCGACGCCGGCCGGCCGACCGATGATTCTACGAGCCGGCGGCGCGGCCGGTTGCGTCAGCTGATGTCGAGCGCGTATTTCCGCAGTGTCTCGAGCGGCACGATGTCGAGCGTCGCCTGGTGCGTCGCGGTGAGGCGGATGCGCGGCGCCTGCCCGGCATCGAACGCCTCCTTCCAGCGCGCGGCGCAGAGGCACCAGCAATCGCCGGGCTTCAGCCCCGCGAAGCCGAATTGCGGCATCGGCGTCGACAGATCGTTGCCGGCGGCCTTCGAGAAGGCGAGGAAATCGGCGGTCATCTGCGCGCACACGGTATGCACGCCGACATCCTCCGGGCCGGTGTTGCAGCTGCCGTCGCGGTAGAAGCCGGTGAGCGGCTTCGCACAGCACTCGACGAGCGGCTCGCCGAAGACATTGCGCGGCGGCGCCTGCCGCCTTCCCGGGTCGTAACCGCCCGCATCGGGCATCGTTCTCGTTCCTTCTCCAAGCTGCCTGCAAGCTGCCTGCAAGCTGCCCGCGGCCGGGCTTGACGGCGATCCGCGTCCTGCCGTCGCAGGGTCGCGGCAGACGGGGGCCCGGGTCAAGCCCGCGGGAGGGGAGCGGTCAAGCCGGGCGGCGCTCCGCCCGCGCCGCGACCTTCGCCTCGATCGCGTCCCAGATCTTCGCGGCGAGGTTGTCGTTGTTGAGCCGGCCGATCTCCTGGATGCCGGTCGGCGAGGTGACGTTGATCTCGGTGATGTAGTCGCCGATCACGTCGATGCCGACGAAGATCAGCCCCTGCTCCCTCAAAGTCGGGCCGATCGCCGCGCAAATCTCCTGCTCGCGCACGCTCAGCTCGGTCTTCACCGCGCGGCCGCCGACATGCAGGTTGGCGCGCGACTCGCCCTCCGCCGGGACGCGCAGCACGCCGCCCGCCGCTTCGCCGTCGATCAGGATGATGCGCTTGTCGCCCCGGCGCACCTCGGGGATGTAGCGCTGCACCATCACCGGCTCGCGGTACATCAGCTGGTACATCTCCAGCAGCGAGTTGAGGTTGTCGTCGCCCGGACGCAGATGGACGATGCCGGCCCCGCCATTGCCGAAGAGCGGCTTCAGCACGATCTCCCTGTGCTCGTCCCAGAACGCCTTGATCTCGTCGCGGTCGAGGGTCAGCAGCGTCGGCGGCATCAGCTCCTTGAAGCGCAGGACGAAGAGCTTTTCCGGCGCGTTGCGCACCGAAGCCGGGTCGTTGACGACGAGCGGCCCGTCGGGCGGCAGCAGCTCGAGCATGTGGGTCGCGGTGATGTAGGCCATGTCGAAGGGCGGGTCCTGGCGCATCAGGATCACGTCGACGCCTTCGAGGGCCAATTCCTCGTCGGCGCCGAATTTGTGGTGATCGCCGTAGCGCCGGAACACTTCGAGCGTGCGGCCCTTGGTGTAGAGCCGGCCGTCGCGCAGCGTCAGCGCCGAGGGCAGATAATGGTACATCGCGTGGCCGCGCGACTGCGCCTCGAGCGCCAGCGCGAAGGTCGAATCGGCGTCGATGTTGACGGTGTGGATCGGGTCCATCTGGATCGCGACCGCCAGACCCATGAATTGTCTCCATCAAGTGCACCGAGCCGTCCGGCTCGGCTTACGGCTCCGGCCCGCTAAGGACATGCGGAGGCGCGGCCTACTTCCCGATGGTGATCGTGCTGCCCGGCCCAAGCAAGCCCAAGAGCGGCGCCAGCACCTCGCGCGCCACCGCGATGCAGCCCTCGGTGCCGGCGAAATCGGCGCGCGCGACATGGAGGAAGATGGCGCTGCCCTTGCCGGCCACGACCGGGCTGGTGTTGTAGCCGATGACGACGATCAGGTCGTAGAGCCCGTCCGCGCGCCACAATTCCTCGTGGCTCGCCGGATAGGGCAGCGTCACCGGCATGTTGTAGCGCGGGTCGGCGGGATCGTCGCACCACCCGTCCTGCGGGCGCAGCGCCGCGAGCGGCAGCCCGGTCGCCGGCGGCGCCAGCCGGTCCGGGCGATAATACGCGCGGATCAGCGGGAAGCTCCCGGCCGGGGTCGCATGGTCGCCTTCGCGCTTGTCGGCGCGCACCCCGCCCGTGCCGCAAGCGGCGCGCGCCGTGCCGCCCGGCCAGGAGAGGGCGCCGTTTTCGTAGGCAAGAGCGGTCGGGGTCGCGGGCATCGCGGGCATCGGCAGCAGGGCGGCAGCGGCTAGGATCGTCCGGCGCGGGATCACTGCGCCAGTTTAGCCGAATATCGCCGATGCGTCCTTCGAGGCCCCGGCTCGCGCCGGGCTGAGGTGCGACCAAGCGGACTTGTTCCGGTGGGCGCCTCGAAGCACGCACATCGCCGTTGCAGCACCCTCGATTGACCCTCGCCAAGCCCGGCCCTAACTTTCGCGGGCAGGAGGAGCAGGTCCATGCGCAACAGCCGGATCGCGGTCGAGCCGGTCGCCGGGGGCTGCGGCGCCGAGATCGACGGCGTGCGCATCGGCGACGAGCTCGACGATGCGGCGATCGCCGAGATCCGCGCCGCGCTCAACGAGCACGGCGTCGTCTTCTTCCGCGACCAGGCGTTCGACGCGGCGCAGCACAAGGCCTTCGCCCGCCGCTTCGGCGAGATCTTCGTCCACCCGAACTATCGCGGGATGCAGGAAGACGACGAGATCGTGATGATCCGCCGCGAGCCGGGCGACCGGCACATCGTCGGCGAGGACTGGCACGCCGACACGACGATGATGGAAGAGCCGCCGATGGGCGCGATCCTCTATGCGATCGAGGTGCCGCCCTATGGCGGCGACACGCTGTTCTCGAACCAGTATCTCGCCTACGAGACGCTGTCCGAGGGCATGAAGCGGGTGCTCGCCGGGCTGCGCGCCGTGCATACCGACCGCAAGGTCGCGGGCCCGGCCGCCAACCGCAACGCCTACCGCGCCGCCAAGGTGCGCCAGGGGCCGGACTGGCGCGAGACGGTCAATTGCCATCCGGTCGTGCGTACCCATCCCGAGACCGGGCGCAAGCTCCTCAACGTCAACGCCGCCTACACGGTCGGCTTCGAGGGCATGACCGAGGAGGAATCGCAACCGCTCCTCGACTATCTGCTGGCGCACGGCAACCGGCCCGAGTTCACCTGCCGCTTCCGCTGGCAGCCGGGCTCGGTGGCATTCTGGGACAACCGCGCGGTCAAGCACCTCGCGATCAACGATGCCGGGCCCCACCTGCGGGTGATGCGCCGCGTCCAGATCGCCGGCGACCGGCCCTACGAATGACCGAGAAGGCGGCGCTCTATCGCGACCTCGGCCGGCAACTCGAAGCGCTGATCGAGGGCGAGCCCGACCGCATCGCCAACGCCGCCAACATGGCCGCCCTCGTCTATCACGGCCTGCCCGACCTCAACTGGGCCGGGTTCTATTTCGCCCAAGGCGGCGAACTGGTGCTCGGGCCGTTCCAGGGGCAGCCGGCCTGCGTGCGCATCGCCTGGGGTGCCGGCGTCTGCGGCGCCGCCGCCGCGCGCGGCGAGAGCGTGCTGGTGCCCGACGTCCACGAATTCCCCGGCCATATCGCCTGCGACCCGGTCTCGCGATCCGAGCTCGTGGTGCCGCTGGTCGAGGGCGGCCGCGTCACCGGCGTGCTCGATCTCGACAGCCCGAAGCTCGCCCGCTTCGACGCCGAAGACCGCGACGGCTGCGAGGCTCTGGTGCGCGTGTTTTTGCGTCGCGCATAGTCCGCGGCATTCCGTTCTCGTCATGCCCGGACAAGGCCGGGACAAGCCCGGCCCTGACGGGTAAAAGGGGACACCGGAGAACTCTAGGGAGGCGACGATGGGCGCGATGATCGAGTTTGCCCGCCCCGACGGCGGCACCAGCAAGGGCTATCTGGCGACGGTTTCGCGCGGCGCGCCGGGCATCGTCGTGATCCAGGAATGGTGGGGGCTCAACGACCAGATCTGCGGCGTCGCCGACCGTTTCGCGCGCGCCGGCTATAACGCGCTCGCCCCCGACCTCTACAAGGGCCGGCTCACCGCGGTGCCGGACGAGGCCAACCACCTGATGTCGAGCCTCGACTTCGCCGACGCGACGCACCAGGACCTGCGCGGCGCGGTGCGCCATCTCCAGGGGTCGAGCGGCAAGGTCGCGGTGATGGGGTTCTGCATGGGCGGCGCGCTGACCGTCGCGGCCTGCGTGCACATCCCCGAATGCACTGCCGGGGTGTGTTTCTACGGCATCCCGCCCGCGGAATTCGCGGACCCGGCGAAGATCGCGGTTCCGTTCCAGGGCCACTTCGCCAACCGGGACGACTGGTGCACGCCGGCCGCGGTCGACGCGCTCGAAACCGCGATGCTGACGGCGCGGCCGGAGATTTACCGCTATGACGCGGCGCACGCCTTCTTCAACGAGCGCAGCCCGGCCTACGACGTCGCCTGCGCCGGCCAGGCCTGGGACCGCATGGCCGCCTTCCTCAAGGCGAAGCTGTAGCCCGCGCCCCGGCGTCCTCCGCAGGAGGCTGCACGGCCCCCCGTCTCGAAAGACCGTCTCGAAGGACCGTCTCGAAGGACGCACTGCGGCGGACTAATGTCCCGCGTGGCCGTCCTTCGGCATCTCGGCCAGCTCGAACAAGAGGTTGCCGGTCGCGCGCGGATCGATGAAGGCGATCCGGCAGTTGGCGTGACCGATGATCGGCTCGTCGTTGAGGAGCGGCGTGCCCTTCGCCTTCAATTCGGCGAGCGCGGCGTCGATGTCGTCGACCTCGAAGCAGATGTGGAAGAGGCTCTGGCCCTTCTCCTTGAGCCATTTGCTGGCGCCCGATTCCGGCGTCACGCCTTGCAGCAGTTCGATATAGGTCTCGCCGACCGGGAGCATGCCGATCCGCGTCTGCACCCGTTCCTCGGTGTATTCGAGGTCGAGGCCGAACGTGTCGCCGAGGAGCTTGGCCACGCCGTCCAGGTTCTCGACCGCGACCGCGATATGCTCGATCCGCTTGATCTTCATGCTCTCCTCCCAGCCATCCCGGATCCCCCGGTCAAGCCCGGGGATGACGAGGGCGATAGTTCAGCTACGCCGGCGCTTCCACCAGCACGTTGACGCCGCGCGCCGCCTCGACGATCTCGCGCCAGGTCTCGTCGTCGATCGGCACGCCCTCGGCGATGCGGCGGGCGCGCGACTGGCGTTCGGGATCGCCCGGGATCAGCACCGGCGCCGCCGGATCGCGCGCCGGCGAGGCGGTCGCATAATCGGTCATCGCCCTGATCTCGTCGAGCATCCAGGCGCGATCGACCAGCCGCGCCGGGTCGATGAACACGCTGAACATGCCGTTGGTCGTGGTGCCGCCGTCCTGGTACTCGGGACGCATCGTGCGCCCGCCGCCGACCGCGCCGGCCAGCAGCTCGCAGACGAGGGCGAGCGCGTAGCCCTTGTGCTCGCCGAAGGTGAGGAGCGCGCCGCGAGGCTGGCGGAACATGACGGCGGGATCGACGCTCGGCTGGCCGGCGGCGTCGAGCACCGTCCCCGGCTTCAGCGTCTCGCCCTTGTTGCGCGCGACCCGCACCTTGCCCATCGCGACGAGGCTCGTCGCCATGTCGAGGACGACCGGGCGGCCGGGCTCGGCGGCGGGGATCGCGATGCAGACCGGGTTGGTGCCGAAGCGCGCGTCGCCGCCGCGCCACGGCGCCACCGCCGGCTTCTGGTCGGTGATGTTGACGAAATGCAGCGAGACGAGCCCGGCCTCGGCCGCCATCTCGCCATAGGTGCCGACCCGGCCGATATGGTGGACGTTGCGCAGCGCGACCACCGCGACGCCGCTCTCCCGCGCCGCCTCGATGCCGATCTGCGTCGCGGCGCGGGCGACGATCTGGCCGAAGCCGCGCTCGCCGTCATAGGCGATCAGCGAGCCCGAGCGGCTGGCGACCCGCCCGGCGCGGTTGGCGACGCAGCTGCCATTGGCGAGGTTGCGCAGGTAGCTGGGGATCATGCCGACGCCGTGGCTGTCGTGGCCCTTGAGATTGGCCTCGACGAGATGGTCGGCGACGATCGCCGCCTCCTCCTCGCTGCTTCCCCCGGCGGCGAAGATGCGCGCGCCGATGCGGCGCAATACGTCATGGTCGACTGTCGGCATTGGATCGCGTCCTCAGGCCTGGCCGGCGGCGAGCCGTTCGGGCGCGGCCGGGTAGACGCCCAAAATCTTCACCTCGGTCGAGAAGAAGGCGAGCTCTTCGAGCGCCAGCTGCAGCGGCCGGTCGTCGGGATGCGCCTCGACATCGGCGTAGAACTGGGTCGCGGCGAAGCTGCCGCCGACCATGTAGCTCTCGAGCTTGGTCATGTTGATCGCGTTGGTCGCAAAGCCGCCGAGCGCCTTGTAGAGCGCCGCCGGCACGTTGCGCACGTTGAAGACGAAGGTGGTGACGACCGGGCCGCGCGCCGGGTTGGGGTCGCTCGGCTCCCGCGCCATGACGAGGAAGCGCGTGGTGTTGTGGGCGGCATCCTCGATCTCGGCGCGCACCACGGCGAGGCCGTAGATCTCGCCGGCGAGCTCGGACGCGATCGCCGCGACCGAGGGATCGCCCAGGGCCGCGACCTCGGCCGCCGAGCCCGCGGTGTCGGCCGCGACCACCGCCTTCAGGCCCAGCTCGCGGATGAGCTTGCGGCACTGCGACAGAG
>DATJOB010000290.1:0-31404 GCA_035507475.1 Allostellaceae bacterium | reverse complement strand
CAGCCCAATGGGCGAGTTGCTGCGTCGCTATTGGCAGCCGGTCTGCCCGTCGGACGAACTTGAGGACCTGCCGAAAAAGGTCAAGCTGCTCGGTGAAGAGATCGTCGTCTTCCGCGACAAGAAAGGCCGCGTCGGCGCGCTCGAACCGCATTGCGCGCATCGCGGCGCCTCGCTCGAATGGGGGCGGATCGAGGAAGACGGCATCCGCTGCTGCTACCACGGCTGGCTCTACGACACGCAGGGCCAATGCCTCGACATGCCGTGCGAGAGCGAGGAGTTCCGCCGGAAGATGGACATCTGGCAGGAGGCCTATCCGACGCTCGAATATGGCGGCCTCGTCTTCGCCTATATGGGCCCGCCGGGCAGCGAGCCGCTGTTTCCGATGTACGACATCATCGACACGCGCTACCGCAACGATGTCGCGCTGCGCGGGATGCGGGTGTGGGGCGACTATTCCGCCGGCTACGTCAAGGACTGCAACTGGCTGCAGCACTACGAGAACATCGTCGACCCCTACCACCTCCTGGTGCTGCACAAGATGATCAGCGGCGAGCAGTTCGTCGGCGCGATGATGCAGGGCCGGCCGGCGCTCAGCCTCGAGAAGACCGCGCTCGGGGTGCGCTACAAATTCGTCAACGACCTGCCGAACGGCAACCGGCTGGTGCGCTATGTCGAGTGCGTCGTGCCCAACATCTTCCTGATCGCCAACATCCACGAGCCCGGCACCCTGCCGATGCGCCAGGACCGGGCGTCCGAGCTGTCCTGGGTCGTGCCGGTCGACAACGAGACGATCCGCGGCCTCAGCATCGTCTGCTGGCCGCTCGAAAACGGCGTCCCGATGGCGGATTGGACGCCGCGCACCGCGGCGGAAATCCCCGAGCGGGTCGGCTCGAACACCAACCGCTCCTATGAGGCGCGGCAGCGCAACCCCGATGACCTCGAGGCGCAGGAGGGGCAGCGCGCGATCGCGGTCCACGCGCTCGAAAACCTCGCGTCGAGCGATATCGGCGTCGTCTGGCTGCGCGAGATGCTGCGCGACCAGGTCCGCGCCGTGCAGCAGGGGCGCGACCCGATCAACACCTGGCGCGAGCCCGCGGCGAACCATCGCATCCCGACGCATGCCTGGAACACCGTGCTGTCGCCGGCCGAGGCGCGCGCCCATCGCGGCGAAGAGGTCTAGCCGCGGCGCCCATCCCGGTGCGGCGGCCCGATCCGGGTCGACCGTTTGGCAGGTGGCGCTGCCGGTGCGTCACCTCGCGGGACCCCTCTGCCCGAAAATCGACATTTTTGTGTAATACCCAATAATCGTCGGCTCGTTCGGGCCGCAGGGGCAATAACGTCAAGTTAGCGATGTGCTGATACCGTAAGACGATCCGGCCGCAGCTGCCGCTCTTACAGCTGTGTTCTCACACATGATCCGGAGCTTCTTTAAACCGCGCGCGGTATGCCGCGGCGTTGCTCCGCGTCGACCCTATCTTCAACAACCGGAGGGGGCGGTGCATGACGGCACCGACGTTGATTGCGCTTTTGATCGCGGCCGGCTTCGCGCCGCCGCAAGCCCAGGCGATTGCGGTTTATACCCAGAGCCAGGCCGGCGAGCAGATGGACCCGTGCGCGCGGTCCTGGATGGGCGACGGTCTGTTCGGCCTGACCCGGCAGCTGCGCCGCGACCTGCACCGCGAGGCCGGCACCCCGGGCTGCGTCCCGCCCGAGCAGCAGGTCGCCTTCGTCGCCCGGGTCTGGCCGCAATACTACCCGCACTGCGCGGCGCGCTTCGCCAACGGCGATCTGCGCGCCTTCGCCCGTTGCTTCGGGCTCGGCGAGGGCGATTGAAGCGGCAGCGGCCGAGCCGCGCTCAGAACAGCCGGTCGGTCGCGATCTTCGCGCCGTCGGCCATCGCCTTGAGCTTGGCCCAGACCACGTCCTCGGGCACCCGGCCCATGCCGGCCGCGGTGTCGAAGCCGCAATCGGTCGCGGCCAGCACCCGGCGCGGGTCGCCGACCGCCTGTGCGACGCGTTCCAGCCGGTCGGCGACGACCTCGGGATGCTCGACGAAATTGGTCAGATCGTCGATCACCCCGGCAGCGATGACCTGGTCGTCGGCCAGGCGGTGCTTGGCCAGCACGCGGTATTCGTGCTGGTGGCGCGGGTTGGCGAAGGGCAGCACGAAACCGCCGACATTCGCCTGAAGCAGGATCGGCATGATGTCGGCGAGCGGCACGTCGCGGTCGTGCGGCGCCTCGTAATTGCCCCAGCAGACGTGGAGCCGCACCCGGTCGCGCGGGATGCCCGCGATCGCCCGGTTGATCGCGGCGACGACCCGCTCGACAAAGCCGAGGAAGTCGGCGAGCGGGCGCTCGTTGTAGGTCAGGTGCCGCTCGAGCGCGAGGTCGGGGCAGTCGAGCTGCAGGACGAAGCCGTGGCGCACGATCGCCCGGTATTCGACCTGCAGCGCGCTCGCGACCGCCGCCAGATACGCCTCCTCGGTGTCGTAGAACTCGTTCTTCATCGCGCCGACGATGATCCCCGGCGAGGGCGCGGTCATGAACGGCTCGACAAAGACCCCGGGCTTGCTCTCCAGCACGGCACCGAAGTCGCGGCACTCGGTCTCGACCGCCTCGGGGTCGAGATAGGCGATCGGGCCGATCGTCTTCGGCGGGTCCATGTTGGAAACCGCCTCGCGTGCCGCCAGCATCTCGCGCATTTGCGCCTTCAAGAGCGGGTAGCGCTCAACATCGCCGCGCGGCCAGCGCGTCCAGCTGCCGCCGAAGCCGCTCATCCGGCGCTGCACGTAGAGGAAGAAGGCCTCGCGCTGCTGCTCGCCGTTGTTGCCGACATCGACGCCGGCTGCGGCCTGCCGCTCGACGATCCGGTCGAGCGCCGCCTTGCCAAGGCGGTCGAGTTCGGCTTCGTCGATCGCCTCGCCGCGGCTGCGCCGGACATAGAGGCGGGTGAGCTCGGGCGGGCGCGGCAGGCTGCCGGTATGGGTGGTCAGTATGCGCTCCTCGCTGCGGCGCATGGCGGCGTCTCCCCGGGTGCATTAGGTTGGCGGCGGTGGGGAGGATCGTGGCATTGCCGGGCAAACGACGCAATCGCCGCCCGCCGCCGGGCGCGCCGCGCGGGCTGCCGCCGAAGGGCGGCGGGCGCTGGCTCTACGGCCGCCATCCGGTCGCCGCCGCGCTCGCCAACCCGGCGCGGCGCTGGCGGCGGCTAGCGGCGCTGGCGGGGCAGGCGGACGAGGCGCGCGCGCTGATCGGCGCGGCGCAGGCGGAGCGGCGCGGCGACGGCGAGCCGCTCCGCATCCTCGACCGCGCCGGTCTCGCCGCGCTGGTCGGCGAGGATGCGGTGCATCAGGGGCTGGCGCTCGAGGTCGAGCCGGCCGAGCCGGCCGACCTCGACGACGTGCTGCGCGCCGCGGCGCTGGCGCCGCGCGCGGCGCTGGTGGTGCTCGACCAGGTCGGCGACCCGCAGAATGTCGGCGCGGTGCTGCGCGCCGCCGCGGCGTTCGGCGCCTGCGGGGTGGTCGTCGCGGCGCACGGCGCGCCGCCGCCGGCGGGCGCGCTCGCCAAGGCGGCCTCGGGCGCGCTCGAGCTGGTGCCGCTGGTCGAGGCGACGAATCTGGCGCGCACGCTCGACCGCCTCAAGGAGGCGGGGTTCTGGTGCTGCGGGCTCGACGAGCGCGCGCCGCAGACGCTGGCGAGCCTCGACCTGCCGCCGCGCGTCGCGCTGGTGCTCGGCGCCGAAGGCGACGGGCTGCGCCGCCTGGTGCGCGAGCGCTGCGACTATCTCGCGCGGCTGCCGACCAGCGTGGCGATGCCCAGCCTCAACGTCGCCACCGCGGCCGCCGTCGCGCTCTATCAGGTGACCGGCGCCCGCTGAGCGCCCCTGGTGACCGGCGCCCGGCGGCCGGTCAGGTCGGCTGGCCCTCGACCGGCGTCAGCGCCGCCCAGAAGAACGCGGCGAGCCAGCCGATCAACGTCCAGCCGAGCAGCACGTTGACCAGCACGATGTCATGGCGGCGCGGGTGCTCGCGGCCGAAAGCGACGAGCGTCGGCAGCATGTAGATCAGCGCGATCGCCAGCAGCATCAGGATCGTCGTCGTGCTGTCGAACATGCCAAAGCCTCTCGCGCGGCGCCCTGTCGCGGCGCGGCGATGATAGCCGAGGCGGTCGGTGAATGAAACCGCGCGGAACCTTGGGCACGCCCGAGCGTCCTACTGCTTATCAAGGGGAAGGGCCGGACTTGGGCCGGCCCGGTCCTCGCTATCGCAACCGCCGGGGTGGCTTGGGTCGGATGCGAGTTCCGTTCTATCCGTTGTTCTATTGGGCCGCGGTCGCCGCGCTGGTCGGCTGGACGGCCTATTCCGCCTACGCCGCCTTGCTGTTCTCGTAGCCGGTTCCGAGCCGGCGCGGGGGGCGGCGCTGCGGTCATAATTCCGCTGCCGGCGACGGCGGCGCGGCTTATGATGCGCGCCGGCGGCAGCAAGCGGGACCCCCGACGATGAGCGACATCCCCCATTACATCGACGGCCGGCGCGTCGACGGGAACGGCGGCCGCGGCGGCGACGTCTTCAACCCGGCGACCGGCGATAAGATCCGCCGGGTCGGTTTCGCCAGCGCCGCGGAGCTCGACATCGCGGTGCAGGCGGCGGCGAAGGCGTTTCCGGGCTGGGCCGCGACGCCGCCGCTGACCCGCGCGCGCATCCTCTTCCGGTTCCTCGAAATCCTGGCGCGCGAGCACGACAATCTGGCGCGGGTGATCTCGGAGGAGCACGGCAAGGTGTTCTCCGACGCGCAGGGCGAGATCACGCGCGGCGTCGAGGTCGTCGAGTTCGCCTGCGGCATCCCGCATCTGTTGAAGGGCGAGTTCACCGAGCAGGTCGGGCGCGGCATCGATTCCTGGTCGGTGCGCCAGCCTCTGGGCGTCTGCGCCGGCATCACGCCGTTCAATTTCCCGGCGATGGTGCCGATGTGGATGTTCCCGATCGCGCTCGCCGCCGGCAACACCTTCATCCTGAAGCCGTCGGAGCGCGATCCGTCGGCCGGCTTGCGCCTCGCCGAGCTCCTGACCGAGGCCGGCCTGCCGCCCGGCGTCTTCAATGTCGTCAACGGCGACAAGGAGGCGGTCGACGCGATCCTCGCCCATCCGGGGATCGCCGCGGTGAGCTTCGTCGGCTCGACCGCGATCGCCGAATACATCTATTCGACCGCCGCCGCGGCCGGGAAACGGGTGCAGGCGCTGGGCGGCGCCAAGAACCATATGGTGGTGATGCCCGACGCCGATCTCGACCAGGCGACCGACGCGCTGATGGGCGCGGCCTACGGCGCCGCCGGCGAGCGCTGCATGGCGGTGTCGGTCGCGGTCGCGGTCGGCGGCGTCGGCGACGCGCTGCTCGACAAGCTGGCGCCGCGCGTGCAGGCGCTCAAGATCGGCCCCGGCAGCGATCCCGCCGCCGAGATGGGGCCGCTCGTCACCCGCCAGCATCTCGACCGCGTGCGCTCCTATATCGATCTCGGGCTGCGCGAAGGGGCGAAGCTGACGGTCGACGGGCGCGACCTCAGGCTGCAGGGCTACGAGGACGGGTTCTTCATCGGCGGCAGCGTGTTCGACGAGGTCCGGCCCGACATGCGCATCTACAAGGAGGAGATTTTCGGCCCGGTGCTGTCGGTCGTCCGCGCGCCCGATTTCGACAGCGCCGCGCGGCTCGTCAGCGAGCACGAATACGGCAACGGCGCCGCGATTTTCACCCGCGACGGCGACGCCGCGCGCGAATTCGCCAGCCGCGTCCAGATCGGCATGGTCGGGGTCAATGTGCCGATCCCGGTGCCGATGGCGTTCCACAGCTTCGGCGGCTGGAAGCGCTCGCTGTTCGGCGACACGGCGGTCTATGGCGGCGAGGGCGTGCGCTTCTATACAAAGCTCAAGACGGTGACCGCGCGCTGGCCGACCGGCATCCGCGCCGGGGCCGAATACGTGATGCCGACGATGCGCTGACGATGGCGCGGGTCGCTCCCTCCGCGACGCGGGGGCTGCAAAGGAGGAGATGCTGATGAACAAGGCTCTGACCCGGCGTGGCGTCCTCGCAACCGCGGGCGCGGCGACGCTGGCGGCGCCCTTCGTGCGCGGCGCCTTTGCCGCGGGCCAGCTCAAGGTCGGGTTCTGGGACCATTGGGTGCCGGGCGCCAACGACGTCCTCACCAAGCTGTGTAACGCCTGGGCGGCGAAGGAGAAGGTCGACCTGGCGATCGACTTCATCACCTCGAACGGCGACAAGCTTCTCATCACCATCGCCGGCGAGCGCGAGGCGCGGTCGGGCCACGACATCCTCGCCATCTCCAACTGGAACGTGCGCGACAAGGCCGACGCGCTGGAGCCGGTCGACGATGTGGTGAAGGCGCTCGTCGCGACCAACGGCGCGCCGCCGCATGTCGCCGAGATGCTCGGCAAGGAAGACGGGCATTGGGTCGCGGTGCCGACCTGCGTCGGCAGCCAGTCGAAGCCGCCCTGCGGGCGCATCGACCTGTTGAAGCAGCATGCCGGGCTCGACGTGCAGAAGATGTACCCGGCCGGCGGCGCGCCCGACAAGGAGCTGGTCGACCACTGGACCTGGGATGCGTTCCTCGACGCGGCCGAGAAATGCGCCAAGGCCGGCTACCCGTTCGGCATGCCGCTCGGCACCACTTCGGACTCCTATGACTGGGTCAGCGCCCGGCTGCGCGCCGGCGGCGCGACGCTGGTCGACGCGCAAGGCAATATCGCGGTCAAGTCGGACGCGACCCGCCAGGTCCTGCAGTGGTTCCAGAAGCTGGTGCCCAACCTGCCGGCCGACGTCTTCGCCTGGGACGATGCCGGCAACAACAAATGGCTGATCGCCGGCAAGGGCGCGCTGATCATGAACCCGCCCTCGGCCTGGGCGGTCGCGGTGCGCGACGCGCCGCCGATCGGCGAGCAGCTATGGACCTTCCCGAGCCCCAAGGGGCCGCAGGGCCGGTTCGATCCGTTCATCGGCTATTTCTGGGGCATCTGGCAGTTTTCGCAGAACAAGGCGGCGGCGAAGAGCCTCCTCACCTACCTGCTGCAGCCGGAGGCGATCGGCCAGCTCGTCGCCGCCAGCAAGGGCTACGACATCCCGCCCTACGAAAAGATGCACGATTTTCCGACCTGGGCCGAGGTCGGTCCGCCCAAGGGCACGATCTACAACTACCCGCCGCGCGGCGATGTTCAGCTGTCGCTCGCCTCGGAACCCGCGCCGCCCAAGATCGCGCAGCAGATCTCGACCCAGGCGACCGCGGTCAAGATGGTCGCGCAATGCACCCAGGGCGGAATGTCGATCGACAAGGCGATCGACTGGGCGGCCAACGAGCTCGAAGGCTTCATGCGGTCCTGAGACCGGCCACCGGCGGAACCGTCGTCAGTCCCGCGCCGGCTTATGGTTCGAAGTCGGCGGCGAGGTGGTAGAGGCAGTCGCCGCGCTCGACGCGGCCCGGGACCCGCTTGCAGATCACCATCCCGGCGCGGGCGAAGGCGGCCGGCGCCGGCTCGCGCCACGGCGTGTCGTGCGGATGGATCAGCGCCGCCGGGGTGCCGGCCGCGACCTCGTCGCCCAGCTCGACCAGCGGCTCGAAGAGGCCCGGCTCGGACGCGTAGACGTAATAGTCGCCGCCGCGCACCTGCATGATCCGGGTCTCGGCGACGGCCGGCGGGGGCGGCTCGACGGCGAGCGCGCCGATCTCGACGAGCACGCGGCGCAGCCCGCTCTCGAGGATTTTGAGCGCGCTTGGCGTCACCTGGCCGCCGCCCGCGATCTCGGTGCCGAGATGCTTCACCCCGGCGCGCGCGGCCGCCGCGGTCAGCGTGTGGTCGCCCCAGCCGCCATCGACGAGGTAGCCGATCGGCGCGCCGAAGCAGCGCAGCATTCGGATGCCCCAGTCGAGCTCTTCCGGGGTCTGGCCGCGGCGCAACAGCGCGCTCGGGATATAGGTCAGCGAGCTGCCGCCCGAGTGGAAATCGCAGACATAGTCGCATTGCGGCAGCAGCACGCTCTCGATGTAGTGCGCGATCTGCGCGGTCGGGCCGCCATAGGGATCGCCGGGGAAGCTGCGGTTGAGGTTGCCGTCGTCGAGCGGCGAGGTGCGCGTGCCGGCCATGGCCGCGGGCGAGTTGGCCGAGGGCAGGATGATCAGGCGGCCGCGCACCGCGCCGGGGTCGAGCGTGCGGATCAGCCGGCCGAGCGCCACCTGGCCCTCGTACTCGTCGCCGTGGTTGCCCGCCATCAACAGCACGCGCGGGCCCTCGCCGTGCTTGATCGAGACCACCGGGATCGGGATCCAGCCGTAAGCCGAGCGATGCACCGAATGGGGCAGCCGGATGAAGCCGTGCTGCCGCCCCTCGCGGTCGAAATCGATCTCGGCGGTCAGCCGGCTCTGGCTG
This sequence comes from Allostellaceae bacterium, assembly GCA_035507475.1. Taxonomy (GTDB): domain Bacteria; phylum Pseudomonadota; class Alphaproteobacteria; order ATCC43930; family CGMCC-115725; genus DATARH01. Next base: position 22,974 of record DATJOB010000290.1, on the reverse strand, counting down.
CGGGCCATCGCGTGACTCCTCTGCGGGCGACGCCCGGTTACATATCACGAAACCGTCACGCGCTGTCGCCCGGGGGAGGGCCCCGGGGAGCACCCTGGCGCAATGCGACAATCTGGGCGACATTTGCGCTTGCACCGCTGCGCCATCGTCCCATCTTGTAGCGTGCAACGGTCTTGCCGGGCGCGCGCTCGGCGGGAGCGGTTTTGCGCTTTCTGCGCGATCCCATCGCGGGCGGCCGGGGGTCGGTTCGTTGATCGTCACCGAAGACCAAGAGCTCCATGTCCGCCGCAGTGCCACGCATCTTCTGAAAGCTCGCGTCCGGCTGTGGACGCGGCACAACATCCGCAACAGCGAACTCGGCCTCAGCATCGTCGCCGCGCTGATCGGTGCGGTGATCGCGCTCGGCGTCGCGCTGACCAAGCTGGCCGTCGCCGAATTTCACCATGTTCTGTTCGGCGTCGCGCTCGAAGACCATCTGAGCGGCTCGGTCGAGATCGACCCGTGGCGGCTGTTGCTCGTTCCCGCGATCGGCGGCGTTGCCTACGGTCTCGTCGCCTACGCGCTGTGGCGCTGGAAACCGCGCGACATCGTCGACGCGATCGAGGCCAATGCGCTGCATGGCGGCCACATGTCGCTGTCGGACAGCCTGCGCCTCACCGGCCTTACCGTGCTGTCGGCCGGCGTCGGCGCCTCGGTCGGGCTCGAAGCCGCCTATACCCAGCTCGGCGCCGGCACCGCGTCGCGAATCGGGCGCTACCTGCACCTGCGGCGCGGCGACCTCAGAACCTTTGTCGGCTGCGGCGCGGCGGCGGCGATCGCCGCCGCCTTCAACGCGCCGCTCGCCGGGGCGTTCTACGCCTTCGAGCTGATCATCGGCAGCTACACGCTGACGACGCTGGTGCCGGTGGTGCTGTCCGCGGTGTTCGCGACGATGGTGAGCCGCGAGCTGTTCGGCGAGCAGCCGATCTTCGTCGTCTATGGCCATGTTGACCTGTTCGCCACGAACTACCTGATCCTCGCCGCGGTCGGCTTTCTCGCCGGGCTCCTGGCGATCGGCGCGATGGTCGGCGTCACCTTCGTCGAGCAGTGGACGAAGCGCGCCTCGCTGCCGACTTGGGCGCGCCCGGCGATGGGCGGGCTGGTGCTCGGCAATTTCGCCTGGTTCTTCCCGCAGATCCTCGGCAGCGGCCATGGCGGCATCGAGAACACGATCGCCTCCGGCCCCTACATGCTCTCGCTGCCGCTGCTGCTCGGTATGATCCTCGCCAAGCTGGTCGGCTCGGCGGTGTCGATCGGCAGCGGCTTCCGCGGCGGCATGTTCAGCTCGTCGCTGTTTCTCGGCGCGCTCTACGGCGCCGCCGTCGCCTCCGGGCTGCACCATTTGCTGCCGGGCACGACGCTCAACGACACCAGCTACGTCCTCGCCGGCATGGGGGCGGTCGCCGCCGGCGTCGTCGGCGCGCCGGTGACGATGATCCTCCTCGTGCTCGAATCGACCAGCGACTTCTCGGCGACGCTCGGCGTGACCGTCGCGGTCGTCGTCGCGGTCGTCGTGGTGCGCCACTGGTTCGGCTATTCCTTCGCCACCTGGCGCTTCCACCTGCGCGGCGTCGCCTTGCACAGCCCGCACGACATCGGCTGGCTGCACGATCTGCAGGTCGCCAACCTGATGCGCCGCGATTTCGCCGTGGTGCCGCTCGACGAGTCGCTCGCCGATTTGTGCGGGCAGTTCCCGATCGATGCGCATATCCGCGTCTTCGCGGTCGACGAGAAGGGCGGCTACCAGGGCTATATCGACCTCGCCGAGGCGCATGGCGCGGCCTACCGCGAGGGCGGCGACAAGCTGCATGTGCGCGATGTCGCGCGCGGCGCCGAGCATTTCCTGACGCCGGGGCAGCCGATCCGCGAGACGCTCGACCATTTCATCGCCTCGGCGGCCGAATCGCTCGCCGTCATCGACAACTCCCGCGACCGTCGCGTGCAAGGTTATCTCAATGAGGCCTTCGCGCTGCGCCGCTATTACCGCGAGCTCGAAGCCCGTCACAGCGAAGAACTCGGTGACGATGAGTTGTTTAAGCTGCACCAAGTTTCATCGGATGATTGAATAATAGCATCCGACGGCAGGCAACGCTGTCGCTGACGGCGGAATATGTTATCGTCGCCGCATGAAGTCAGGGGAACTACTGGGGGCCCTGGCCGTTGGCTTGATTCTGGTCGGCGGTCAGGGACGGGCCGAGGAAGCGCCGCGCGCGGAGATCGGCCGGGTCGGCGCCATCGTTGGCGCGGTGCAATATCAGCCGCCGACAGGAAGCTGGAGCGACGCGCTGGTCAACGAGCCGGTCGCCGCCGGCACCGGCCTGCGCACCGCAGACGGCGCCGATGCCGAGCTGCGCCTGCCGGGCGCCACGCTCGCGGCGGCGCCGGCGAGCGAGCTGCGCATCCTGCACCTCGATGCCGAATGGGCCGAGATCGCCTTGCCGCAGGGCCGGATCGACATCCACCTGGCGGCCCGCGGCGCGGCGCAAACCGTCGAGGTCGACCTGCCGCGCGGCGGCCTATGGCTGCAGGCCCCCGGCGATTACGAGATCGCCGCAGGCGATGCGCAGACGCCGCCGCGGATCGAGGTCCTCGGCGGCAAGGTCGCGCTCGGCGGCGGGCTGACGGAAGGCGAGATCGCCGCCGCGGCGCCCGACCTCTTCCGCGACTGGTCGCAGGCGCAAGACGCCGGCGCCGAGAGCGACATCCCGCATTTGCCGGCCGGCACGCCGGGCGCCGCCGCGCTCGATGCCGCCGGGCGCTGGGAGAACGACGCGACCTACGGCGCCGTCTGGTACCCGAGCGATGTCGCCGCCGACTGGGCGCCGTTCCGCGACGGCGTTTGGCGCTTTTTGCCGCCCTGGGGCTGGACCTGGATCGACAACGCGGCCTGGGGCTTCGCGCCGTCGCATTACGGGCGCTGGGTGCGGCTCGACGACCGCTGGGGCTGGGCGCCGGACGGCGAGTCGGTGGATTACAGCCCGGCGGTGGTCGCCTTTCTCGGCACCGCCGGCATCGGACTGAGCCGGCCGGGCGATGCCGGCCCGGCGGTCGCTTGGTTCCCGTTGGCGCCGCGCGAGACGATCGGCGACGGCAACGACGCCGGCTACCGCAACCGCCGCTTCGCCAGCGCCGTGCCGCGCGCGGTGTTCGTCGCCGGCAAGCCGGTCGCCGCCGCGCTCGTCACCGATCTGCCGGAGCGCCGCTTCGCCGACGCGCCGGTCATCCTGCAATCGCTCGACATCCCGCCCGGCGCGACGACCGCCAGCGCAGCGACGCCGGCGGTCGCCGCCGCGGCGCCCGTGCCCGCCGCCGGGCCGTCCAACGGCGCCGCGCGGACGCCCTTCGTCGTGGTGCTGCGCGAGCCGCCGCCGCGCCCGGCGCACATCGCCGCCCGCACGCCGCCGCACCCGGCGAGGCTCGCGCCGCGGCATCTCGCCAGCCTGGTGGTCCGGCACGTGCCGGGATCGACGGCGGCGCTGCGCTCGGCGCATAATCGCCAGCACCTTGCCGCGATCCGCGGCGGGGCTTGAGGCCCGCGAGCGGCGGGGCGGCATGATCGGGGCGCCATGATCGACTATCGCAGCGACAATACCGGCCGGGCCGCGCCGGAGATTCTCGACGCGCTGATCGCCGCCAATAGCGGCACCGCGCTGGGCTATGGCGCCGACGAGTGGACCGCGCGCCTCCAGGAGCGCTTCGCGGAGCTGTTCGAGACCCGCGTCAGGGTGTTCCCGGTGGCCACCGGCACCGCTGCCAACGCGCTGTCGCTCGCCGCGCTGTCGCCGTCCTGGGGGCTGGTGTTCTGCAGCGCCCAGGCGCACATCAACACCTCGGAGGCCAACGCCGCCGGGTTTTTCGGCGGCGGTCTCAAGCTGGTGCCGGTCGCCGGCCCGTACGGCCGGCTCGACGCCGACGAGTTCGGCCGCACGCTCGCCGGATTTCCGCCCGGCCAGCCGCATCGCGGGCAGCCGGCCGCGGTCAACCTGACACAGGCGAGCGATCTGGGGACCGTCTACCGGCTCGACGAGGTGCGCGCGGTCGCCGAGATGGCGCGCTCGCGCGGCCTCAGGCTGCACATGGACGGCGCGCGCTTCGCCAATGCCGTGGCGCGGCTGCAATGCAGCCCCGCCGACCTCACCTGGCGCGCCGGGATCGACGTGCTGTCGTTCGGCGCGACCAAGAACGGCGGGGCGCTGTGCGACGCGATCGTCGTGTTTACGCCGGAGATCGCCGACGGGCTGGCGGTGCAGCTGCGCCGCGCCGGCCAGGTCTGGTCGAAGATGCGCTTCGCCTCGGCGCAACTGATGGCCTACATCGAGAACGGGCTGTGGCTGCGGCTCGCCGGCCAGTCCAACCGGGCGGCGGCGCGGATCGCCGCCGGGATCGAGGGCCTGCCCGGGCTCAAGCTGCTGGCGCCGGTCGAGGCCAACGAGATCTTCCTCGACCTGCCGGGCGGCGTGATGGACGCGCTCGAGGCCGACGGGTTCCAGTTCTACCGGCGCAGCGCCACGCTCGCCCGGTTCGTCTGCCGCTTCGACGTCACCGACGCCGAGGCCGATGCGCTGGTCGCGGCCTTGAAGCGGCACTGCGCGCTCCCCGCCAAGGCGGCCGAATAGCTTCGGCTCGCCAAATGGCGGCGGCCGGGCAGCCGGCGCGCGCCGCGACGCCCGCCGAGCAAGCTATGCCGCGGCGCTCTCCGGCGGCAGCATGCCGAGCGCGCGCTTGTAGACGTCGATCAGCGCTTCCTGCTCGTCGAGATCGTCCTTGTCCATGCGCCGCAGGCGGATCAGCTGGCGCATGATCTTGGTGTCGAACCCGGTGCCCTTGGCCTCGGCGTAGACCTCCTTGATGTCATTCGCCAGCGCCTTCTTCTCTTCCTCCAGCCGCTCGATCCGCTCGATAAAGCTCTTCAGCCGGTCGCCGGCAATTCCCCCGATATCGGGCATACCCCCTCCATAACGCTTCGCGCTCGTCACCCTGGCTCGACCCGGGGCGTTGGACGGCCGGGTCCCCGGACCTGCCCGGGGCCGGCCATGACGACTTGACCCTAGTGCTTGCCCTGCTGGGCCGCGAAGGCCGCCTTCTGCTCGGGGCTCGCCTCCTTCTGGTGCTTGCGCCGCCATTCGTCGTAGGGCATGCCGTAGACGATCTCGCGCGCGTCCGGGTCGCTGAGCGGCACGCCCTTCTCCTCGGCCGCGGCGCGATACCATTTCGACAGGCAATTGCGGCAGAACCCGGCGAGGTTCATCAGGTCGATGTTCTGCACGTCGGTGCGCTCGCGCAGATGCGCGACGAGCGCGCGGAACGTCGCGGCTTCGAGCTCGGTGCGGGTCTTGTCGTCGATCTGCTGGTCCATCGGCGCCTCCAATGCTGCGCCTTATGTAGCATCGGCCGCGGCGCTCTTGAATGACCTCCGTCTCGGACGGGTCTCGCCCGGGGTCAGATCGGGAAGATCAGCGAGCCCGGCACCAGCGTCGCATCGGTGACGCAGAGCCGCTCGGCGAAGCGCAGCTCGCCCGCGTCCTCGACCACGCGGTCGTAAAGGCGACCGCAGAGGAACACGGTCGAGGGCTCGTTGAGCATCGTCTCGAATGTCGCGAAGCTGGCGGAGAGGCGCAATTCTCCGGCTGCGGCCGCTTCGAGGCGGATGCCGGTGGTGAGGCCGCGCACCAGCCGCGGCGCGTAGAGCATGGTCTTGCGCAGCGCGGCGACCCGGTCGGCGAGCATGCCCCGGCTTTCCGCGTAGACGAGACCGACGGGGAGCCCGGCGGCGTGGTTCTCGCGCGCGATGATCTTGTAGACGCAGCGTTCGGTGAAGAAGCCGGGCCAGTCCTCGTAGCGGCCCTCGCCGAGCGCCGCGTCGTAGGCGGTGTAGAGGTCGGCGAGCCGGGCGCGCAATTCGGCCGGGGCGTCGACGCGGGGCGCCGCCCCGATCACGTTCAGAGGCCCATCACCGCGCGGTAATGCCGGTAGAAGCCGCGGATCGCGGTCTCGGTGACGGTGTGCGGCGTGTCGGCGACGTCGCGCCCGCCCATCTCGACGACGCAGTCCTGCGCCTCGTTGCCGGCGATGCCGGCCTGCGACAGGATCATCGCCTCGCCGTCATCGGCCGAGACGAAACCGGCCGGGCCGAACAGATTGGCCTGGCGCAGCCGCCGCTCGGTCATCTCCGGCGGGTCGTCGGCATAGCCGAAATGGGTCCACACCAGGTCGAAATTCTGCGCGTCGCGCGGCACGATCTGGCGCATCGCCAGGCCGTTCGACTGCTGCTGCACGATGAGGTTCGGCCACAGCGTCTGCATCACCACGGTGGCCTCGCCGGGGAATTCGCGCACCGGGTCGATCAGCCGCGGGTCCGCGAGCTGCAGGTTCTCGCGGAAGGCGCGCATCTCGGCCGTCGCCTCGTTCGCCTTCTGCTCGCCGCGCCGGTTGACCAGCACCGCGTGCCGGCCGGTCTCGTCCATCTCGACCGCCGAGGGCTGGTCCATGCGGAACAGGCCGAAGCTCACCAGGAAGACGTGCAGCAGGCTGGCGTGATAGGGGTCCTTGATGTTCTCGAACATCAGCTTCCAGTTGCTCGGCAGGCGCTGGCGCTGGTAGCCGAGCACCTTGAGCGCGCGGCCGTCGAACACCCGGTCGAACCAGCCGAGCATGCGCGGCCCGAGATAGTCTTCGAGCGTCTCGTTGGGCTGTCCCAGGCTGGCGAAGACGACGCCGTGCCGCGCCGCGACGGCGAGGCTTTCGAGGCCGTGCTCCGCGGGGCGGAAATCGTCGGGCATGCCGCCCTGGCCGCGCAGCCCGCGGCGGAACGGCACGCCGAGAAGCCGCCCGTCGAGCGCGTAGGTCCATTGATGATACGGGCAGACGAACTCGCCGACGGTGCCGCGGTTGGCGCTGCAGAACTGCATGCTGCGATGGGCGCAGCGATTGACCAGCACGTGGATCGCGCCATCGGCGCCGCGCACTGCGACGACCTCGCGGGTGCCGAGCCGGCTGCGGACGAAATCGCCCGGCCGCGGGATTTCGGCCTCGAGGCAGACATAGAGCCAGTTCGGCCCGGCGAAGATGCGCTCCTGCTCGCGCGCGAAGATCGCGGCGTCGGTATAGACCCAGTTGGGGACGCGCGACGGCCCGGCATCCGGCCACGACCGCTCAGCCAGTCCCGCCGCTCCGCCATCCGCTGCCGCCATGGCGACCCTCTCCCGCGGTTTCGCCCAGGGTAGACAAGGCGCATTGCCGCGGCAATGGCCGCGCGCTTCGGCATATAGATATCGAACTCGATATCGATCAATCCGTCGGTCTGGCGAACACCACCGGGGTCATCGTGTCGTCCGGCAGGTAGAAGCGGCCGCACAGCTCGGCGCCGCACCAGTGCATATCGGCGTAGCGCGTGCCGTCGGCGAGCGCGATGGTGAAGGCGCCGTCCTTGATCTGCGTGGTGAACGGCGCGCCGGCGAAGCCGTTATAGGGCGGCGCATAGAACAGCGTGCCGTGCATCCAGCCGTCGTCGCCGATGGCGATGACGACGAGGGTGACGCCGCTCTCGTCGAGCTGCGTCTGCCAGCGGCCGTAGAGCAGGCGCTGCGCCGCGCCCGGCGTCGCGGCGCAACAGAGGCCTAGTGCGATCAGCCAGGCGGCGCGGCGCGCGGCCGGCCGGCGGCGGGTCAATGAAAGCGCGGCTTGACCTCCTCGCACAGCAGGCGCAGCGCGCGCACCACGCCGTCATGCGGGATCTGCCCGCCGCAGTTGAGCTCGGCGAGGATGCCGTCGAGGCCCAGCTCCTCCTGCACCTCGCGCAGCCGGGCGGCGAAGCTGTCCGGGGTGCCGCAGAGCACCTGGGTCGCCAGCGCCTCGTCGAAGGTCAGCGCCTCGAGCCGCTCGACCTGGCGCAGCCGCTGCTCGGCGACCTCGCCGCCGGCGCGGCGCGCCGAGTCGCGGCCGAGCTCCGCCTGGTAGCGGAAAAAGCTCATCAGACTGGCTTCGAGCTCGCGCCGGGCGCGCTCCTCGGTCTCGGCGAGGTAGGCCGGGACGCGCAGGTAGACCTGGCCGCTTCCGGGATGCCCCGCCGCGCGATAGGCCTCGCGATAGGCCTCGATGCGCGGTACGAGCTGCTTGAACGGCCCCTGGCGCACCGCGACGAAGACCGGAAAGCCGAGCCGGCCGATCGCCGGAAAGGTCTCCGGCGTCGCGCCCGCCATACGCAGCTCGGGGTAGGGCTTCTGGTACGGCTTCGGCGACAGCGCGACATTGTCGAAGCTGTGGTATTTGCCCTCATAGGAAAAGCGCTCTTCGGTCCAGGCGCGGCGCATGATCTCGAGCGCCTCGGCGAAGCGCTCGCGGCTCTCGTCGTAGGAGATGCCGTATTCCTCGTAGGTGCGCACGACGCCGCTGCGGCCGATGCCGTAGATCAGCCGCCCGCGGCTGACCTGGTCGACCGTCGCCGCCTCCTCGGCGAGGCGCAGCGGGTGCGACAGCGGCAGCACCTGGACGGCGATGCCGATGCGGACGCGCTCGGTCGCGGCGGCGACCGCGCTCGCCACCATCATCGGCGCCGACAGCACCGAACGCTCGGGTGCGCCGTGCAGTTCGGCCAGCCAGACCGCGTCGAGGCCCCAGCGATCGGCCGCGGCGACCTCGTCGAGCGCCCGATCGAAGGCGGCGGCCTCGCCCGCCCCGCCGACCGGCGGAAACTCCATGAACGTGCCGAACTCCATGCCTGACGCTCCCCGCCGGGCGGTACGGACCGCCCCGCATGCCGCAAAACTCGCCGCGAAGCTGACCATGCCGGCGCGGCCGCCGCAAGCGATGCCGGGAACGTTTCTGCGCGGACCGCCGTAAAACTCTCAGTAGCACCCCCCAGCGACGGAGCTTCCGATGATTTCTCTCCGTGGTGCGGCGCTGGCCGCGCTTGTCGCCGCCGCCTCGCTCGCGCCGGTCAAGGACGCTTCGGCCTATTGCTGGCGCTGGCGCTGCGGGCCGCCGTTGATCGCGCTGCCCTTCGTCGCCGCCGGTGCGGTGGTCGCCGGCGCCGCGACGATCGCGACGGCGCCGGTCGCCGCGATCGCCGGCGCGCCCTATTACGCGTACGGGCCGGGCTATTACGGCTATTACGGCTATTACGGCTACCGCCCGCGCTGGCGCCGCTGGTACTATCGCGGCTATTACGGCCCGGGCCCGGGCTATTACGCGCCGTGGGGCGGCTATTCGCAGGGTCACGTCCCCGGCTAGCCTCGCGCCGGGCTGGCGCCGCCGGTCGGCTCGCCGCTAGACTGCGGCGAGCGAACCGGAGGAGGCGCCGCGATGCGGGTTCACAATCTCTACGCCGATGCCAGCGGCCAGTCGCATTGGCGCGACATCGAGATCGAATGGATCGAGGAGAGCCGCTCGGGCAAGCTGTCGAAGCGGCTGCCGGCGACCGGCATCATCTTTCGCCAGGTGCAGCCCGATTACGACCTCGACTGGCACCCCGCGCCGCGCCGGCAGTACATCATCAACCTCGACGCCGGGGTGAAGATCACCGCGAGCGACGGCGAATCGCGGGTGATCGGCGCCGGCGAGGTGGTGCTCGTCGAGGACACCACCGGCAAGGGCCATCTCTCGCAGGCGGTCGAGGGCAAGATGCGCCACTGCATCTTCGTCCCCGTCGAATAGGCCGGAGGCTGCCGTGGCGTTGCGGCTGAAGGCGCTCGACCATGTCGGGATCCGGGTGAGCGACCTCGAGCGCAGCCTGCGCTTTTACGTCGACGGTCTCGGCATGGAGCTGCTGCGCCGCCGCGAGGGCGCCGCCGTGCTCAGGATCGGCGCGCAGGAGATCAACATGTTCTGCGCCGCCCAGGCGGGCGCGGCCGAGGCGCCGGCGCCGATCGACCATTTCTGCCTGACCGTCGACTATGCCGACGGCGAGGCGCTCGCCGCGGCGCTTGCCGCGGCCGGGATCGCGGTCGCGCGCGGCCCGCTCGCGCGGCGCGACGGGGTGGCATTCTTCGTCAGCGACCCCGACGGGACGAAGGTCGAGCTGCAGATCAAGACCGCGGCCTGAGCCTCACATCCGAGGCCTCACATTCCCAGGCCTCACATCCCGAGGCCTCACATCCCGACGCCTCACATTCCCAGGATCGCCCCCGGCACGGCCTTCGGGTGACGGCGCGGCCAGCGCCCGGCCTCGACCTGGTGGAAGAAATCGTCGCAGAACCGGTTGAAGAGGTCGGGCTCCTCGAGGTTGAGCGCGTGCCCGGTATTGGGCAGCACGACGAGCGCGGCGCTCTTGATGTGGCGCTTCATCAGCAGGCCCGGTTCGAGGCAGGGGTCGTCCTCGTCGCCGGTCGCGATCAGCGTCGGCACGTCGAGCGCCTTCATCTCGTCGATGAGCTCCCACAGCGAGGGGCGGCGCGCCTGGACGCCGCGCATCGTGTTGGCCGCGCCGAGCGTCGAATGCTCGGACAGCTGCTGCATGAACTCGGCGTAGCCGCGCGGGTCCTTGGCCTCCAACTGCACCCGGGTCGGGCCGGCGCCGTAGGTCTTGGCGACCTCGGCCATGCCCTTCTCGGCGATCTGCGCCGCGGTGCGCGCGGTCTCGTCGTGGAATTGCTGGCGCTTGTCGGGCGCCGCGCCGTAGCCGCAGCCGGCGACCACCAGCGACAGCGCGCGGTCCGGATAGGCGAAGCCGAAATGCAAGGTCGCGAACCCGCCCATCGAGATGCCGACGACATGAGCCTTGGCGATGTTGAGCGCGTCCATCACCGCGCGGATGTCGTCGCGCGCCCGCGCCTGCGAATAGCTCTCGAAGCTCTCGGGCACGTCGGATGGCGGGTAGCCCCGGGCGTTGTAGACGACGCAGCGATAGCGCCGCGCGAAATAGCGCAGTTGCGGCTCGTAGCTGCGCAGATCGCCGGCGAACTCGTGGACGAAGACGACCGGCGCGCCGCTGCCGGCTTCCTCGTAATAGAGCCTGACGCCGTCGTCGGTGGTCAGATGCGGCATGGATCGCCTCCCTCGCTGGCGCATCCTAGGGGCCCCGCCTGCCGCCCGGCAACCGTGCTGGCGAGAGCCGGCAGGTCGGATGCAACTATGGGCAACCGCCGAAAATTGCGGCGGGCGCCACACCCGGCGCGGCACGAGATCGCGGTTTCGCCACGCCGCCGCGGTTGGCACGGAATTTGTTGCATGACGGTCAGGTCCGGGCCGCCGGTGCGGCGGTCGATCCGGGCCGGGATTGCCGGATCGCCTCCGGACCTCATTCCCGGACCAGCTCCTTCCGTCGCTCAGCTGCCGCGCCGCGAGCGCCCTTTGCTACGGCGGCCTTGCCCTGGCGAGGGCCAATGCTGCGGGCTAAGCTTGCCGGATGCGCTGCTGGCTCGCCTCCGTCTCGCTCGCTGCGGCGATGCTCGGCGGCGCCGCGTCGGCGCAGGCCGCAGCGGTCGCGCTGGTGCTGGCGGTCGACGTCTCGGAAAGCGTCTCGACCGAGCGCTACGTGCTGCAGCACGACGGCATCGCCCGTGCCTTCGAGACGCCGCAGCTGATCGATGCGATCGCCGCGGTCCCCGGCGGGATCGAGGCGCTGGTGCTCGAATGGTCCGATCCCGACAAGATCGCGGTCACCGTCGGCTGGACGCGGATCGCCGGGCGTGGCGGCGCCGCGGCGTTTGCCGCCGCGGTGCGCGGCACCCGGCGCACCTCGCACGGGCTCACCGCGATCGGCGCGGCGATGCTCGCCGGCGCGGCCGCCTTCGAGCACATGCCCGAGCCCGCGGCGCACCGGGTGATCGATGTGTCGGGCGACGGCATGGCGAATTTCGGGCCGCCGCCGGCCGCGGTGCGCGACCAGCTGGTGGCGCAGGGCATCACGATCAACGGCCTGGCGATCCTCACCGAGGAGCCGTGGCTCGACGACTATTACCGGCAGAATGTGATCGGCGGCGCCGCCGGGTTCTGCCTCGTCGCCGAGAACATGGACAGCTTTGCCCAGGCGATGCTGAGGAAGCTGGTGCAGGAGATCGCCGGAACGCCGCTGCGGACAGCGTCGTCCCCGGGCGTGACCCGGGGATCTCCTTCTCGTCAGATGCAGTAGGTGCGCAGCGGCGGGAAGCCGTTGAACCCGACCGAGGCGTAGCTCGACGTGTAGGCGCCGGTCGCCTGGATCTCGACCTTGTCGCCGACCTCGAGTGCCAGCGGCAGCCGGTACTCGGTCTTCTCATAGAGGATATCGGCGCTGTCGCAGGTCGGTCCGGCGATCACCACCGGGCCGAGCGGCCCGTTGCGGCCGGGCGTTTCGATCCGGTACTTGATGCTCTCGTCCATCGTCTCGGCGAGGCCGTTGAACTTGCCGGCATCGAGATAGACCCAGCGCTTGCCGCCGTCGCCCTTGTCGGCGATCAGCACGACCTCGCTCTGGATGATGCCGGCGTCGCCGACCAGCGAGCGGCCCGGCTCGACGATGATCTCGGGAAGCTGGTTGCCGAAATGCCGGGTCAGCGCCGCGGTCACCGCGCCGGCATAGGCGGCGACCGGCGACACCTCGCTGCGGTAGCGCGCCGGGAAGCCGCCGCCGATATTGACCATGCGCAGGTTGATGTCGGCCGCGGCGAGCAGCGAGAACATCCGCGCCGCCGAGGCGACCGCGCCATCCCACTGCCCGAGATCGGTCTGCTGCGAGCCGACATGAAACGAGACGCCGTAGGGGTCGAGCCCGTAGTCGCGGGCGCGGCACAGCAGCTGCACCGCCATCTCGGGCGTGCAGCCGAACTTGCGCGACAGCGGCCAGTCGGCACCGGCGCAGGAGACGAGGATGCGGCAGAACACCCGCGCCCCCGGCGCGACCCGCGCCAGCTTTTCGAGCTCGGCCTCGCTGTCGAAAGCGAACAGGCGCACGCCCTGGGCGAAGGCGGCGGCGATGTCGCGCTCCTTCTTGATCGTGTTGCCGAAGGAGAGCCGCTCGGGCGTCGCACCGTGGCCAAGGCATAGCGCGATCTCGGCGGGGCTAGCCACGTCGAAATTCGAGCCCTTCTCGGCCAGCATCGCGACGATCTCGGGCGCCGGGTTCGCCTTCACCGCATAGTAGACGCTGGCGATCGGCAGGTAGCGGCGGAGCAGGTCGTAGGCCTTGCCGATGATGTCGAGATCGACGACCAGGCACGGCGTCTCGGGCACGTTGTCGGCAAGAAAGCGGGAAATCTTCTTGTTCATTTCACGGGGTACCTTCGCAAACAGCAAGCTGACCGGATCATCGTCGCGACGCCGACCGCCCGGTGAGGCGGGTGGGTTCGGCGCCCACGAAGGATGCGAACTGCCGACCACCGGCAAATCCGGTGTCGGCGGCTTTTCGGTTAGCTTAAACTGCTCGGATCGGTGACCCGGCTGCCCCGGCCGCGCAGGCGGGTGCCGCGCAGCACCGCGTCAGGGCAGGGCTCCACGGCCCACACAGGGATTGCAACCATATCGACCTCCCTCTCGGGACCGGCGGCCGTCTACGGAATAGACAGGCCGGACTGCCAAAAAGGACGCGTTACGTCGTTGCATAACCACCAAGGGCCATAGGCACGTGCGAGTGCGTCAACGCGCGGATAGATACGCGCAAATTTCTGGATTGCAAGCGAAAATCCAGCGGCTTTTGCAGCGTCGCCGGCGCCCTCCCTACGGCGCCTCCTTGAGCGGGATCGTGGTGACGAGACGGCCGGTCGCGAGGTCGATCTCGACGAGCTCGACCGAGCCGTCGGCGAGGTCGACCTGCAGCACGATTCGCTCGGGCGTGGTGCGCATCGCCTCGATCGTCGCACCGTGCGGCAGGGTGATCGGCGGCGCGGTGAAGGCGCCGGGCGGCGCCGGCGCGCGGTGCGCGAGGCGACCGGCGATCGCCGCGGCCAGCACGACGATCCCGGCGACCAGCAGCGCGCCCATCGCCGCAACGATGATCTTGAGGGTGCGCAGGTTCATGGTGAAGCCGGCCGCGCGATGACCCAGCTCTCGGTCGCGCTCGACGCCGCCGCCGCGGGCGAGCGGCTCGACCGCGCGCTGCAGCGGCAGCTGCCCGAGCTGTCGCGTTCGCGCGTCAAGCAGCTGATCCTCGCCGGCCAGGTGAGCGATGACGCGAACGTGATCCGCGACCCTGCGCGCAAGGTGAAGGAGGGCCAAACTTTTGTCGTAATCGTCCCCGACCCTGACGATGCGACACCGGCGCCGCAGCCGATGCCGCTCGACATCCGGTTCGAGGATGCACATCTCATCGTCATCGACAAGCCTGCCGGGCTCGTGGTTCATCCCGCGCCGGGCAACCCCGACGGCACGCTGGTGAACGCGCTGCTCGCGCATTGCGGGGCGAGCCTCGCCGGGATCGGCGGTGTGCGCCGTCCCGGCATCGTCCATCGCCTCGACAAGGACACCAGCGGCCTCATCGTCGTCGCCAAGACCGAGGCGGCGCACCGCGCGCTGTCGCGCGATTTCGCGGCACGGCGGATCGCCCGCCGCTATGCCGCCATCGTCTGGGGGGTGCCGCTGCCGCCGGAGGGCGAGATCGTCGGCAATATCGGGCGCAGCGCGGCCGATCGGAAGAAGATGGCGGTGGTCGGCGCGGCGCGCGGCAAGCCGGCGGTGACCCGCTACCGGGTGGTGCGCGCCTTCGGCGACCGCGCGGCGCTCGTCGAATGCCGGCTCTTGACCGGCCGCACGCACCAGATTCGCGTCCATCTCGCGGCGCGCGGCCATCCGCTGATCGGCGACCCGGTCTACGGCAGCCGCGCCGGCCGCGCCGTCGCTCGGACCGGCGAGCTCGGGGCGGGGATCGCCCGGTTCCCGCGCCAGGCCTTGCACGCCGGGCATCTCGGCTTCGTCCACCCGGCGAGCGGCGCGGCTCTCGCCTTCGACAGCAAGCTGCCTGAAGACATGCGGCAGCTGGAAAATCTTTTAGAGCGACTTTAAACTGGACCAAAGCTGACTATTTTAGTAGGGTATGGGAACCGCTGCACCAGGGCAGCCGTTCCTCCTATACAGCGAAAAGGGGAAAATCTTCTCGATGGCCACTGTTTCCGTCCCGTCGCTTTCGGGCGAGGGCAGCCTGACGCGGTATCTCCAGGAGATCCGCAAGTTTCCGATGCTCGAGCCGGCAGAAGAATACATGCTGGCCAAGCGTTGGAAGGAGCATGACGACCCCGAGGCGGCGCACCGCCTCGTGACCAGCCATTTGCGCCTCGTCGCCAAGATCGCGATGGGCTACCGCGGCTACGGCCTGCCGCTCTCCGAGCTGATCTCGGAGGGCAATGTCGGCATGATGCAGGCGGTCAAGCGCTTCGACCCCGACCGTGGCTTCCGCCTCGCGACCTATGCGATGTGGTGGATTCGCGCGGCGATCCAGGAATACATCCTGCACTCGTGGTCGCTGGTGAAGATGGGCACCACGGCGGCGCAGAAGAAGCTCTTCTTCAACCTGCGCAAGCTGAAGGGCCAGCTGCAGGCGGTCGAGGAGGGCGATCTGTCGCCCGAGAACCTGAAGAAGATCGCGACCGAGCTCGACGTGCCCGAGGCCGACGTCATCAGCATGAACCGCCGGCTCGCCAGCCCCGACCATTCGCTCAACGCGCCGCTGAGAAGCGACAGCGAGGGCGAGTGGCAGGATTGGCTGGTCGATGAGACCGAGAGCCAGGAGCAGAGGCTCGGCGAGCGCCAGGAATTGGGGCTGCGCCGCGACCTCCTGGAAAAGGCGATGAAGCATCTCAACGACCGCGAGCGCCACATCCTCGGCGAGCGGCGCCTGAAGGACAACCCGACGACGCTCGAAGACCTGTCGCAGCATTACGGCATTTCGCGCGAGCGCGTCCGCCAGATCGAGGTGCGCGCCTTCGAGAAGCTGCAGAAGGCGATCAGGGCGGCGGCGAGCGAGCGCCGGCTCGTCGCCTAGCTCGTCGCAACGCCCGGGGCACGGCAGCCACGCGGCCGGAAGCGGTCGCGGCCCGCGCGGTCTGGACATAACTCCGATCCGGCCTACCTTACTGGCGTCGCTGGCGGCGAGGCCGCGCCAGCGCTTGTGCCGCCTCACAGCCGGATCGCCATCGACGTGACCGCCACCGCCGACCCTACCGCTCCGCTCCCGCAGGCCGGCGACGCGGCGGTCGACCCCGTCTGCGGGATGACGGTCGACCCGGCCAGCGCGCGGCATCGCGCCGATCACGCCGGCCGGCGCTACGTCTTCTGCGGGGCGCGCTGCAAGGAGCGCTTCGTGGCCGACCCGGCAGCCTATTCGGCGCCGCCGCCCGCTGTGCCCGCATCGCCGCCGGCGGCCGGCGGTCCGTGGACCTGCCCGATGCATCCGCAGATCGTGCAGGACGCGCCGGGTCCGTGCCCGCTCTGCGGCATGGCGCTCGAGGCGGCGACGCCCGCGGCCGGCGATGCGGCAAACCCCGAGCTCGCCGAGATGACGCGCCGCTTTGCGGTCGGCCTCGCGCTCGCGGCGCCGCTCCTCGCGATGGCGATCGCCGGCGACATCGCCAAGGCCCGGCTCGATGCGCTGATCCCGCCGCGGATCGGCGTCTGGGTCCAGCTCGCGCTCGCCACCCCCGCCGTCTTGTGGTGCGGCTGGCCGTTTTTCGTGCGCGGCTGGCAGTCCGTGACGCGCCGCCGCCTCAACATGTTCAGCCTGATCGCGCTCGGCACCGGCGTCGCCTATGGCTACAGCCTCGTCGCGGCGCTCGCGCCCGGCATCTTCCCGGCCGCGTTCCGCGACAGCGGCGGGGCGGTGCCGGTCTATTTCGAGGCGCCTTCGGTCATCGTGACGCTGGTGCTGCTCGGCCAGGTGCTCGAGCTGCGCGCCCGCGCGCAGACCGGCGGCGCGATCCGCGCGCTGCTCGATCTCGCGCCACGGCGCGCCCGGCTGGTGCACGAGGGCGGTGTGGAGGTCGATGTCGCGCTCGACGAGGTGGCGCCCGGCGACATGCTCAGGGTGCGGCCCGGCGAGAAGGTGCCGGTCGACGGCACCGTGGTCGAGGGGCGCAGCGCCGTCGACGAGTCGATGCTCACCGGCGAGCCGCTGCCGGCCGCGAAGGCGCCGGGCGACAAGGTCACCGGGGCGACGCTCAACACGACCGGCAGCTTCGTGATGCGCGCCGAGCGGGTCGGCGGCGATACCGTGCTCGCCCGGATCGTCCAGATGGTGGCCGAGGCGCAGCGCTCGCGCGCGCCGGTCCAGCGCCTCGTCGATGCGATCTCCGCCTGGTTCGTGCCCGGCGTGGTGCTGACCGCGATCGCCGCTTTTGTCGCATGGGCGATCTTCGGCCCGCCGCCGGCGATGGGCTTTGCGCTGGTCAACGCGGTCGCGGTGCTGATCGTCGCCTGCCCCTGCGCGCTGGGCCTGGCGACGCCGATGTCGATCATGGTCGGCACCGGCCGCGGCGCCGGCGCCGGCGTGCTGATCAGGAACGCCGCGGCGCTCGAAGCGCTGGAGCGGTTCGACACGCTGGTCGTCGACAAGACCGGCACCCTCACCGAAGGCAAGCCGCGGTTGACCCGGATCGCCGCTGTCGGCGACGCCGGCGAAGACGACTTGCTGCGGCTCGCCGCCAGCCTCGAGCGGGCGAGCGAGCATCCATTGGCGGCGGCGATCGTCGCCGGCGCCGAGGCGCGCCGCCTCGCTTCCGCCCCGGCGCAGGATTTCGCCGCCGAGAGCGGCCAGGGCGTCACCGGAACGGTCGACGGCAGGCGCGTTGCGGTCGGCAATGCGGCGCTCTTCGCCGGCCTCGGCATCGATCCCGGTGAATTGCCGGCGCGCGCCGAGGCGCTGCGCGCCGGCGGCCAGGGCGTGGTGATGGTCGCGCTCGACGGTCGCGCGGCCGGGCTCATCGCCGTCGCCGACCCGATCAAGCCGGGCGCTGCCGCGGCGCTGCAGGCGCTGCGCGCCGACGGCATCCGCCTCGTGATGCTGACCGGCGACAGCCGCGCGACCGCGGCGGCGGTGGCGCGCGAGCTCGGGATCGACGAGGTGGTCGCCGAAATCCTGCCCGACGGCAAGGTGGACGCGATCAGGCGGCTGCAGGGCCGGGGCCGCGTCGTCGCGATGGCCGGCGACGGGATCAACGACGCCCCGGCCCTCGCCCAGGCGGATATCGGCATCGCCATGGGGACGGGCGCCGACGTGGCCATGGAAAGCGCCGCGGTGACCCTGGTCGGCGGCGACCTGGGCGGGATCGTGCGCGCCCGCCGGCTCAGCCGCGCGACCATGCGCAACATCCGCCAGAACCTGCTCTTCGCCTTCGCCTTCAACGCGCTGGCGGTGCCGATCGCGGCCGGCGTGCTCTACCCCGCTTTCGGCTTGTTGCTGAACCCGATGGTTGCCAGCGCGGCGATGGCGATGAGCTCGGTCGCGGTCGTCGGCAATGCGCTGCGCCTGCGCCGGGCGGCGCTTTGAAGCCGCCTGGCGCCTCGGCCGCCGCTAATTGACCTTCATCTCGCCGAGATAGGCCTCGCGGATCATCTCGTTCTCGCGCAGCTCGGCCGCCGGGCCCGACAGCACCACCTGCCCGGTCTGCAGCACATAGGCGCGGTGGGCGATCGACAGCGCCATGTTGGCGTTCTGCTCGACCATGAAGATCGTCGTGCCCTGCTTGTTGATCGTCTGGATGATGTCGAAGACCTGCTCGACAAAGACCGGCGACAAGCCCATCGACGGCTCGTCCATGCACAGCAGCTTGGGACGCGCCATCAGCGCGCGGCCGATCGCCACCATCTGCTGCTCGCCCCCGGAAAGCGTCCCGGCGAGCTGCTTCAGCCGCTCGTTGACGCGCGGGAAAAGGCTGAACACGCGCTCCAGATCCTGCTCGAACTCGGCGCTGCGGGCGCGGGTGTAGGCGCCCATTTCGAGGTTCTCGTAGACCGTCATGCGCGGGAAGAGGCGCCGCGCTTCGAGCACCGGGGCGATGCCGCGGCGCACCCGCTCCGCGATGCTGACGCCCTTCAGCGACTGGCCCTCGTAGAGCACGTCGCCGCGCGTCGGCACGACGACCCCCATGATCGCCTTCATCGTCGTCGACTTGCCCGAGGCGTTGCCGCCCAGCAGGCAGACGATCTCTCCCGCCTCGATCTGGTAGTCGACGGCCTTCAACACATGCAGGTCGCCGTAATAGGTGTCGACCGCCTGGAAGGAGAGCAGCTCAGGCAATGGCCGCGCTCCCCGCCGTCTTCGCTTGCGGGACGTTTGCCAGCGCGGCGCTGCGGCCGAGATAGGCGCGGATCACCTCCTCGTCGCGGCGCACCACGTCGGGCGGTCCCTCGGCGATCTTCTCGCCGTGGTCGAGCACGACGACGTTGTCGGCGAGGCTGACCACGACATCGAGCTTGTGCTCGATCAGCACGATCGCCAGCCCGTGCTCGTGCAGGCTCTTGATCTGCCCGGCAAGCTCGATCGTCTCGGCCGGGTTCATCCCGGCGGTCGGCTCGTCGAGCAGCAGCAGCTTGGGGTTCGAGGCGAGCGCGCGGGCGATCTCGACCCGGCGGCGGTTGGCATAGGAGAGGCTGGAGACGACGTGATCGACGCGCGGCAGCAGGCGGTTGCCGAACAGCGCGAGGATTTCGAGGCAGTGCTCGCGTGCGGCCGCCTCTTCACGGCGCGACGGCGGCAGCCGCAACAGCGCCCCGACCGTGCCGGTCTGCAGCCGCGCATGCATGCCGATCATCACGTTTTCGAGCACGGTCAGGTTGGGAAAGAGCCGGAGGTTCTGGAAGGTGCGGGCCATCCCGCGTTCGAGCACGACATGCGGCGGCAGCCGGGTGATCGACTGGCCGGCGAACTGCACGGTGCCCGATTCCGGGGTGACGAGCCCGGTCACCGCGTTGAACAGCGTCGATTTGCCCGAGCCGTTCGGGCCGATCACCGCGACCACCGAGCCGGCCGGGACCGAGAGGTCGACCGCGCGCAACGCGACGAGGCCGCCAAACCGCACGGTCAGGTTCTTGATCTCGAGCAGCGGGTCGGCGCCGCGATAGCGGAAGTCGCCGAGACCGCGCAGGCGCTCGACCGTAGGCGCGGCGGCGAGTTCGACCTGCGCCGTCTGCTCGGCGAGGCTCAGCGCCTGCACCCGGCGCGTCGCCGGGATGAGCCCCTGGCGGCGATAAAGCATCATGAACACGAGGATCACCCCGAAGATCAGCTCGATCGACGAGGCGAGTTCGACATGCTGCAGCCATTCGACGCCGATCAGCCGGCCCAGCATATGCAGCCATTGCGACAGGTCTTCGAGGAACCACGACTGCAGGACCTGGAGGATCAGCGCACCCACCACGACGCCCCAGATGCTGCCGATGCCGCCAAAGACGATCATCACCAGGATCATCACCGACACCGGGAACATGAACATCTCCGGGGTCGCGGTCTGCAGCTTGGCGACGAACAGCGTACCGGTGGCGCCGGCGAAAGCGGCGCCGATCGCGAAGGCGAGCAGCTTGAACTTGACGCGGTTGACGCCCATCGCCGCGGCGGCGATCTCGTCCTCGCGGATCGCCATCCAGGCGCGGCCGATGCGCGACAGCTTGAGCCGCTGGCTGGTGAAGATCAGAAACGCGACCAGCGCCAGCCCGACATAGTAATAGGGCATCGCGTTGATCCCGAAGCTCCAGCCGAAGAGCTGCGGCGCCGCGACGCCGTTGAGGCCCATCGCGCCGTTGGTCACGGTCGGCGTGTTGCGCGCGACAATCGGCACGATCTCGCCGAAGCCGAGCGTGACGATCGCCAGGTAGTCGCCCTTGAGGCGCAGCGTCGGGGCGCCGAACAGCACGCCGAAAAACGCCGCCAGCGCCGCCGAGATCGGCAGCATCAGCCAGAACGAGACCTGGAAATGCACGACATCGCCGCCGGTGTCGTGGAAGCGCGACACGAGATCGAGATATTCGAACGGCACCCAGAACCCGCTCCACGCCGGGGCGAGCTGCCAGGATGCGGCGACGCCGTAGGCGTAGGCGCCGATCGCGAAGAATGCGGCATAGCCGAGATCGAGGAGCCCGGCGAAGCCGACGACGATGTTGAGGCCGAGCGCCAGCGCCGCGAAGGAGAGCGCGTTGGCCGCCGAGTCGATGTCGGCGTCGTTGCGGATGACGATCGGGAACAGCGCCGCGGCGAGCGCGACGAGGGCGATCGTGATGCGCTGCCGGTGATGCGGGGCCAGCGCCTGCACCGGCGAGGCGCGCAGCAGGTATCCGAAGACCTCGCCGCCGATGGTGCCGCGGCGCGGCGCGGCGGGGTCAGGAGCGCGTCGCAGCAGCACGGCCGAACAATCCTGTCGGGGCGAAGACCAGCACCAGCACGAGGATCGAGAAGATGATCACGTCGGTCCAGCGCACCTCGAAGATCTGGCCGCCGATCGCCTCGATGAGGCCGATCAGCACGCCGCCTACCATCGCGCCGGTGACGCTGCCGATGCCGCCCAGCACCGCCGCGGTGAACGCCCGCAGGCCGACCGTGTAGCCGATGATGAAGCTGGTGAAGTTGTAATAGAGGCCGAAGATCAGCGCCCCGGCCCCGGCCAGCGCCGAGCCGAGAAAGAACGCGGTCACGATCACCCGGTCGACGTCGATGCCCATCATCCGCGCCGCCTCGGAGTCCTGCGCCGTGGCGCGCATCGCCTTGCCGAGCCGGGTGCGGTTGACGAACAGCTGCAGCGCCAACATCAGCAGGAGCGCGACCGTCCAGATCAAGAGCTCGCGCAGCTGCAGCACCGCGCCGCCGATATGCCAGCGTATCACCGGCAGCGGGTTCGGGAAGTTGAGCGACCCGGCCCCGACCGTCAGCAGCACGATGTTGAACAGGATGTAGGAGACGCCGATCGTCGTGATCATGCCGACGGTGCCGGGAATGCCGCGCAGCGGGCGCAGCGCGAAGCGCTCGATCCCGACGCCGAGGATGCCGGCGCTCAGCATCGACACGACAAAGCCGAAGGCGAGCGCGCCGACCAGTGCGAAACCGGTCAAGACGTGGCTCTGCCCCGAGATGCCCAGCGCCTGCAGCGCATACATCCCGAAGAACGAGCTGATCATGAAGACGTTGAAATGCGCGAAATTGATCAGCTCGAGGATGCCGTAGACAAGCGTGAACCCGAGCGCCAGCAGCGCGTACATCGCGCCCAGGCTGAGCCCGTTGATCACCTGCTGGAGAAAGATGTCGGCGGTCGTCATCGGCGCGCTATATGCCCCGGCGGTTGTTCATCTGGGAATCGTTCACCCATGCAACGGTGACGCGTCGAACCAGGAGCAAACGGCATGCCGATTGCCCCTGGCCCGATGCGGAACCCGCCCTGGCGCTCTCTACGACGCGCCGGCGCCTCACGTCGACTGCGGCGCGACGCCGATATACTTGTATTGGTGCAGCACGTCGTCGTCGGCGAACTTCGGGTCGTGCTTGATCTGGAAGACGCTGATCACCCGGTTGGTGATGTCGCCGTTCTGGTCGAAGCTGATCACGCCCTGCAGCGTCTTCAGCTTGGTCGCCTGGATCGCGTCGCGGATGTTGTCGCGGTTGACTTCCTTGCCTCCCTTGGCGACCCGCTCGATGGCGTCGAAGATGACGAGCGCCGCGTCATAGGCGGTGATCGAGTAGTTTTCCGGCTGCTCGTTGTACTTCTTGGCAAAACGCTGCACCCAGGGCCCCGCCTCGGGGTTGTCGAGGATGTCGGGCGCGGCGATCGTCGCATACCAGCCTTCGGCCGCGGGGAAGCCGCCGCCCTTCAGGATCTCGGAGCCGTAGACGCCGTCGCCGCCGCCTTTGATCATGCTCGGCATGATGTCGTAGGACTGCTTGACCACCTTGACCCCGGCCTGGGCCACGCCGCCGTAATAAATTGCGTCGGGGTTCAGCGATTTGATCTTGGTCAGGGTCGTCGTGTAGTCGGCTTCCTTCGGGTTCAGCTGGTCGCGGCCAAGAATTTTGATGCCGCGTTTCTCGGCCTGGTGCTGGAAGGCGTCGGCAAGGCC
>DATJOB010000289.1:0-23472 GCA_035507475.1 Allostellaceae bacterium | reverse complement strand
GCTCGACGTGCTGCCGGCCGCGTTCGTCACCACGGCGCGCGCCAAGGGGATGCCGGAGTACCGGGTCGTCGCGCGCACCGTGCTGCGCAACGGCATCGCCCCGGTGCTGGCGCTGCTGGCGTTGGAGATCGGCACGCTGTTCGGCGGCGCGGTGCTGACCGAGACCGTGTTTTCCTGGCCCGGGATCGGGCAGCTGGCGATCCATTCGATCGAGCGGCGCGATTTCCCGGTGGTGCAGGGCATCGTCGCCTATGTCGCGGTGATCTTCGGGGTGATCACGGTGCTCGCCGAGATCGCGGTGCGCCTGGTCAATCCGAGGCTGCGCGGCTGATGGCGATCGAGGTCGCGAGCGGCGAGGCGACGCACCCGCCGCGTGCGCGGCGCCTGTTGCGGCGCTCGCTCTCGCTGTGGCTCGCGCTTCCCGTCCTGGCCGCGATCCTCGTCGCGGCAATCGCCGGCGCGCATCTCGCGCCGCACGACCCGGCGGCGCAGAACCTGCTCGAACGGCTGCGGCCGCCGGGCGCGATCGGCCAGCACGGCCGCTTCTGGCTCGGCACCGACGCGCTCGGCCGCGACATCCTGTCCCTCATCATCGCCGGCGCCGGGCCCGCGGTCTTCGTCTCGGCCGCGGCCGTGGCGAGCGCGATGGCGGTCGGCGTCGCGGCCGGCACGCTCGCCGGCTTCTACGGCGGCCGCATCGGCGATCTGCTGCTCTACCTGACCAATATCCAGCTCGCCTTCCCGTTCTTTCTGCTCGCGGTGACCATCGTCGGCATCCTGCAGCCGAGCACGCCGCTCGTCGTCGCGGTGATCGCGATGGCGAGCTGGGTGCCGTTCGCCCGCGTCACCTATTCGGAGACCGCGCAGATCCGCGAGCTGGAATATGTCGAGGCGGTGCGCGTGATGCGCGGAACGACGGCGCGCATCCTGTGGCGCCATATCCTGCCGAACGTGCTGCCCAACGTCCTCGTGCTGGCGACCTTTGCGCTCGGCACGGCGATCGTCATGGAGAGCGGCCTCAGCTTTGTCGGGCTCGGCGTGCCCAGCGCGACCCCGACCTGGGGACGCATGCTCAGCGAGGGCCGCGACTACATGGACACGGCATGGTGGCTGACGGTCTTCCCGGGGCTGTCGATCCTGCTCCTGGTACTGACGATCAACCTGATCGGCGAGCATCTGCGCGACTACGCCGATCCGAAACTGGCGCTGCTTTAAGAATTCGGGGGGAATAGCCATGAACACGACGACGAACCGACGGTTTCCCGGGCTGCGCGCCCTGGCGGCGACGGCTTTTGCGAGCCTGCTGCTGCTCGGCGCGCTCGCCGTGCCGGCGCATCATGCGATCGCCGCGCCGAACGAGATCCGGATTGCGCTGAGCGGCGGTCTCGACCTGCTCGATCCGCAGCGCACCGCCAACGGCAACGATCTCATCATCGCCAGCCAGATCTACGACACCCTGCTCAAGCTCGACCCGAAAACCGGCAAGCTGCTGCCCAACCTCGCGACCTCCTTCGCGCTGAAATCGCCGACAATCTGGGAATTCAAGCTGCGCAAGGACGTCAAGTGGCAGGACGGCCAGCCGTTTACCGCCGCCGACGTCAAGTATTCGCTCGAGCGGATGCTCGACAAGAGCCTCAACTCGCCGCACTACTCGCAGATCACGTCGATCGACCGGGTCGATATCGTCGACGACGACACGGTCGACATCGTCACCAAGATGCCGGACCCGGTGCTGCCGCGTCGCATGCAGCCGATCGGCGGCAGCGGCCGCGTGTTCATCGTGCCGAAGCACTATTTCGAGGCGCACAGCAAGCAGGAGGTCAACGACCAGCCGATGGGCAGCGGCCCCTACAAGTTCGTCGAATGGAAGAAGGGGCAGTCGCTGACGCTGGTGCGCAACCCCGATTATTGGGGCACCAAGCCGGAGGTGGAAAAGGCCGTCTTCACCTTCATTCCGGAGAACTCGACCCGCGTCAACGCACTGTTGCGCGGCGAGGTCGACGTGATCCAGCGCGTGCCGATTCCCGACGTGCCGCGTATCGAGAGTTCCGGCACCGCGCAGGTGATCTCGAGCGATAACGGCCTCGTCCACACGCTGCTCGTCGATTCGCGCAAGCCGCCCTTCGACGACGTCAAGGTGCGCGAGGCCTTTGCGCATGCCATCGACATCAAGGGAATCGTCTCCAGCCTGCTCGGCAAGTACGGCCGGGTGCTGGGGCCGCCGATGCCGCCGACCGTGGTGCAGTACGATGCCTCGATCCAGCCCTACACCTACGACCCGGAGCAGTCGAAGAAGCTGCTCGCCGATCACCCGAAGATCGAGCTGAACACCTATACCTCCGATGGCCGCTACGTCGACGACCGCGAGATCTACCAGGCGATGAACGCCCAGCTCGGCGCGGTCGGCTTCACCATCCACCCGCAGGTGATGGAATGGGGCCGCCTCGTCGGCATGATGATGAACCGCAGCGCCGGGCCGTTCTATATCGTCGGCTGGGATTTCGGTGAAGGTGACGCCAGCAAGATCAACTCCTTCCTCAAATCCAACTCCGCCTTGTCGGTCACCGCCGACCCCGAGTACGACCAGCTCGTCGACCAGGCCGGCGGCGAGATGGACGAGCAGAAGCGCACCGCGGACTGGAAGGCGGTGCAGAAGCTGGTGCACGACCGCTACTACATCGGCGCGGTGTGGCAGGCGGCGGCGATCTACGGCTTCTCGAAGAGCTTCACCTGGGATGCGCAGTATGGCGAGAACCTCGACCTCGCCACGATCAAGACCGTCGCCAAGTGACCCTGCCGGCCACCACCGCCGACGCCGAGCCGCTCCTGTCGGTGCGCGACCTGACCGTGACGTTCCGGTCGTCGAGCGGTGCGGTGCCGGCGGTGCGCGGCCTCAGTTTCGACATCGCGCCGGGGGAGATATTCGCGGTCGTCGGCGAGTCGGGCTCGGGTAAATCGACGATGGTGCAGGCGGTGATGGGGCTGTCGCCGCCCTCGGCCGACATCGCCGGCGAAGTCCGTCTCAACGGGCGGCGGATCGACGATCTGCCGCGCCGCGAGCGGCGCCGGCTCAGCGGCGAGGGCATGGCGCTGGTCAGCCAGGACGCGCTTGCCGGGCTCAACCCATGCACCAGCGTCGGCTTTCAGATCGCCGAGATGCTGATGGTGCATCGCGGCGTGGCGCGCGGCGCGGCGATGGCGGAAGCGGCACGGCTGATGACGCTGACCGGCATCCCTTCGGCGAAAGACCAGCTGCACCGCTATCCGCACCAGTTCTCCGGGGGCATGCGCCAGCGCGTCTACATCGCGATGTCGCTCGCCCTGAACCCCGATCTGCTGATTGCCGACGAGCCGACGACCGCGCTCGATGCGACGATCAAGGCGCAGATCGTCGACCTCCTGATGCGCTTCCGCCATGAGCTCGGCATGTCGATCCTGATCGTCACGCACGACATGGGCGTCGTCGCCCGCATGGCCGACCGGATGCTCGTCATGTATGCCGGCCAGGGCGTCGAAGGCGGGCCCGTCGCCGAGGTCTTCGCCGATCCCGCCTTTCCCTACACGCGGGCGCTGCTCGAGGCGATGCCGCGGCTCGATGCGGCGAACGAGGAGCTGGCCGCGATCCCCGGCGCGCCGCCCTCGCCGCAGCACCTGCCGCCCGGCTGCCCGTTCCACCCGCGCTGCCCGAGCGCGCAAGCGGTCTGCGCGGTCACCGAGATCGCGCCGCGGAGCCTAGGACCCGGCCGTTTCTCGGCCTGCCATTTCGCCGCCGATGAACCCGCCGCCCGTATCGCTCTCTAGCGCGCGCGACGGTGCGCCGGCGGCGCCGCTGCTGCAGGTCGAAGGCCTGTGCAAGACCTTCCGGCTGCACCGCGCGTGGCCGCGCAAGCCGCAGCAGCTGCAGGCGGTCAGCGACATCAGCCTCGAGCTCGGCGAAGCGCGCACGCTTGGCATCGTCGGCGAGTCGGGCTGTGGCAAGTCGACGCTCTCGCGGATGCTGGCCGGCACGCTGCCGCCGAGCGCCGGCTCGATCCGGCTCGACGGGATCGATGTCGGCGCGCTGCGCGGCGCATCCCGGCGCCAGGTGTTGCGCGACGTGCAGATGGTGTTCCAGTCGCCCTACACGGCGCTCGACCCGCGCATGAGCATCGGGCGCATCGTCCGCGAGCCGCTCGACATCCATGAGCGCCACCTCTCGCAGCGCGAGCGCACGGAGCGGGTCGCCGACATGCTGGTGCGCGTCGGGCTCAACGCCAGCTATCTTTCACGCTATCCCCAACAATTGTCGGGCGGGCAGCAGCAGCGCGTCGGCATCGCCCGCGCCCTGGTGCGGCGGGCGCGCATCGTGATCTGCGACGAGCCGGTCTCGGCGCTCGACGTGTCGGTGCAGGCGCAGGTCGTCAACCTGCTGCGCGAATTGCAGCGCGGGCTGAAGGTGTCCTACGTCTTCGTGTCGCACGATCTCGCGGTGGTCGCCAACATCGCCCACGAAATCGCGGTCATGTACATGGGGCGGGTGGTCGAATTCGGCGGCGCCGGCGACGTGCTGCGCGCGCCGCGCCATCCCTATACGCAGGCGCTCGTCGACAGCGCCAACATCCCCGACCCGAAGGTCGAGCGGGCGCGCGCGCCGCGCCTCCTCGGCGGCGAGCTGCCGGACCCGACCGACCCGCCGAGCGGCTGCCGCTTCCGCACGCGCTGCTGGCAAGCGACCGAACTGTGCGCGGCGACGGCGCCGGCGCTCGAGCCCCGCCCGGGCGCGCCGCAACGCGTCGCCTGCCACTACGCCTGACCGCAAGCCCATTCATCCGACAACCGCCGAGGCAGCAAATGACCACGCCCGCGCATGAGACGCCCGAACAGTTCCGCCGGCGCATCGAAGCCGAGAAGCTGCCGGACAATCTCGGCGCGCTGCTCGACGAGGCGGTTGCCCGCTTCGGCGACCGGGTCGCCTGGATCTTCGTCGACCAGGACCGGCCGTCGCTGAGCTGGCGCGAGCTGGGCGAGCTGGTGGCGCGTTCGGCGAATGCCTTCGCCGCGCTCGGGGTCAAGAAAGGCACGCATGTCGGCATCATGCTGCCCAACGTGCCGGAGACGCTCGCCGCCTGGCTCGCGATCGCCAAGCTCGGCGCCTGGATGATCCCGATCAACCCGGGCTACACGCCGGACGAGCTGCGTTATTGGCTGACCGACGGCGAGGCCGAGCTGCTGCTGCTCGATCACGCCTGTCTCGACGTCTACCGCGCGATGCAGCGCCAGCAGCCGGTCCTCGAAGCCGATCGCCTGGTGGTCTATGCCGGCCCGGGCGACGGCCGGATGCCGTTGTGGGACGATCTGCTGGCAGCCGCGGCGACCCGTTTCGCGCCGCGCGAGCCGGTCGCGCTCGATGATCTGGTCAACATCCAGTACACCTCCGGCTCGACCGGCTTGCCCAAGGGCTGCATGCTGTCGCACCGCTACTGGCTGCAGCTCGGCAAGGTGCTGTCCGAGGCGTGGCCCAAGTTCGAGCGGATCCAGTGCGACCTCCCGTTCTATTACATGGGGCCGCTCTGGCGTTTCGCGGTCGCCGCCTACCACGGCTCGGCGCTGTGCGTGCCGCCGGCCTACAGCCTCACGCGGTTCCGCGAGCGGGTGCGCGACTACCGCTACGACATGGGCTGGATGACCAACCCGGTGGCGATGCTGCCGCCCGATCCGATCGAGCAGGACAACGAGTTGAAGATGATCGCGATCTTCGGGCTGAGCAAAGACCTGCACCGGGAGGTCGAGCGGCGCTACCATGCCCCGGTTCGCGAATCCTACGGGATGACCGAGATCGGCTTTGCGCTCTACATGCCGTTCGCCGACGAGCACATGTCGGGCTCCGGCTCGTGCGGGATCGTCGCGCCGCTGCGCGAGGTGATGATCGCCGATCCCGACGGCAACCCGGTGCCCGACGGCGAGATCGGCGAGTTGTGCGTCGCCGGCCACGGCATCCTGCAGGGCTATTATCGCAAGCCAGAGGCGACCGAAGCGGCATTCCGCGGCAAGTGGTTCCGCACCGGCGACCTGTTCCGGCGCGACGCCGACGGCTACTACTACATCGTCGGGCGGATCAAGGACATGATCCGGCGCAGCGCCGAGAACATCTCGGTGACCGAGGTCGAGGACGCGCTGTCGACGATGCCCGAGATCGAGGAGGTCGCCGTCCACGGCGTCAAGGACGACAAGCGCGGCGAGGAGGTCAAGGCCTGCGTCGTGCTGAAATCGGGCTACGACCCGCAGCGCGTCCCGCCCGAGGCGGTCATCGCGCATGCCCGCCAGCACCTCGCGCGTTTCAAGGTGCCGCGCTACGTGCAGTACTACGCCGCCTTTCCGCGCACGATCTCCAACAAGATCGCCAAGAAGCGGCTGCTCGACGGCGAGGGCGAGGTGCTGACCGCAACCTTCGACAGCTCGGACCAGAGCTGGCTCGCCTGAAGCCGCAGCCGCGAGCGCGCGACATGACAACCGCATTCCCGCTCCTGTTCAGCCCGCTCAAGCTCGGCGACAGAAGCGTCCGCAACCGCATCGTCTCGACGGCGCATGGCGAGCACCTCGCCGAGGGCGGCCTGCTGACCGACCGGCTCGTCGACTATCACGCCCGGCGCGCGGCGGGCGGTGCCGGACTGCTGATCGTCTTCGGCTCCGCCTCGGTGTTCCGCGGCGCCGCCAACGCGCACCTGATCAGCCTGTGGGACGCGCGCAACGAGGCGAAGCTCGCGGCGCTGGCGGCGCGGGTGCACGACGCCGGCGCGCTGATCCTGGCGCAGGCGTCGCATCGCGGGCCGCGCGAGTCGCCGCAGGGCCTCGACGATCCGCTGCAGGCGCCCTCGCCGCTGCCCGGCGGGTTCGCCGACGGCTACCGCGGCACGCCGCACGTGCTGACGATCGCCGAAATCGAGGAGATCGTCGAGGCCTACGCGGATGCCGCCGCCCGGCTCGAGCGCTGCGGCTTCGACGGCATCGAGCTGACCGCGCTCGGCACGCATCTGATCGAGCAGTTCTGGAGCCCGGTGCTCAACCGGCGCACCGACCGGTATGGCGGCGATTTCGCGGCGCGGATGCGCTTCTCGCTCGACGTGCTCGCCGCGGTGAAGGCGCGGGTCGCGCCGGGTTTCCTCGTCAGCTTCCGGATTTCCGGCGAGCTCGCGACCGACATGCTGGGCCTCGGCTTCGACGATCTGCTGGCGATCGCGCAACGTCTCGATGCCGAAAACCGCATCGATCTGTTCAACGTCTCGGGCGGCAGCGGCGCGCATACCGCGGCGCATGCGGCGGCCGTGCCGACCGATACCTTCGCCCTCGGCACCTACAACCGCATCGCCCGCGAGATGCGCCGGCGGCTGTCGGTGCCGGTGCTGGTCGCCGGTCGCATCCTGACGCCGGCGCAGGCCGAAGCGGCGTTGAAAGACGGCGATTGCGACCTCGTCGCGATGACCCGCGCGCTGATCGCCGACCCCGATCTGCCGCTTCTGACCGGGCGCGGCGAGCTCGACCGCGTGCGTCCCTGCATCGCGATCAACGAGGGCTGCCGGCGGGTGACGCTCGGCCTGTCGCTCGCCTGCTCGGTCAATCCCGCCGTCGCCAACCCGGCGCTCGACGAGTTGACCCCGGCCGCGCGGCCGCGGCGCATCGCCGTCGTCGGCGGCGGACCGGCCGGCATGGAGGCCGCACGCGTCGCCCGCCAGCGCGGCCACGACGTCGTGCTGTTCGAGCGCGCCGCGGCCCTGGGTGGCCAGATGCACGCCTATGCCGCGATCCCCGGGCGGCCGCATCTACTCGGCCATGTGCGCTGGCTGGAGCGCGAGCTGCGCCGGCTCGGTGTCGACATCCGGCTCGCCACCGAGGCCACCGCGGCGCTGCTCGAGCAGCATCAGCCGGAAGCCGTGGTGGTCGCGACCGGCGCCCTGACCGCCCTGCCGCCGGAGACCGACGGGCTGGCGTTGGAGGTGGTGACCGACGAGGCGGTGATCACCGGGGCCTACCGCGTCGCGCCGGGCGCGCGGATCGCGGTCTACGATGTCGAGGGCCGCGTGCGCGCGGCGCATGCCGCGCTGCTGGCGGTGCAGCATGGCGCCGCCGGCGTCGACCTGATCTTCCCCTACGAGATGGCCTGTCCCAATCTCGAGCCGCCCAACCGCCCGGCGGTCTATCGCGCGCTCGCCGAGGCCGGGGTCACCATTCGGCCGCACCAGACATTGCTGCCGCAGCAGGGTGGCGCGCTGCGCCTGCGCGACAGCTGGTCCGAGCGCGACTATCTGGTCAACGAGCCGGTCGTCCTGGTCGTCGCCGGCTACCGCCGCGCGCGCGACGAATTGCGCGAGCAACTCGGCGCGCGGCTCGACGGCGTTGAAATCCTCTCGATCGGTGACTGCCTCGCCCCGCGGCTGCTGCGCAACGCGGTGGCCGACGGCGTTCGCGCCGGGGCCGCGCTCTGACCTCCTTCGGCCCGTTCGCGGTGCCTATCGATCGGCAGCATGTGCATTCGACGATGGCGCCGAAGCGGGGGCCCCTTGCAGCAAATGCGAGACGTGGCGACCACCCGGGCAGCGCCTCACAACAGGCGGCTGCGCATCCCTTGCAATCGGGTCGGCCCGATGAAGCGCCCTCTGCGTGGCTGGCGGGCCGCCCGTGGTCAGCGGGCTCCCTGGTCGGCTCCGCGGTGCCTTTGGGCTCGCCGGTCATCGCCGGAACGCCCGTCCGGCTTGGGCCGGATATTATGGTTGACCACCCCGGCTGCATTGCCGGACCCTCGGTCACGATGATGCGCAGACGCGCAGCTCGGTACGGGGGCGCCGCGCGGACGCGATAAGCGTCGCCCACGCGACAACGTGCTCAGTACTGCATTTCCCGTCAGGAGATCTGAACCGTGCAAAACACCGACGAGATCTGGCGACTGGTCGACGCGAAGAAGGAACTGTTCGAGCGGCTCAGCGACCAAGTCTGGGATACGCCGGAACTGTGCTACACCGAGTTCCGATCGTGCGCCGAACACACGGCGCTCTTGGAGCTGCAGGGTTTCCGGCTGACGAAGAACGTCGCCGGCATCCCCACCGCGGTGATGGGTGAAGCCGGCGAGGACGGGCCGGTGATCGCGATCCTCGGCGAATACGACGCATTGCCCGGCCTTGGCCAGGAATCCGGCGTCGCCGAAGCGAGGCCGCTGCCGGGCGACGGTCACGGCCATGGCTGCGGCCACAACCTGCTCGGCGCGGCGTCCATGCTGGCGGCGACCGCCGTCAAGGACTACCTCGCCGGGCGCGGGATCAAGGGCCGCGTGCGCTACTATGGCTGCCCCGCCGAAGAAGGTGGTGCGGCCAAAGGTTTTATGGCGCGCGCCGGCGTATTCAGTGACGTGGACGTCGCTATCTCTTGGCATCCGGCGGCCTTCTCCGGCGTCAACGAAGCGATCTCGCTCGCCAACACCCGCATCGACTTCACCTTCCATGGCCGCGCCGCGCATGCCGCCGCCGCGCCGCATCTCGGCCGCAGCGCTCTCGACGCCGTCGAGCTGATGAATGTCGGCGTGAACTATATGCGCGAGCATATGCCGTCGGACGCTCGCGTGCATTACGCGCTGCTCGATGCCGGCGGGATCGCGCCCAACGTCGTGCAGGCGCGCGCCACGGTGCGCTACCTGATCCGTGCGAGCGATCTGCCGGAACTCACGCGACTGGTCGAGCGGGTGCGCAAGATCGCCCAGGGTGCAGCGCTGATGACCGAGACCCGAATGGAGTCGAAGGTGGTGAGCGCCGTCTCCAATCTGCTGGCCAACACGCCGCTGGAAAAGGCGATGCACGACCAGCTGACACGTCTCGGCCCACCCCCGTTCGACGAGGCCGACCGGGCCGAGGCCGCGAGGTTCCAGTCGACGCTCACCGATGAGGACATCGCAGCGGCGTTTCGTCGGGTCGGCTTGCCCATGCGGCAGGGTGTGTCGCTGTGCGACGAGATCGTGCCGCTCGATGCCAAGAGCGCGCCGATGGTGGGCTCGACCGACGTGGGCGACGTAAGCTGGGTGGTGCCGACGGTGCAGGCGCGCGGTGCGACCTATGCGATCGGCACGCCGGGCCATTCCTGGCAGCTCACCGCACAAGGCAAGCTGCCGGCGGCGCACAAAGGCCTGGCGCACGTCGCCAAGGTGATGGCTGGTACGGCGCTCGAAGTGCTTCAGGACGAGGTGTTGCTGGCAAGGGCGAAGGCCGACCACCAGGCGCGGGTCAGCCGGAATCCCTATGTGTGCCCGCTCCCGGACGACCTCGAGCCGCCTGTCAAGATGTCGGCGTAGGCCCGCCGGCGAGGAGTTCACGGAGTTCATCGACCGGGACCGGCATACGGCTTCGGTCGGCCGGCACGCATGTGACAGCCGGGATTGGTAGCTGACCCCGGCCCTGGAGATCGTCCGACGATGTGTCGCCACTGCCTGTCGCGCCGAACCGTGCTGGCAGCCGCCGCTGTTCTGCCGATCGCGCCTGCCTGCGCGGCGACGACAGGCGATGAGCCATTCGAGCCGCGTGTACGGCTCAAGAACCCGCCCTCGGATCGTATGGCGATTGCGCTGACCCTGGATGCATGTCCGGGTGCGTTCGACGAGCGGATCGCCACGGCGCTGGTCGAAAGCGATATCTGCGCGACGATCTTTGTCACCGGGCTTTGGCTGCATCGCAACCCGGCGGGCCTGGCGTTTCTGCTGGCCCATGGCGATCTGTTCGGTATTGAAAACCACGGCGAGCTTCATGTGCCGCCCGTCCTCGGCCACCGCACCATCTTCGGCATTCCGGTCGCCGGCGATCTCGGCGCCGTGCAGCGTGAAGTTGTCGGGGGCGCTGCCTCCGTCAGCAGCGTAACCGGTACGGCGTCCCGCTGGTATCGTGCGGCCACCGGCTATTACAGCCCGGCCGCGATGTCGGCGATAGAGCAGCTTGGCTTCGGCGTTGCCGGGTATTCCCTCAACGCCGATATGGGCGCCTCGCTACCGGCGCGAAACGTCGCCGACCGCATTGTCAACGCGACCAACGGCGAGGTCATCGTGGCGCATATCAATCAGCCGGAACGGCCAAGCGGTCAGGGTTTGATTGCCGGGATCAGGGAATTGCAACGCCGCGGC
Organism: Allostellaceae bacterium; assembly: GCA_035507475.1. Taxonomy (GTDB): domain Bacteria; phylum Pseudomonadota; class Alphaproteobacteria; order ATCC43930; family CGMCC-115725; genus DATARH01. The sequence goes on along the minus strand of DATJOB010000289.1, from coordinate 12,344 downwards.
GCGAGCTTTGTCCGGCTCGATCAGCTTGCTACGACGGATTTTGCCTACCTCTGACCAGGCCTGCCTCTGACCAGGCCTGCCTCTGACCAGGAAGGCTGGCTGCCGACGCCTGGGATCGCCACAGGCCGCATTCCCGTGCGTCAGCCCGAGCGCGTCATCGAGCACCGCGGCCCCGCCGCGGGCCGCTGCCTCGAATGGCACGGCGGTTGCGTCCCCGGCCCGCTGAGACTGGCTGGGGGAAGGACCATGCCCAGAGGACCGCTCTCGCAGGCGCGGGCCAAGCGATGATGTCGGCCGCCGCGGCCGGACCGGCGGTCGCCGTTGATCTCGGCGACCGATGAAATGCGTTGTCTGTCGGGTGCCGATGCGGCATCCGGGCGACGCCTCCGCGGTGCTGCGGCTGATCGATGACGGCATTTTCAGGCCGGAACAGGTCGTCGCCATCTTCGGCAAGACCGAGGGCAATGGCTGCGTCAACGACTTCACCCGCGGCTATGCGCTGAGCGCCTTGTCGGCCGCGCTCGCGCCGCGGCTGGGGGTGGCGGCCGACGCGGTCGGCGCGCGCATTGCGATGGTGATGTCGGGTGGCACCGAAGGCGGTCTTTCGCCGCATTTCCTGGTCTTCGCGGTCGTCCCCGACGGCGCGCCGCGAAGCGGCCGCATGTCATTGGCGATCGGCGTCGCAGCGACCCCGCCTCTGCTCCCGGAGGAGATCGGCCGCATGGCGCAAATTCGTGCGACCGGGGCGGCGGTTCGTGCGGCGATGGCACGCGCCGAGATTGCCGACCCGGCAGATGTGCATTGGGTGCAGGTCAAATGCCCGCTGCTCACGAAGGAGCGCATCGCCGAGGCCGCTGCGCGCGGCGCCGCCACGGCAACCACCGACAGCTATGCCTCGATGGGTTTGTCGCGCGGCGCCGGCGCGCTCGGCGTCGCCTTGGCGTTGGGCGAGCTCGGCGAGGCGACGCTCGACGACGCGGCCGTCGGCGGCAACCTCGAATTATGGTCGGATCGGGCCAGCTGCTCGGCCGGGATCGAGTTGATGAACAGCGAGATCGTCCTGCTCGGCAACAGCGCGGCTTGGACCGGCGAGCGGGTCATCGCGCATGGCGTGATGCAGGACGCGATCGATCTGCCGGCGGTGACCGGCGTGCTGCGCGAATTGGGCTTTGCCGCCGCGGGGCAATTGGATCGCGATGCGGCCGGCCGGCTCGACGCGGTGCTGGCCAAGGCCGAGGCGTCGAAAAGCGGCGTGATTCGCGGCGCCCGCCACATCATGGGCGATGACAGCGATATCCAGGCGACCCGCCACGCTCGCGCGCTGGTCGGCGGCGTCATCGCCGCGGCGGTGGGCTTTACCGATCTGTTCGTCTCCGGTGGCGCCGAGCATCAGGGACCCGATGGCGGCGGCCCCATTGCGATGATCGCGCGACGCTGACGGCGTTTGTCTGGCCCGTACTTTGCTTATGACTTAGGCAAAAGCCGGCTTGGGCAGAAGCCGGCTTGGGCGAAAGCCGGCTTGGGCAAAGGTTCGCTTGGGCAACGGTTCCGCGGGTTCCGATCGACGAGGCAGCGCGGCGATGACGTCACCCTCCGACGTGCAGCTGATTGCCGTGACGAAACGCTTCGGCCAGACGGTCGCGGTCGACGCGATCGATGCGCTCATCAGGTCCGGCAGCTATTGCTGCCTGCTCGGCCCGTCCGGCTGCGGCAAGACCACCACGCTGCGGATGATCGCCGGCCACGAGTTCCCGACGAGCGGCGAGATCGCCGTCGGCGGCAACCGCGTCACGCACCTGCCCCCGGCGCGCCGCCGCACGGCGATGATGTTCCAGAGCTACGCGCTCTTTCCCCACCTCAACTGCCTCGACAACGTCTCGTTCAGCCTGCGGATGCGCGGCGCCGGCAAGGCCGAGCGCCATGCCAAGGCGCACGAGATGCTGCGGCTCGTCGAGATGGCGACGCTTGCCGAGCGGCTCCCGGCGCAGCTTTCCGGCGGCCAGCAGCAGCGCGTCGCGCTGGCCCGCGCGCTCGTCACCGACCCCAGCGTGCTGCTGCTCGACGAGCCGCTGTCCGCGCTCGACCCGTTCCTGCGCGTGCGCATGCGCGAGGAGCTGCGCCGTTTCCAGCGCCAGTTCGGCATCACCTTCATCCATGTGACGCACAGCCAGGAAGAGGCGCTGGCGGTCGCCGATCTGGTCATCGTGATGAATGGCGGCCGCATCGAGCAGGCCGACACGGCGCGCGCCGTCTTCGACCGGCCGGCGACGGCTTTTGTCGCGCGCTTCATCGGCGGCCATAACGTCTTGCGCTGTACGGTCGACGCGGCCGACGCCAAGGGCGCGCGGCTGCGCGGCCCGCAAGGCGTCGCGATCGCGACGGCGGCGGCGGGCCTCGCGGCGGGCGCCGAGGTGCAGGTCGCGATCCGCAGCGACCGCATGCGCGTCGGTCGCGTCGCGCACCGGCTGCGCGCGGTCGGAGCGCCCGGCGACGAAGCCGGCGTCGAGCCGGCGCTGATCTCGCGCGTCGCCGCGATCGAATACCAAGGCAGCAGCGTCAAGTTGCAGCTCGACGCCGACGGCGCCGACGAACTCACCGTGACGCTGCCCGACCGCAGCTTCTATGCCGATGCGGTGGCGCCCGGCGATACCGTCACCGTCGGGTGGGACGACGGCGACGTCCATGTCGTCAGCTGAACGATGACGACGATCGCCAAGAGAGTTTTCGTCACCCGCGCGGAGTGAGGGATGGCGATCCGACAGGACAGGAGGGACAACATGCCAACACAATCTGTCACGCGGCGGTCTTTCACGCGGCGGCGCATTCTGCTCGGCGCGGCGGCAACGACCGGCTTCGCGCTCGGCCGCCTGCCCGCGGTTCGTGCCGCGGACCCGGTGACGCTGCGCATCGCCGGCACCGGCGTCAATCAATTCAAGGAGCTGGCTGACAAGGCGAAGGCCGAGTTGGGCTTCACGATCCAGTACACCTCGCTGGTGTCGGACGATGTCGTGAAGCGCGCGGTGACGCAGGCGAGCTCGTTCGACCTGTTGGACTCCGAGTACTGGATGCTCAAGAAGATCGTGCCCTCCGGCAATCTGCAGGGCATCGACATCAAGAAGATCAAGTATTACGACCAGATCGTCCCGATCTTCACCCAGGGCAAGCTGCCCGACGGCAAGCCCGTCGCGATGGAAGGCATCTCGCCGATCAAGGTCGCCTATCTGACGGCGAACAAGTCGAAGGAATTCGCCAAGGGGCCGTCGCAATGGATGACGGTGATCCCAACCGTCTACAACGCCGACACGCTCGGCATCCGCCCCGATCTGATCGGCGAGCCGATCGATTCCTGGGCCCAGCTGCTCGACCCGAAATTCAAGGGCAGGGCGGCGATCCTCGACATCCCCTCGATCGGCATCATGGACGCGGCGATGGCTTCCGAGGCCACCGGCAGGGTCAAGTACAAGGACAAGGGCAACATGACCACCGCCGAGATCGACCAGACGATCAAGGTGATGACCGAGGCCAAGAAAGCCGGGCAGTTCCGCGCGTTCTGGAAGGATTTCAACGAGAGCGTCAATCTGATGGCGTCGGGCGAGGTGGTGATCCAGTCGATGTGGTCGCCCGCGGTGACCAAGGTCCGCCAGATGGGCGTCGCCTGCAAATATCAGCCGCTGAAGGAGGGCTATCGCGCCTGGGCGGCGGGGCTCGGAGTGCCGGCGCATCTCGACGGCAAGACGCTCGACGCGGCCTATGAATTCATCAACTGGTACCTGTCCGGCTGGGTCGGCGCCTTTCTCAACCGCCAGGGCTACTACACGGCGGTGCTCGACACGGCAAAGAAGTTCATGAGCGCCGACGAGTGGGATTACTGGATGGAGGGCAAGCCCGCCAAAGGCGACATCGTCAGCCCGACCGGCGAGAAGATCGAAAGCGCCGGCGCGGTCCGCGACGGCGGCTCGTTCTACGAACGCATGGGCCATGTCAGCGTGTGGAACACGGTGATGGACGAAGACAAATACATGGTCCGCAAGTGGAACGAGTTCATCGCCGCGTGACGGTGACCTTGTCCTCGCGCGGCGCGCGATTGCGGCGCCGCCTCGCTCCTCGCAGCGAGGCGAAGCGGCGATGAACCGCCTCGCCAAAGCGGCCCCCTATCTTCAGGCGCTGCCGCTGTCGGCGGTGTTCGTCCTGTTCTTCGCCGTCCCGATCGTGCTCGTCGTTCTCGTCAGCTTTTTCGACTACGAGACCTATCAGCTGCTGATCCCGGCCTTCACGCTCGAAAACTATCGCGAGGTGTTCTCCGAGGATGTCACCTACCGCACTTACCTCATCACCCTGGAATTCTGCGCTGCGACCTGGGCGATCACCGCGACGCTCGGATTTTTCATCGCCTATTTCCTCGCCTTCCAGGTGCGCAGCGCGACGTGGCGAATGGTGCTGCTGCTCGTCTGCTCGATCCCGTTCTGGACCTCGATCATCATTCGCATGATCGCCTGGATCCCGCTGCTCGGCCGCAACGGCCTCGTCAACCAGCTTCTCCTGGCCACGCATATCGCGGCCCGGCCGCAGGAATGGCTGCTCTATTCGCCGTTCAGCGTGATCCTCGGCTATGTCCACCTCTATACGCTGACGATGATCGTGCCGATCTTCAACTCGATGGTGCGGATCGACCGCGCGCTGATCGAGGCCGCGGTCGATGCCGGGGCGAGCACCTGGCAGGTGATGCGCAGCGTGATCCTGCCGCTGTCGAAGACCGGCATCGCGATCGGTTCGATCTTCGTGATCGCGATGGTGATGGGCGATTTCGTCACCGTCGACGTGCTCGGCGGCGGCCAGGTCGCCTCGGTCGGCAAGCAGATCGCGACCCAGCTCTCCTATCTGCAGTTCCCGCCTGCGGCGGCCAACGCGATGGTGCTGCTGGTCGCGGTGATCGTGATGATCGCGCTGCTGATGCGCGCGGTCGACATCAGAAAGGAACTGTAGCCGTGGGCGACGGCCGCAGACCGCCGATCTTCTGGGCGCTCGCCGCCTTGCTCGCGCTCTTCATCGCCTTCCTCTACGGGCCGATCGCGACGATCGTCATTCTGTCGTTCCAGGGCCCCGAGGGCGGGCTCGTCTTTCCGATGAACGGGGTGTCGCTGCACTGGTTTGCCGAGCTGTTCCAGCCCCAATCGGTCGGCGACATCTGGGGCTCGTTCGGGCGCTCGGCCGAGCTCGGGCTTGTCGTGATGTTGTGCACGGTGGTCTTCTCGTTTGCCGCCGGTCTGGCGTTTCGCCAACGGTTTCGCGGTGCCGCACTGCTGCTCTACCTCGCGATCGCCAGCCTGGTGATGCCGTCGATCGTGGTGAGCCTCGGGATCGGCGCGCTCTTCGAGCTGCTCGGCATCGAGCGGCACTGGTATGGCTCGGCGCTCGGCGCCCATCTGACCTGGACCTTGCCGTTCGGGCTCCTCATCATGTTCGCCGTGTTCAACCGCTTCGACCCGGCCTATGAGGAGGCGGCGCGCGACCAGGGCGCGAGCGGATGGCAGACCGTCCGACATGTCGTCGTTCCGATCATCCTGCCGAGCCTTGTCGGTGTCGCGCTGTTCGGCTTTACGCTCTCCTACGACGAGATCGCGCGGACCTCGCAGTCGGTCGGCGCGCTCAACACGCTGCCGCTCGAATTGGAGGCGATGCAGACCAACGCGACGACACCGGTCATCTACGCGCTCGGCGCGATGACCACCGGGCTGTCGCTGCTGGTGATCGGGGCGTCGCTGATCGCGGTCCTTGTGGTGCGGCGGCGGCGGGCGCGCTTCGGCTCCGACGCCGGGCTCGGGGTGTGAGGCGGCGATGCGGCTGATCGGCGTCGACGTCGGCGGCACGTTTACCGATATCGTCTTTGCCGACACCGCCAGCGGTCGGACCTCGATCCACAAGGTGCCCACCACGCCCGACGATCCGGCGCGCGGCGTCATCGCCGGCATCGTCGAGCTGTGCGCGCGCGACGGCATCCCGCGCGACGCGATCAATCATGTGCTGCACGGCACGACGATCGGCACCAACGCCGTCCTCGAGCACAAGGGCGCGGTAACCGGCATGATCACCACCGCCGGCTATCGCGACATCGCCCATATCGGCCGCCACCAGCGGCCGCAGCACTACTCGATCCGTCAGGAAGTCCCGTGGCAGAACCGGCCGCTCGCCAAGCGCCGCCATCGGTTGACCGTCGCCGAGCGCGTCGCCCCGCCAAAAGGCGAGGTGCTCGTGCCGCTCGACGAAGCGGCCGTGCGGGAGGCCGCCCGAGCGCTGAAGGCCGCCGGGGTCGAGGCGATCGCGGTGTGCTTTCTCTTCTCCTACCTCAACCCGGCGCACGAGGCGCGCGCCGCCGCGATCGTGCGCGAGGAATGGCCGCAGGCGTTTGTCTGCACCTCGTCGGGCGTCTCACCGCAATTCCGCGAGTTCGAGCGCTTCACGACGGCACTGCTCAACGCCTTTGTCGGCCCGCGCCTCAAGACCTATGTCGGCGAGCTCGACCGCGGGCTCGGCGAAGCCGGGCTCGCCGCCGATCTTCACGTCATGTGCTCGAACGGCGGCGTCGCGACCGCCGCCACCGTGGCGCAAAGCCCGGTGCTGACGCTGCTCTCCGGGCCGGCAGCCGGGGTCCTCGGCGGCGCCTGGTCCGGCGCGCTGTCGGGCCGGCGGCAGCTCATCACCTTTGACGTCGGCGGGACCTCGGCCGATATCGGCATCGCGGTCGACGGACGTTTCGCCGAGGCGACCGCGCGCGATACCTGGATCGGCGGCTTCCCGGTCCTGGCGCCGATGATCGACATCCACACGATCGGCGCCGGTGGCGGGTCGATCGCCTATATCGACGAGGGCGGCGCGTTCCGCGTCGGACCGCGCAGCGCCGGCGCCCGACCCGGTCCCGCGGCGTACGGCCATGGCGGCGAGGAGCCGACCGTCACCGATGCCAATCTCGTGCTCGGCCGGCTCGATCCTGACAATTTTCTCGGCGGCGCGATGCGGCTCGATCCCGAGGCGTCACGCCGCGTCGTCGGCCGGCTCGCCGACCGGCTGGGCCTGTCGGCCGAGGAGGCGGCGGAAGGCATCCTCACCATCCTCAATGCCAACATGGCGAATGCGATCAGCTCGCGCACCGTGCAGAAGGGGCTCGACCCGCGCGATTTCGTGCTGGTGGCGTTTGGCGGGGCGGGCCCGCTGCACGGCGCCGAAGTGGGCCGTGCACTCGGCATTCCCCAGGTCGTCGTGCCGGCCTATCCCGGCATCACCTCGGCGGTCGGCCTTATCACCACCGATCTCAAATACGACGCGGTCCGGACCGAATTCCAGGCCGGCGAGGCGGTCGACCTCGACCGGCTCAACGCCGATTTCGCAGCCATGCAGCACGAGCTGGCACGTCAACTTGAGACCGACGGCGTGCGACGGGAGGACGCCAGCTTTCAGCGAGCCGGCGATTTGCGCTATGTCGGCCAAGGCTACGAGCTGCGCGTGCCGTTTCCGGACGGTGCGCTCGACGCCGCCGGCCTCGCCGCCGCCTTCGCCCGCTTTGGCGAGCTGCATCGCGCCGAATATGGCCATGTCTTTCCGGACAGCCCCATCGAGATCGTCAATATCCGGGTGACCGGGATCGGCCGCATGCCCAAGATCGCCGCGCCCCGCCCATCCGCCGGCGGCAGCCTCGCGGCCGCATGGCTCAGAACCGCGCCTTGCGCGTTCCGGGTCGGCGGCCGGCTGGAGACGTTGCCGACGCCGTTCTATCGGCGGGACGCGCTGCCGCTCGGCGCGGCGCAGGCCGGCCCGGCCATCATCCTGCAAACCGACTCGACGACCGTCGTTCCGCCCGGCGCCACGGTGGAGGCTGACCGCGCCGGCAACCTGATCCTGCGGCTGGAGTAGGCTATGCCCGAGACCATCGACAGCATCACCGCGAGCGTCGTCCAGGGCGCTCTCGAGAACATCGCGATCGAGATGGGCTACAAGCTGATGCGGATGTCGTACTCGTCGATCATCCGCGAGAGCGAGGATTTCGGCGCGGCGCTGGTCGACGCCGAGGGCCGCGGGCTCGCCGAATCGGCGCAGTCGACACCGCTGCAATCGGGGCCCATCCCGGGCTACATCCGCGGCATTCTCAAGACGCTGGCGGCGCGCGGCGACGCGGTGCGGCCGGGCGACGTGATCATGCATAACGACGCGTATTCCGGCGCCAGCCACGGCCCCGATGTCGGCTTCGCGGTGCCGGTGTTTCATGACGGGCAACTCGTCGCGTTCGCCGCGACGACGGCGCATCACCTCGACATCGGCGCGCTCAGCCCCGGCAGTTGCGGCATCGTCGATGCGATCGACGCCTATGCCGAGGGGCTGCAGTTCAAGGCGATCAAGGTCTATGACCGCGGCCGGCGCAACGACGCGGTGTGGCAGCTCCTGCGCGACAATATCCGCGTCTCGGAGCTGGTGGTCGGCGACATGGAAGCGCAGATCGCCGCCGCGCGGATCGGCGCCGAGCGGCTCTCGGCGCTGATCGCGCAGCACGGCTATCCTCGCTTCAAGGCGGCCTGCGAAGCGGTGATGGATTATGCCGAGCGGCTGATGCGGCAGGCGATCGCCGCGCTCCCCGACGGCGAATATCGCGCCGAGACCAGGATCGACGGGTTCGCCGACAGCCCCGACCCGTCAAAGCGCCATCTGCCGATTGTCGCGACGGTAAAGGTCAAAGGCGACGAGATCGAGGTCGACCTCGCCGGCACCGCGCCGCAGGTGCCCGACCGGCCGATCAACATGCCGTTCGAGGGCACGGTCGATGTCGCGGTCTGGCTGACCATCCGCTCGGTGCTGGTCGACACCGCGGTGCGCGGCCACATCCCGGTCAATGACGGGCTGTTGCGGCCGATCAGGATCACCGCGCCCTTGGGCTCGCTCGCCAACCCGATCTTCCCGGCGCCGACGATCGCCCGCTTCTGCAGCGGCAACGCGGTCGCCGACACCGTCATGAAAGCACTGGCGCAGGCGGTGCCGCGCCAAGTGTCGGCCGGCATCGGCAACCTCAAGGTCATCGCCTTTTCGGGGATGCGGCCCGAGGCAGCCGGCGCCGGACATTGGGTGCACATGGAGATATTCGAGGGCAGCTACGGCGGGCGCAGCGGCATCGACGGCATGGATGCGGTCGACACGCTCTACGCCAATACCCGCAACAACCCGATCGAGGATATCGAGACGCATCTGCCGTTGCGCGTCACGCGCTACGAGCTGCGCGAGGACGCCTCGGGCGCCGGCGAATGGCGCGGCGGGCTCGGCTCGATACGAGAGTTCCAATATCTCAACGATGGCGGCGCCTCGGTCGAGGCCGACGGTCACGAGTCTCGGCCCTGGGCCTTTGACGGTGGCGGCGATGGAAGGCCGGCGGAGCTGCGGTTTCATCGCCAGGACGGGAAGGTCGAAGCTCTGCCGTCAAAGGTGCCGCATATGCGCGTGCGCGCCGGCGAACGCTTTGTCTGCGTCGGGCCCGCCGGCGGCGGCTATGGCGATCCGCTCAACCGCGATCCGGCGCGGGTGCTGGACGACGTCGCCGACGGCCTCGTGTCCGTTGCGACGGCGCGGGACGATTACGGCGTCGTCCTCGACCTGTCGGGCGCGGTCGATGAAGCGGCGACCGCGGCCTTGCGCGACACGGCGCGCAACGCCCGCAATCGGGCAAAAAACACGGCCTAGGCCGGCGGGTCCGAGGCGACGTCGTGCGGCGGCGGGCTCGATCTCACCTCAATCCCGCAACCTGCGCGTAGGCCCTGAGCTCGCGTTCCACATCGTAACCGCTCGTCCCGAAGATGATGCCGGTGGCGCCGCGGGCCTCGAGCTGGGCGAGACGCTCGCGCAGCTCCTCGCGCGTGCCGGTGAAGGTCGTCTGTCTGGCGCCGGCGACGTCGACGAGCGCGTCATGCCCGTTCGAAACGTCGAGGTTGTGACCGCGGTGAACCGAGAGGTGGCGGACATTCTCGTCCGCGCGTTCGACGCTGGCCAACCACGCTTCGCCGTTCGGCAGCGCTTTTACGCTCTCCGGATCGGTCGTGTACCTATGGTGATAGGCGAGCGCGACGATCGGTTTGAGGGCCGTCGCGGCGCGCGGCGAGGTGACCTCCTCGCCATCGTCGAGCACCGTGCCGTTGGTCGATACGAGGCAGGTTTCGAACCCTTCGGCCGGTCCGCCGAGGGAAATCAGGCCGTCGGCAACCTCCTTGGCGAGCGCGCGGGCCTTGGGGCCTTGGCCTGCCATGTAGATCGGCACGCCGATCGGACGGTCGGGCAGCCAACCGTCGGACGCCAGTATCTGGGCCAGCCCGCCGTCGATATCGGCAACATCGCCGCGCAGCAAGGCCCTGACCTGCGCGATATGCGTGCGCATGCTCGCGAGGCTCAGGGGCTTTTGGCCCATTCCCGCGCGGCCGGTGAAGCCGGTGCCGAAGCCGACCATCAGGCGTCCCGGCGCGATCTGCTCGAGCGTCGCGATGGCCGAGGCTTGCGCCATCGGATGGCGATAGCTCGGGATCAGCACGGAAGGGCCGAATTTCAGCCGCGTCGTCGCTGCGGCGATGCGGGCGAGGGTCACCCATATGTCGTGACCGAAGGCGGGAACCTCGGGGCACCAGACCGCGCGAAAGCCCAGCGCTTCGGCAAGAACCGCGTACTCGACGGTTCGCGGGCCCGGCGGCAGCCGGAAGTCGTAGGTCAGCACGGAGCGTTCCTCACAGCGCGGTCATGCCGCCATCCACGAACAACAGGGCGCCGGTGACGTAGGAGGCATCGTCGGAGGCCAAAAACAGGATCGCGGCGGCGACCTCATCGGCCGTGCCCGGTCGCTTCAGCATGGTGCCTTGTGCGGCTTTGGCGTTGTACTGCTCCACGGTCTCGCCGGCAGCCGCGATGCGGCGCTGATGGAACGGCGTGAAGATCGGGCCGGGGCCGACGGCGTTCACCCGGATGCCGTCCGTCCCGTGGTCGGCGGCGAGCGCCCGCGTCAAGCCCGCGACCGCGGCCTTGGTGGTGTCGTATTGCAGGTTGCCGCCGCCGGCGACGACAGAGCGGACGGAGGCGGTGTTGACGATGGCGCCGCCGCCGTTGCGGCGCATCAGCGGAACCGCCGCCTTGGCACAGAAGACGTAGCTCATCAGGTTGACGTTCAAAATCTCGTTCCAGCTCGCCCCGCTCGCCTCGTCGACCTTCTCGTATTTGCGGATGCCGGCATTGTTGACGAGGATGTCGAGGCGCCCGAACTGCTGCGCGGCGCCGTTGACGAAGTCGAGGCACGCGGCCTCGGTCCCGACGTCGGCATGCGTGAAGGCGATTTTGGCGCCGGCGGTCGCGAGCTCGGCCGCCACGCGCTCGCCGCGCTCGCCGTCCCGATCGCAGAACGCCACGCTCGCACCCTCGGCAACGAAACGCCTGACGGTCGCCTCGCCGATCCCCGATGCCCCGCCCGTTACCGCCGCGACCCTGCCGTCGAGCCTGCCCATCTTCGCCACCTTCGCCGCATTGCGAAACACGCATCCAGGATACGTCGGATCGATCCGCCGGGCACCGCCTTGTTGGCCGGGCTTGTTGGCCGGGGTTCTTGGCCGGGCCCGGGCGCGCGATCCCGCGCCTGCGCGCTGCACATTGTTGGCATGGGGTTTGCTGGCCGCAGTCCTTGTCGCTGCAGTGCAGCAATGGCAGCCGAGGCGAGTTGGCATGTATCTCGAATCAGTCGACCAGATGGCTGCGACTGCGGCCGCCAAGGCGGCGTTTATGAAGCGCTCGCCGCTCGGTTTCTGGATCAGCTCGATGATGGCCGGCGCCTATGTCGGGATAGGCATCCTGCTGATCTTCTCGGTCGGCTCCGATGTCGATCCCGCCTACCGCGCGCTGGTCATGGGATGCTCGTTCGGGCTCGCGCTGACCCTGGTGATCTTCGCCGGATCGGACTTGTTCACCGGCCACACGATGTTCATGACGATGGGCGTCTTGCGGCGGCGGATCGAGTGGTCCCAGCTGGCCTCCAGCTGGGCGGTGACCTGGGTCGGCAATCTTGCCGGCTGCGCCGTGCTGGCGGTGATTTTTGCCTGGGGCGGTGGCGGCGCGGTCCTGCATTCGAAGAGCCAATGGCTGATGAGCGTCGCCGCCGCCAAGATGACTGCGCCGCCGTTGGCCCTGTTCGCTCGCGCCATCCTGTGCAACTGGCTTGTCTGCCTGGCGATCTGGATGGCCGCGCGAATGACCAGCGACAGCGCCAAATGCGTCGCCATCTTCTGGTGCCTGTTCGGATTTATCGGCAGCGGCTACGAACACTCCGTCGCCAATATGACGCTGCT
>DATJOB010000288.1:0-6808 GCA_035507475.1 Allostellaceae bacterium | reverse complement strand
TTCATCGACAAGACGCAGAATATGGCGCGCACGCCGCCGGCCGGGGAGCCGCTCGTGGTGCGCGGCGAGACCGACAGCGTCTATCTCGACACCGGGGCGACGCTGGTGCTGCGCGACCCGGGCTGGCGCCGCCGCATCACGATCGCCAAGACCGGCGCCGCCTCGGCGATCGTGTGGAACCCGTGGGCCGAGAAGGCGGCGGCGATGGCCGATCTCGGCGGCGAGGCGTGGCGCTCGATGATCTGCGTCGAGACCGGCAACGTCGCCGACAACCGGGTGCGCCTCGCCGCCGGCGCGGAGCACCGGATGACCACCCGCATCGCGGTCGATGCCGGGGGCTGATGCGCGAGGCTGAGGCAGCGCTCCCCGCCGCCATCGCCGTCGTCGCCCTCGGCCCGAGCGGCGCGGCGCTGGGCCGCCATGTGCGCGACCTGCTGCCGGGCGCCCAACTGCACGCGCCGCGCAGCCTCGCGGGCGAGGGCGATGCGGTCTACGACCGGCTGGCGCCGCAGCTGCGCGCGCTGTTTGCCGCCGGCCGGCCGATCGTCGGGCTGTGCGCCAGCGGTATCCTGGTCCGCGCGCTGGCGGCGCTCGTCGACGACAAATCGGCCGAGCCGCCGGTCGTGGCGCTTGCCGAGGACGGCTCGGTCGCGGTGCCGCTGCTCGGCGGCCATCGCGGCGCCAATGCGATCGCGCGGCATCTGGCGAAGGCGCTCGGCGGCATCGCGGCGATCACCACCGCCGGCGATCTGCGGCTCGGCTTCGCGCTCGACGAGCCGCCGCCCGGCTGGACGATCGCCGATCCGGCCCCGCTCAAGCATGTCGCCGCGGCGATGCTTGCCGGCCGCCCGGTGGCGCTCCACGACGAGGCGGGCTGTGCCGCGTGGCTGCGCACCGGCGGCTTCGCCTGGGCCGCCGAGGCCAAGTGCGCGGTGCGGGTCACCGACCGGGCGCCGGCCGCCGCGGCAGCGCAGCTGGTGTTTCACCCGCCGCTGCTCGCGCTCGGCATCGGCTGCGAGCGCGGCTGCGGCGCCGAGGAGGTCGCCGCGCTGGCCGAGGCGAGCCTCGCCGCGGGCGGCTTCGCGCACGGCGCGGTGGCGGCCGTCGTCTCGGTCGATTTGAAACTCGGCGAGCCCGCGATCCATGCGCTGGCCGGGCGGCTCGGCGTGCCGGCGCGGTTCTTCTCGGCCGAGCGCCTGCTCGACGAGACGCCGCGGCTCAGCGAACGCTCCGAGGCCGCGTTCCGGGCGACCGGGTGCTGGGGCGTCGCCGAGGGTGCGGCGCTGGCCGCCGCCGGACCCGATGGCGGCCTCGTCGTGGCGAAGCGCAAGGCGCGGCACGCGACCTGTGCGATCGCCCGCGCGCCGGCGCCGATCGACGCGGCACGGCTCGGCCGTCGCCGCGGACGGCTCGCCGTGATCGGCCTCGGCCCGGGCGCCGCCGCCTGGCGCACGCCGGAGGCGAGCGCGCTGCTCGCCGCGTCGAGCGACATCGTCGGCTACGGCCTCTATCTCGACCTGTTGGGCGCCGCGGCACGCGGCAAGACCCTGCATCGCGGCCGGCTCGGCGCCGAGGTCGAGCGCGTCCGGCTGGCGCTCGATCTCGCCGCCGCCGGCAACGACGTCGCGTTGGTCTCGTCGGGGGACGCGGGGATCTACGGGCTGGCAACACTGGTCTTCGAGCTCGTCGATCGCGAAACGCGGCGCGACCGGCAGGCGGTCGAGATCGTCGTCGCGCCGGGGATCAGCGCGATGCAGGCCGCCGCGGCGCGTGCCGGCGCCCCGCTCGGCCACGATTTCTGCGCGATCTCGCTGTCCGATCTCCTGACCCCGTGGCCGACGATCCGCGCCCGTCTCAGCGCGGCCGCGGCCGGCGATTTCGTCGTCGCGCTCTACAACCCGCGCTCGGCGCGGCGCCGGGCGGCGCTCGGCGAGGCGGCGGCGATCCTCGCCGCGCACCGTCCGCCGCAGACGCCGGTGCTGCTGGCGCGCAATCTCGGCCGGCCCGGCGAGGAGTGGCGCGCGACGACGCTCGACGCGCTCGCCGCCCCGGACATCGACATCGACATCGATATGCTGACCGTCGTCATCGTCGGCAGCAGCGCGACGCGCCGCGCCGCCGGCGATCCGCCGCGCTTCTACACGCCGCGCGGCTACGGCGCGACGTGACCGTGCACTTCATCGGCGCCGGGCCGGGCGCCGCCGACCTGATCACGCTGCGCGGGCTCAGGTTGATCGAGCGCTGTCCGGTGTGCCTCTATGCCGGCTCGCTGGTGCCGGCCGCGATCGTCGCCGCGGCGCCGCCGGGGGCGCGCGTCGTCGACACCGCGCCGCTGACGCTCGACGAGATCGTCGGCGAGATGGCGGCGGCGCACCGCGCCGGGCTCGACGTCGCGCGGGTCCATTCCGGCGACCCGTCGCTTTACGGCGCGATCGCCGAGCAGATGCGCCGGCTCGCGGCGCTCGGCATCGCCTACGACGTGACGCCGGGCGTGCCGTCCTTTGCCGCGGCCGCGGCGGCGCTCGGCTGCGAGCTGACCCTGCCCGCGGTGGCGCAGACGGTGATCCTGACGCGCACCGCGACGCGCGCCTCGGCGATGCCGCCGGGCGAGGCGCTCGAACGGCTCGCCGCGAGCCGCGCGACGCTGGCGATCCATTTGTCGATCGCCAACCTGGCGCGTGTCGTGCGCGCCCTCCTGCCGCATTACGGCGCCGCATGCCCGGCGGTCGTCGCCTACCGCGTCAGCTGGCCCGACGAGCGGTTGATCCGCGGCACGCTGGCGACGATTCGCGACGCGGCGAAAGGCGCCGGCATTACCCGGACTGCGCTGATCCTGGTCGGTCCGGCGCTCGCCGGCGAGGGCGCCGAGAGCCGGCTTTACGCGGCCGACCATCAGCACACGCTGCGGCCGCGGCGGCGCCCGGCGGCAGAGCGCGCCTGAGGCAAGGCGGCGGCGCCCGGCGTCAGCCGCTCAGCGTCTTTTTGCCGCGGCGTCCTGGAGCAGCTGGGCCAGGGCCGGACGGCGCGCCTCGCGCGCCCAGTTCGCGGCGTCGCGCCCCGTGAAATCCTGCTTGCCCGGATTGGCGCCGTGCGCCAGCAGCGCCCGCACCATCTCCACGTCGCCGGCCTTCGCGGCGAACATCAACGGCGTCATCCCGTTCTTGTTCTCGATGTCGACATAGGCGCCCAGGTCGATCAGGAGTTTGACCGCCTCGAGCTGGTCGTGCTCGGCGGCGTAGTGCAGCGCGGTGCTGCCGACATTGTCGCGCTGGTTCACGTCGGCGCGCGCCTTGTAGAGGATCGCGATGATCTGCAGGTTGCCGTTCGACGCCGCGATGTCGAGCCCGGTGCGGTTGTTCTCGTCGGTCTGGTTGGGGCTGGAGCCCTCGGCGAGCAGATCGCGGATCCGCGAGACGTTGTTCTGCGCCGCCAGCCGGGCGATGTTGTTGTAGAACTCGCTGAACGGGTTGAGGTCGGCGCGTGCCGCCGGTGCCAGTGCCGCCGGTGTCAGTGCAGCCAGCGCCGCCGCCGCCCAAAGGACTTTTCGCCACCGTGCCGTCATGACATCCGTCGCGCCTCCAGCCGCTCGTCGAGCCCGGCGAGCCAATCGAGCGCGCCTTCGATCGTATCGACGGACAACCCGCGCTCGACCGGCGGGCGCCGCACCATGATGACCGGCAGGCTCAGCTCGCGCGCCGCGAGGAGCTTCGCCTCGGTCGCCGCGCCGCCGCTCGCCTTGCACACCAGCACGTCCACCGCATGGCGCTGCAGCAGGTGCCGCTCCTCGGCGAGCGCGAACGGGCCGCGCCCCAGCACGACCTCGTGAAAGCGCAGCGGCAGCGCCGCGCGCGGCGGGTCGATCAACCGGACGACGAAGCGGACCCCGGTCGCCGGGGCAAAGGCCGCGACCTCGCCGGCGCCGACCGTCAGCAGCGCGCGACGGCCGACCCGGCCGACGATCTGCGCCGCAGCCTCGACCGTGTCGACCTCGATCCAGCGGTCGAGCGGATGGCGCCGCCACGGCGGCCGCAGCAGCAGAAGACGGGCGGTGCCGGTCTGGTCGCAGGCCAGTCGCGCGGCGGTCGAGATCTCGGCGGCGAACGGATGGGTCGCATCGATCAGCCGGTCGATGCGCTGAGCCGCGAGATAGGCGGCGAGCCCGGCCGCGCCGCCGAACCCGCCGATCCGCACCTGCCCCGGGATCGGCCCCGGACGCCGCGTCCGGCCGGCGAGCGCGGTGGTCACATCGAGCGCCTCGCCGAACCGCGCCAGCACCGCGCGCGCCAGCGCCGCGGCCTCGCCGGTGCCGCCGAGGATCAAGAGCCGCGCCGCGCTCATCCGCCGACCCGCGCCAGGAACTCGCCGCCGCGGTCGACGATCGCGACCTCGACCGCGGTGGCGCCCGACAGCGTCGCGAGCGCCACTTCGCGCGCCCGCCGCGCGACGCCGGCGGCGAGCCCCGGCGCCGCGGCACCGGCCGCCGCCAGCAGCGCGCCGGCGCTGTCGCAGGCGCGCGCCGCGGCGAGTGTCGCGCCATCCGCGCCGGCCGCCGCGAGCAGCTCGACCAGCAGCGCCGGATCGACCCGACTCTTGCCGGAATGCAGGTCGAGCGCGCCGGCGGCGAGCTTCGCCATCTTGGCGAAGCCGCCGGCCAGCGTCAGCCGCTCCAGCGGATGCCGGCGCAGGTATTTGAGCGTGGCGCCGGCGAAATCGCCCATGTCGATCAGCGCATGGTCGGGCAGCGCGTAAAGACGCTGCACCGCGCGCTCCGAGGTGGCGCCGGTCGCCGCCGCGACATGGCGCAGCCCGGCGGCGCGGGCGACGTCGATGCCGCGCTGGATCGCATGCACCCAGGAGGCGCAGGAATAAGGCACGACGACGCCGGTCGTGCCGAGGACCGAGAGGCCGCCGACAATGCCGAGCCGGGCGTTCATCGTCTTCTCGGCCAGTCGCTCGCCGCCTGGGATCGCCAGCGTCACGCAGAGGTCGGGCGGCGGCGCGCCATGCGCCGCGGCGAGGTCGGCGAGCGCCGCGCCGATCATCGCGCGCGGCGCCGGGTTGATCGCCGGCTCGCCGACGGCGAGCGGCAGACCCGGCCGGGTGACCGTGCCGACCCCTTCGCCGGCGGCAAAGGCGACACCGCTGCCGGGAGGACCCCACGCCACCTCGGCGACGATCGTCGCGCCGTGCGTCACGTCCGGGTCGTCGCCGGCGTCCTTGACGATCCCGGCCCGCGCCCTGCCGTTTTCGAGCTCGGCCAGGGCCAGCGGGAAGCTCGGCCGCTGGCCGCGCGGCAGGCGGATCGTCACCGGGTCGGGGAACCTCCCGGTCAGCAGCGCCGCATACGCCGCCCGCGCCGCGGCCGCGGCACAGGCGCCGGTCGTCCATCCGCGGCGCAGCGGGCTGGCTTCCTCGCGTGCCATGGTGCGATCTTAGCAAAACCACGCCGGCTGACCACTTGCGGCAAGATGATCGACGCTTCCCGCCTCGAACTGCCCGAACTGGAGCGCGGCCATGTCTGGCTGGTCGGCGCCGGGCCGGGCGATCCGGGCCTGTTGTCGCTGCTCGCGCTGCATGCGCTGCAATCGGCCGATACGATCGTTTGCGATGCGCTCGTCGACCGCCGCGTCCTGGCGCTGGCGCTGCCCGGGGCGACGATCGAGGACGCCGGCAAGCGCGGCGGCCGCCCGTCGCCGCGCCAGCCCGACATCTCGGCGCGGCTCGTCACGCTCGCCCGGTCCGGGCGGCGCGTGCTGCGCCTCAAGGGCGGCGACCCGTGCGTTTTCGGCCGCGGCGGCGAGGAGGCGCTGGCGCTCGCCGAAGCGGGGGTGCCGTTCCGCATCGTGCCCGGCATCACCGCCGCGGTCGGCGCGCTCGCCTATGCCGGCATCCCGCTGACCCATCGCGGGATCAACTCGGCGGTGACGCTGATCACCGGGCACAGCCGCGACGGCGCGGCGGCGGCCGATGCCGAGGGAGGGCCCGACTGGCGCGCGGTCGCCGGCGCCTCGCCGGTCATCGTGCTCTACATGGGCCTGCGCCAGCTCGACGAGATCGCCGCCCGGCTGATCGGCGCGGGCCGCGCCCCGCAGGAGCCGGTGGCGATCGTCAGCCGCGCGACCACCGCCGAGCAGCGCGTCGTCGTCACCACGCTTGGCGAAGCCGGCGGCGCCGCCATCGGCGTCGCGACCCCGGCGATCGTCGTCATCGGCGCGGTCGCCGGGCTGCACCGCGCGCTCGACTGGTTCCGTCCGGCATGAGCGGGCGCGGCGTCATCCTCGCCGCACCGCGCTCGGGCAGCGGCAAGACGCTGCTCGCCGCCGGGCTGCTGCGCCATCTGCGCGATCGCGGCATCCGCGTCGCCGCCGCCAAATGCGGGCCGGACTACATCGACCCGACCTTTCACGCGCGGGCGAGCGGCGGGCCGTGCGTCAACCTCGACCCGTGGGCGATGCGCGGCGCAAGCCTCGCCGCCCTCGTCGGCGCGCTCGAGCGCAGCGCCGAGCTCGTGCTGTGCGAGGGGGTGATGGGGCTCTTCGACGGCGCCGGCGCGAGTGGCGAGGCGGGCTCGACCGCCGCCCTGGCGCGCGCCACGGGATGGCCGGTGGTGCTGGCGGTCGACGCCGAGGGCCTCGGCGCCTCGGTCGCCGCGCTGGTCGCCGGCTTCGCGCGACACGACCCGGAGGTGCCGCTCGCCGGCGTCGTCTTCAACCGGGTTGCGAGCGGGCGGCACCGCGCGCTGCTGCAGGATGCCGTCGAGCGGCACCTGCCCGGCTTGCCGGTGCTCGGCGCGCTGCCGCGCGACCCG
>DATJOB010000287.1:0-2461 GCA_035507475.1 Allostellaceae bacterium | reverse complement strand
GCCGAGGAGGTGCTGGCGATCCTCGAAAGCGGCGACGAGGCGGGCGCGCTGGCACGGCTGGCCGACGATCTGCCGCTGTTCCGCGCGATCCAGCAACGCCCGCCGCCGGCAGCCGCCAGGGAATCGCCGGCCGAGGCAATGCTGAAGGAGCTGCGCCCCGACGAGCTCACCCCGCGCGAGGCGCTCGACTGGCTCTACCGGCTGAAAGCGGCGCTGCCCGAGGCTTGATCCCGGCGCTGTCTTGCCGCTGCGCGGCGGCGCGGAGAAAACCGGGACTGCCCGTTACTGCGGCGGCGCGAAATCCTGGTCGGGGAAGGCCGTGCCGGCGACGTCGGGCACCTTGATGACGATCATCGGATGGTCGGCGCTCTTGTGGCAGGCGTTGCAGGCCGCGGTGAGATCGCCGTAGGCCGTGGCGAAGCCGGCCGCGTCCTTCGCCTTGATCGCCTTTTCGAGCGCGTCCATCGCCGGCGCCACGGTCGCCGCGCTCGCCGGGGCGATCTCGAGGTTGCCGTGCTTGACGACGAGCTTGCCGACATCGTCGAAGGTCTCGCGCAGCTCGCCCAGCTCATAGGCCGCATAGGCCCAGTTCCGCGCGGCGCCGGCGAGGCCCAGCTTGATGTGGCGCGGCTGGACGAACGCGGTCATCAGCTCGCCGAGCCCGGGGTGGTAAGGCGCCTTCGACAGCACCTCGTGCATCTCCATCCCCGGCATCTCCATTCCCGGCATGGCCTTGCCCGCCATCCCCGGCATCGGCGCCTTCTGCTGCGCCAGCGCGGGCGAGAGCCCCGGCAGCAGCGCCACGAAAAGCGCGATCGCGCGGTGCAGCAGCATCGAGGAGCCTCCCTATGCGAGGAGCGAAAGCGCGGCGGTGGCGGCCGCGCCGAGGATTACCACGATCCAGGGCGGGACGCGCCACAGCGCCAGCAGCAGGAACGCCACGATGCCGATCGCCACGTCGCGCGGTCCGAAGATCGCGCTGGTCCAGACCGGGTTGTAGAGCGCGGCGAGGAGGATGCCGACCACCGCGGCGTTGATGCCGCGCAGCGCCGATTGCACGGCCGACCGGCGGCGCAGCGTCGCCCAATAGGGCAACGCCGCGACGAGCAGCAGCGGCGACGGCAGAAAGATCGCGACGAGGCAGATGAGCCCGCCGAGCCACCCGTTCGGCGCCGGTCCCATCACCGTGCCGAGATAGGCGGCGAAGGTGAAAAGCGGCCCGGGCGCCGCCTGCGCTGCGCCGTACCCGGCGAGAAACGTGTCGTTCGACACCCAGCCGGGTGGCACCACCTCGGCCTGCAGCAGCGGCAGCACGACATGCCCGCCGCCGAACACCAGCGCGCCGGAGCGGTAGAACGCGTCGAACTCGGCGAGCGCGTGGCTCGGCACCGCCGCGTGCAAAAGCGGCAGGCCGAAGAGCAGCACAAAGAACAGGATGCCGGCCGGTATCGACCAGCCGCGCGGGATGCGGACCGTCAGCGTCGCGCCGCCGCTGCCGACTTCGCCGCCCGCGAGCAGGCGCCATCCGATGAGCCCGCCACCGGCGATCGCCGCGATCTGCGCGCCGGCCGACGGCGCCGACAACACGACGACCGCCGCGGCGACCGCGATCGTCGCACGCGGCGCGTCGGGGCAAAGGTTGCGCGCCATCCCCCAGAGCGCATTGGCGACCACCGCGACGGCGACGATCTTGAGGCCGTGCAGCCAGGGTGCGTGCGACAGGTTGCCGACCCAGGCGACGCCGTAGCCGAACGCGACCATCGCCAGCGCCGACGGCGCCGTGAAGCCGAGCCAGGCGGCAAGCGCGCCCGGCAAGCCGGCGCGCATGACGCCGATCGACAGCGCGGTCTGGCTGCTCGCCGGTCCCGGCAGGAATTGGCACAGCGCGACGATATCGGCGAAAGCCGCCTCGTCGAGCCAGCGGCGCTGGGCGACGAACTCGGCGCGGAAATAGCCGAGATGGGCCACCGGCCCGCCGAACGAGGTCAGCCCGAGGCGCAGGAAGATGCGGAACAGCTCGACGAACGAGGATGCGCGCGCCGGCGCCGCTGCGGCGGCTTCGCTCATGGCGACAGCGGCAGCGCCTCGCCGTCCATGTCGTCGTGATCCATGCGCAGATGACGCAGCACGGTCGGCGCGATGTCGACGAGCGAACTCGGGCGACGCTCGACGCGCGGCGCGAAGCCGCCGCCCTCGACGATCAGGAACGGGCTCTGCTCGTGGCCGCCGAGGCCGCCATGCTGGCCGAAGCCGATCTTGCTCTCGTTGTCCTCGGGGTTGGCGACGATCGCGCCGTAGCCGCGGACGCCGTGCGGGTTGCTCCGGTCGTCGGTCGCCATCGCCACCGCGACCTGCAGCGCACCATCGGTCGGCAGCCCGACTTGCGCGAGTTCAGCGCCGGCGACGACGCGTCCGGCCCAGTTCTCGCGCCGCAGGAAATCGGCGGTCGCGGCGGCACGGC
>DATJOB010000286.1:0-2245 GCA_035507475.1 Allostellaceae bacterium | reverse complement strand
GATCCGTTCTTCGACGCAGCGCTCTTCAACACGAAACAGCCCAGCCGGATCGGCACGGTCGACCTCATGCTGTCGATCGAGGTTTTCGAGCACCTGACCGCGCCTGGCGCGGCGTTGGCCGCCGCCGCGCGGTTGCTCAAGCCCGCCGGCGCGGTGCTCTTCACCACGGTCGTGCAGCCGGTGGACATCGCCATGCTGCGCACCGGTTGGTGGTACTGCGCGCCGCGCAACGGGCACGTCAGCCTCCACACCGGCGCGAGCCTGCGCGTGTTGGCGGCGCGCCACGGCTTCCAGGTCGGCTCGTTCAATGAGACGATGCACCTCGCCTGGCGCGGCACGCCGGCCTTCGCCGCCCATTTCATCCCGCGGCTCCAGGCGCTCTGAGGCCCGGCACGGCTTGGGGCGGGCGTCGACGCCATGATAGGGTGCCGACCCGATGACGAGCGTGCGAACCATCGTGATCGCCGACGCGGTGCGCGAAGCCGCGGCGCACTACCAGGCCCGACGATTCGCCGAGGCGGCCGAGCTCTACAAGGCCGTGCTGGGCGCGCGGCCCGGCTGGGTCGAAATCTGGTGCAATCTTGGCGCGGCCCTGCAGAGCCTGTTCCAGTCGCGCGAGGCGATCACGGCGTACCAGCGCGCGATCGAGCTGGATCCAGGCTGCGCGGCAGCCCACGGCAACATGGCCGTGATCCTGCTCGACCAGGGGCAGATCGGGGCCGCCATCGCGAGCTATCGGCACGCCCTGGCGGCCAGCCCGAGCGCACGCATTCACTCGAACCTGATCTACGCGCTCGACCTCGACTGGCGCACGCCGCGCCAGGACGCCGATGACGAGCGACGCCGCTGGTATCAAGCGCACCGCGCATCGGACGAGGCGCGCTTCAAGACGTGGCCGAACACGCGCGAGCCCGCGCGCAAGCTGCGCGTCGGCTACGTCTCCGCCGACTTCTGCCGCCACTCGATCGCGCAGATCCTGCGCCCGATCGTCGCCGGACACGACCGAGCGGCGTTCGAGGTCGTGTGCTACTCGGCGACCGCGCGCGAGGACGACTGGATGGCATTCTTCAAGGCGCACGCCGACCGTTGGCGGCCGATCGCCGACCTCGACGACGCGGCGGCGGCGCGCCTGATCCGCGAGGACGCGATCGACATCCTGGTCGACGCCTCCGGCCACACGGCGGGCAACCGCCTCACCTTGTTCACGGCCAAGCCGGCGCCGATCCAGGTCACCGCGTGGGGCAACCTGAACGGCACGCAGATCCCCGAGATCGATTACCTGCTGGGGGACGCCGTGACGTTTCCGCGCGCGCTGCGCGCCTCGTTCGCCGAGACCATCGTCGACCTGCCGTGCGCCTTGATGTACGGCGCGCCCGAGGACGCGCCCGAGGTCGAGCCGCTGCCGGCGCCGACCGCGGGGCGCGTCACTTTCGGCTGCCTCAACCGGCTGTCGAAGCTGTCGGACCAGGCACTACAGGTGTGGTCGCGGATCCTCCGCGCGGTGCCGGACAGCCGGCTGCTGCTCAAGGACCGGACGCTGTCGGATCCGCAGCAGCGCGCCGCCATGATCGAGCGGCTCGCGCGCGTCGGGATCGGCGCGGACCAGGTGGTCCTGCACGGCGCCACCCATCATCGCGATCACCTCCTCGTCTTCGGCGCGGTCGATGTCGGGCTCGATCCGTTCCCGCAGCACGGCGGCATCTCGACGCTCGAGGCGCTGTGGATGGGCGTGCCGGTGATCAGCCGGCGCGACGACACCCTCTCGAGCCGGGTCGCCGCCTCGATCATGACCACCCTTGGTCTGACGGACTTTGTCGTGGCCGACGACGAGGCCTACGTCGCCCGTGCGATCGCCTGCGCGGCCGACCTCGAGGGGCTGCGTGCGCTGCGCGCGAGCTTGCGGACGCGCCTGCGCGCGACGGCGATCGCCGACGGCACACTCTACCTCGCCGCGCTCGAGGACGCATACCGCGCCATGTGGCAACGGTGGTGCGACGCGGCGCCGACGGCCTCGGCAGGACGCTGAGCCGATGGCGATCAATGCCCTCACGCTGGCGTGGCTCGATCGCTTGAGGCAACGCGGCATCCTCTCCGGCGGTGCCGTGCTCGATCTCGGTCCGCAGGATTTGATCGCGTGTCCGCGCGAAGCGGTTCTCGTCAGCGCGCGCCGCTGGCACGCGCCCGAGCTCGCGGACCGGCTCGTCGAGGCGATCTACGACGGCGACCGCTTCCGCCAGATCGGCGG
>DATJOB010000285.1:0-3844 GCA_035507475.1 Allostellaceae bacterium | reverse complement strand
GGCCCATTCGGCGGTCTCGGCGCCGCAGCGCGCGCAGACATGGGTCGGGTCGGGCGGGGCGACCAGCGCCCGGTCGAGCCACGGCCGGCCGCGCCCGGACGCCGGGTGCTCGCCGTCTTCGAGCCGCGCCATCAACAGGCAGAGGCCGCGCGTCGGCCCGTCCGCTTGCGCCGCGCGGGCCGCGTCGAGATGGCGCCGCGCCTCGCCCCAGAGCTGCGCGGTCAGCGCCGCCTCGGCGACCGCGACGGCGCTTTCCGGCGCCGCCGGGTTCTGCGCCGCCAGCCGCTCGAACCAGCCGACCATGCGCAGCTCCGGCGCCGCGCCGCCAAGCTCGCCCCAGACGACCGCGAGATCGGGATGCGGCGCCGCGCGCCAGGCCGCGCTCACGACGCGCCGCGCCGCGCGGCGGCGGCCCTCGGCGAGCAGCAGCCGCGCGTGGCGCACGGTCGGCGCGGCGAGTTCGGGGATGAGGCGCTGCGCCTCGCTCGCGAGATCGATCGCGCGCTGCCGGTCGCCGTCGCGCTCCGCCTCGCGGCTGAGCTCGTAGAGAATGACGCCGCGGCGATGCGCGGCTTGCGCCGCGGGGATCGCCTTGCGCCGCGTCGCCGCGGCCAGCGTGTCGCGCGCCTCTTTCCAGCGCTCGGCACGCGCCTCCAGGGCGAGCAGCGTCTCGTAGACCCAGGGGCTGTCCGGCGCCCGTGCCCGCGCCCGCTCGGCGAGGCTCAGCGCCGCCGCCTCGTCGCCGTCGCGCAGCGCCTGGGCGACCAGCCCGCGCAGCCCGAGAAACGCCGCCTCGCGCTCGTCGAGCAGCGCGCCGTAGACTCGCTGCGCGGCCGCCGCGTCGCCGTTGAGCTCGGCGCTCTGCGCCGCCAGCAGCAGCGTCAGCGGCGTCGCGCCGAGCAGCGCCTGCGCACGCAACGCCTGGCGCTGCGCGCCGCTGCCGTCGCCGGCGGCGAGCGCGATCATGCCGCGGGTCAGCGCCCGCTCGCCGGCGCGGCGCCGCCGCTCGCGCCGGTTGCGGCGGAAGCGCCGCGGCAGGCGGATCACGCCGGTCAGCGCCTGCAGGACGAGCCACAACACCAGCGCCGCGGCGAGCAGCGCCGCCAGCAGCACACCGACCGAGGTGTCGACCTCCCAGCCCTGCCAGGCGATCGCGACGCTGCCGGGATGGTCGGCGACGCTCGCCGCCCCGACCGCCAGCAAAGCGAGCAGCACGAACGCCAGCAGCCGCCGCATCACGACTTGCCCGGCAGCGATGTGCCCGGCATCGATGTGCCCGGCGTCGCTGCATCCGGCGCCGAGCCGCCCAGCGTCGCGGTCAGCGCCGCGGCGAGCTGGCGCAGCGCCGCCTCGACGGCAAGGCGCCGGCGGGCCATCTGCAGCCAGGGTTCGGCGGCCGCGGCGTTCGCACCGTCGAGCCGCGACAGCGCGGCGACCGCGCCGGCGAGGTCGCCGCCGGCGAGGTCGCGCTCGGCGCCGGCGACCGCGGCCTCGGCCGGGGTCTGCCCGTCGCCGTCGATGCGCCGGATCGTCACCAGCCCGCGCAGCCGGGCGAGCAGCTGCGACGTCCAGCGCGAATCGGGCGGCGGCGCGGCGGTGGCGATCGCCGCGGCGAGCTGGCGCAGGCGCCGGCTCAGCGCGACGCGGCTCGCCACCCCGCTGTCGGCGGCATCGGCAAGCGGTGCCGCGGCGGCGGCGAGCGCCGGCCGGTCGTGGGCCAGCGACACGAGCGTGCGGTATTCGGCGGCGAACGGCCGCGCCTCGTCGACCGCGTCGCGGATCTGTAAGAGCGTCAGCGCCAGTGCCAGATTGTCGGGGTCGGCCGCGGGGCGGGTCTGCTCCGCCTTCTGCAGCGCCGCCACGGCGTCGCCGAGCTGCTGGTCGCTCGCCGCGAGTGCCGCCAATTTTTGCTGGATGCCTCCCAGATCGGGCGCCGGGCGCGCCTGCAGCGCGGCGACCTGTCGTTCGAGCGGCGCGAGATCGGCAGCCGGCCGCGCCTCGAGCGCGGCGAGGCGCTGGTCGAGACGCTGCAGCGCGGCGTCGTTGCGCGCCGTCGCCTCGCGCAGCGCCGCGAGCACCGGGTCCGGCGCGGCAGCGGCCGGCGCGGTTGCCGCGCGCTCGCCCCAGGGCAGCAGCCGCAGCGCCGCGGGCGCCCAGAACGGCGCCAGCACGACCGCCAGGACGAGGACGATCAGCGTAGCGGCCAGCGCGGCGGCCAGCGCGCCACCCAGTCCGCCGGCCAGCCCGACCGCAGCACCGCCGGGCGGCGCCGCAGGCGGAGCCACCGCCGCCGGCGACGGTTGCGTTTCCACCGCCGGCGGCGGTTCGGCCGGCGCGGCGACAGCGGCCGGCAGCGCCTGGGCGGCGGTCGTCCGGCGGCGCCCGCGCCCGGCCGGCGGTCCGGAGGGCGCCTCGCTCATGCCGGCGCCCCCGCGAGCGGTGCGCTCGCGATGCGATCGACCAGCGCGAGCAGCGCGGCCTGGGTCGGCGATCCGGCGATCGCACGATCGCGAAACGGCAGCGCGCCGAGCGCCGCATCGGCGGCGGCGCTGATCGACAGCGCGGTGGTCGCGGCGAGCCCGCCGGCGATCCCGGCCGCCGCGGCGAGCCGGGCGAAGACCGCCGCGGTGCGCGGCGAGAAAAACAGCGCCAGGTCGATCTCGCGCTGCGCGATCAGCCGCGCGACGGCCGGGCTCAACGCCGTCGCCGCGCGCGCTTCGTAGAGCACCGCGCGCTCGACCGCAAAACCTGCCCGCTCGAGCGCTCCGGCCAGGTCGCCGGCGCGGTCGCTGCCGGCGACATGAACGAGGCGCCCGGCTTCGGGCCGCAGCCGCCGAGCCGCCAGCGCCGCCAGGTCTGCGACGTCGCCCCCCGCGCTCGCCACATCGGCGAAGCCGGCCGCGCGCGCCGCCCGCGCGGTCGCATCGCCGACCGCGAGCAGCGGCAGGCGGCGCTCGACGCTCGCCCGCGCCAGCGCGCGGACGCCGTTGGCGCTGGTGCACAGGAGCGCCTGCACGCCGGCAAGCGCGACCGCCGCATCGGCGCGCTCGACGATCTCGATCATCGGCTCGACGACCGCCGCGATGCCGCGGCGCGCGAGAAGCGCCGCCAGCGCTTCGGCCTCGCGGCGCGGCCGGGTCAGCAGCGCGCGCATCGCGCGGGTCGCGTCCGCAGGTTCATGCGCCTTCATCGCCCAAACCCGCCGAGGTGACAAGCTCGCCGGCGACCCCGCGACAGTCCATACTGCCGCGAACCCCGCGATCGTCGCCGTCCTCCGATGCCCGCTCGCACCTCGCCTGCGTCCGATACCGCCAGCCGCGCGCTGCCGCTGCCGCCGCTCCTCGTGATCTCCGACCGGACGCAGGCGCGCCGCCCGCTGGTCGAGATCGCCGCGGCGGCGTTTGCCGGCGGCTGCCGCTGGTTCAGCCTCAGGGAGAAGGACCTGCCCGCCGCCGCGCGGCGCGCGCTGCTCGCCGAGCTGGTCGCGCTCGGCCGCCGGTTCGGGGCGGCGGTGATCGCGCATGAAGACATCGACAGCGTTCGTGCGGTCGGCGCCGCCGGCGTGCATCTGCCGGCCGGCGGCGACCCAGCCGCGGCCCGCGGGAAGTTGCCCCGCGGACTTGTCGGCGCCTCGGCGCATGGCGCGGCCGAAGCGGCCGCGCTGATCGCAGCCGGCGCCGATTACGTGACGCTCAGCCCGGTCTTCCTTACCGCCAGCAAGCCGGGATACGGCCCGGCGCTCGGCCTCGCCGGGATCGCCGCCGGCGCCGAAGCGGCGCGCGGGCCGGTACTGGCGCTGGGCGGCATCGGCCCCGGCAACGCCGCCGCCTGCCTGGCGGCCGGC
>DATJOB010000284.1:0-16267 GCA_035507475.1 Allostellaceae bacterium | reverse complement strand
TTGGTGCTGGGCGGCGGCGTCGCGGGCTGCACGCATCAATCGAGCCAGGGCGAGATGCTCGCCGACCTGTCGCACCTGCCGGGCGACAAGGGCACCGAGACCCCGGTCACCAACGGCGCGATCTATCAGGGCAACGTCCAGGGCGGCGGCGGGCTCGAGCTGTTCCGCGACCACCGGGTCTGGCAGGTCGGCGATATCGTCACCGTGCAGATCGCCCAGAACGCCAGCGCGACCAAGAACGTCAGCCAGAACATCGGCCGCACCGACACGGTCAACAGCACGCTCAACAACCTGTTCGGGCTGCCCACCTCGTTCGGCCATTCGAGCAAGAACACGCAGTTCAACCCGAACATCAACTACAACAGCGCCAACACGCTGCAGGGCAGCGGCGCGACCGCGCAGAGCGACAGCTTCGCCACCACGGTCTCGACCATGGTGCAGCGCATCCGCCCCAACGGCGACCTGGTGATCGCCGGCAACAACGAGGTGAAGCTGGTCGGCGGCAAGGAGTTCATCCGCATCGCCGGCGTGGTGCGGCCCGAGGATTTGTCGGGCAACGTCGTGCAGTCGACCCAGATGGCCGAGGCGCATATCGAGTTCAGCGGCGACGGCGAAACCTACCTGGCGCCGAAGATGGGCTTCCTGCAGCGCCTCTTCCTCACGGTGAGCACGGTATGGCCTGGCGACTGGTTCTAGCCCTGGTGGCGCTCGTTGCGGTCGTGCTGGCCGCCGCGCCCGGGCATGCCGACCGGCTGAAGGAGCTGGTCCAGGTCGAGGGCGCGCGCGACAACCAGCTGATCGGCTACGGCCTCGTCGGCGGGCTGGCCGGCACCGGCGACCAGACGACCCAGGTGCCCTACACGGTGCAGGCGATCACCAACCTGATGCGCGAGATGGGACTGTCGCTGCCGCCGGCCGCGTTCCTGCAGCCGACCGCGGTGGCCGCGGTGATGGTGACCGCCGACCTGCCGGCCTTCGTCCAGGTCGGGCAGAAGATCGACGTCACCGTCTCGGCGATGGGCAACGCCAAGAGCCTGCGCGGCGGCGTCCTCTTGATGAGCGAGCTGCGCGGCGCCGACGGCCAGGTCTATGCCATCGCGCAAGGCTCGCTGCTCGTCAGCGGCTTCGAGGCGAGCGGCCAGGCCGCCTCGACCACGGTCAACATCCCGACGGTCGCGCAGATTCCCTCGGGCGCGATCATCGAACGCACCGCCAAGTCGGTGTTCAGCGAGGAGAACATGATCCTCCTCGATCTCGACCAACGCTCGTTCGGCAACGCCTCGCGCATCACCGATGCGATCAATGCGCGCATGGGGCCGGTCGCCGAGGCGCGCGGGCCGGCACAGATCGCGGTGCGCGCGCCGGTCGGCAACCGGGTGCGCTTCATCGCCGATCTGCTCGATCTCGACGTAACGCCGGAGGTGCCGGTCGCCGAGGTGGTGATCGATGCGCAGAGCGGCACCGTCGTGCTCGGCCAGGACGTGCGCATCGGCCCCGCGGCGGTCGCCTACGGGAGCCTCGCGGTGACGGTCAACGAGACGCCGCAGGTCTCGCAGCCGGGGCCGTTCAGCAACGGCACGACGCGGGTGGTGCCGCGCACCCAGGTCAGGGCCGACGAGAAGACCGCCAAGGTCGTCGAGCTGCATAACGCGCCGCGGGTCTCCGACATCGTGCGCAACCTCAACGCGATCGGCGCCACCTCGTCCGACCTGATCGCGATCCTTCAGGCGCTGCGGCAGTCGGGCTCGCTGCACGCCCGGATCAAGGTGATCTGAGGTGGATCTCGGCGTCGCCCAGACCCTCGCCGCGACCACCGGCGCCGGCGACCTCGCGGCACTCACCAAGGCGGCCGACAACCCTGCCTCGGCGCGCGCCGCGGCGCAGCAATTCGGCGCGCTCCTGATGCAGAACCTGTTGCGCCAGAGCGACGGCACCGCGTTGCCGATGGCCGGCGGCACCGGCAGCGACGTGGTCAACCAGATGTTCGCCGGCACGATCGGCCGCGCGGTGATGGCGCATGAGAAGATGGGCCTCACCGACATGCTGCTGCGCGCGATGCAGAAAAAGCAGCAGCAGGCCGATGGCGGCGGTGCGGCCGAGCCGGGCGCCTCAGCCGGCGAGGCGACCGCGGCGGCCTCGGCCGATAGCGGCTTCCCGCTCGCCGGCTACTGGAAGAATAACGGGCTGCGCCCGCTCGCCGCGGCGCTCGTCCAAGGCGCGGTCGGCCAAGGCGCGGTCGGCCAAGGCGCGGTCGGCCAGGGCGCGGTCGGCCAGGGCGCCCTGGCCCAGGCCGGGCTTGGCCGCGCCGCCGGCGGCACGACGCTGGCGCTGGCGACGCATATGAACCCCAAGCTGGCGATGGCGTTCGGCGCCGGCAACGCGGCGCCGGCCTACGCCACCACGGGCGGCGCCGCCGTCCAGTCGCGGCCCGGCCACGCCTCGGGCGGCGCCTCGCCCGAGGAGATCGAGGCCTTCGCGCAAAAGCTGATGCCGCTGCTGCAATCGGCCGGGCAGCAGCTCGGCGTGTCGCCGAAGATCCTGCTGGCGCAGGCGGCGATCGAAACCGGCTGGGGGCGCTCGGTGGTCGGCAACAACCTCTTCGGGATCAAGGCCGGGTCGTCGTGGAACGGCCCCAAGGTCACCGCCGCGACACACGAGTACCAGAACGGCGAGCTCGTCCAGATCAACGACGCGTTCCGTGCCTATCCGAGCGCCGCCGCCTCGGTCGACGATTTTGTCGCGCTGGTGCGCGGCAGCCCGCGCTACCGCGCCGCGCTCGGCGCCGGCGGCGATGCCGCCGGCTATGCGCAGGCGCTGATCTCGGGCGGCTGGGCGACCGATATCGGTTATGTCGGCAAGCTCAGTTCGGTCGCCGCGAGCGCGGCGGTCGGCAAGGCGGCCGCCGCCGCCCCGACGCAGCCCGCGGCGCCGACCGTGCCGGTGACCTCGGCGCCGCTGCCGCCGACACCGCCGGCCGCGCCGGGCCGGCCGGTCGCGCTGCTGCCCGACCTGCCGCCGCCGCCGACCGCACCGGGGCAGCCGGTCGCGCTGCTGCCGGCCGATTTCACGGTCGCGGCGCGATGAGGCCGCCGTGAGCGAGTTGACGAGCGGGCCGGCGACGAGCGAGGCGCCGGGCGAGCTGGCGCGGCGCGAGGTCGGCCTCGCCCGCCGGCTGGCGCGGCTCTTCCGGCTCGAAGACCGCGCCGCGCTGTCCGCCGCCGCTGCGGCGCGGGTGGTTGCGCGGCGCGAACGGCTGATCGGCGAGCTCGCGGCGCTCGAAGGACGGCGCCGCCGCGCTGCGCCCTCGCCGCCGGGCGAGCTCGATTCGACGATGGGCGCGCTGGCCGCCGAGGTCGGGCGTGCCGAACAGCGCTGCCGGGCGAGACTTGCCGAGCTCGACGCCGAGCTGGCACGACGGCACGGCGGCGCGGCGAGCGGGCTGCGCGACGGCGGCGGCCGGCTCCTCGGGCGGGGCTGAGCGTGAGCGGGCTCACCCAGGTCATCAACACCGGCTGGACCGGGCTCGCCACCGCCTCACAGGCGCTCGAGACCGTCTCCAACAACACCGCCAACGTCAACACCGCCGGCTACGACGTCGAATCGGTGCAGCAGGTGGAATCGCCCGACCTGCCGAACGGGGTCGGCACCGGCGCCACCGTCAGCTCGATCCAGCGCGCCTACGACGCCTACGTCTTCGCCCAGATGGTCGGCGCCACCTCGGTCAACCAGGCGGCCCAGGTCCAGCAGCAGAGCGCGCAGAACCTGTCGGCGATCTTCCCGGTCGCTTCGGGCGGCGCCGGCGGGCTTGGCGCCCTCCTCACCAGCTTCTTCACCGCGATGAACGCGGTCAGCCAGGACCCGACGAGCCTCTCCGATCGCCAGAACCTGCTCGATACGGCGCAATCGCTGGCGGCCGATTTCAATTCCGTCGGCGGCCAGCTCAGCTCCAACCTGACCGCGCTCAACGGGCAGATGACCAACGCGGTCGCCCAGGTCAACACGCTGACCCAGCAGATCGCCGCGCTCAACCAGCAGATCATGTCGCAATCGGCGGCGGGCACCGCCGGCGCGCCGAACCAGTTGGAGGACGAGCGCGACAACCTGGTGCAGCAGCTGGCGCAGCAGCTCGGCGTGACGGTGGTCGACGGGCCGAATAACGGGGTCGACGTCTACACCGCCGGCGGCGCGGTGCTGGTCGACGGCGGCAGCTCGGCGACGCTCACCGCCACCTCGGGCAGCTACGGCGGCGGTCTCTCGATCATCTACCAGCCGACCGGGCAGAACATCACCGCCAGCCTGAGCGGCGGCACGATCGGCGGGCTGATCGGCGCCCAGCTCCAGGTGACCGCGGCGCAGAATTCGGTGGGCGGCCTCGCCGCGGCGCTCGCCGCCGCGGTCAACACCCAGCAATCGCTCGGCCTCGACCTCAACGGCGCGTCCGGCGCCGCGCTGTTCTCGGTCGCCGGGCCGAGCGTCGCCGCCGCTGCCGGCAACACCGGCAGCGGCACGCTCAGCGCGACGATCACCAACGGCGACGCCTTCACCCCCGCCAACTACATCGTCACCAAGACGGCGAGCGGGTACGAGGCGACCGATCTCGCCACCGGACAATCGAGCGCGCTCGGCAGCGGCCCCACCCTCAGCCTCGACGGCATGACGCTGGCGGTGTCGGGGACGATCAACACCGGCGATTCGTTCGAGGTCGAGCCGACCGCGCTCGCCGCGCAATCGCTGCGCGTGTCGCTGACCGATCCGAGCGGGATCGCCGCCGCCTCGCCCTATGTCGCGACCGCCGGCAGCAATCTCGGCAATGTCACCGCCGGCGCCTTCAGCCCGGCCGCGAGCGGCGCGCTGCCGCCGGGCACGGCGATCGTGCCGGCGAGCTATTTCGGGCAGGACCTGACCGTCAAGTTCACCTCGTCGACCACCTTCAACATCCTCTCCGCCGGCAACGCGGTGATCGCCTCGGGCAGCTACAGCGCCGCGACCGGCGCCGAGATCGCGATCGACTATCCGAGCACGGCCCCGGCGGGCGAGGTCGCCGCGGTCGCGCTGTCGGCCGGGACGCCGGCCGCGGGCGACAGCTTCGCGTTGACCCCGGGTGGCGTCGCCGACAACGGCAACATCGCGGCGATGACCGCGCTCGCCGGCGACAACCTGCTGTCCGGGCAGACCTTGAGCGGCGCCTACGCGACGCTGGTCGGCGAGGTCGGCAGCGCCGGCCAATCGGCGAATTTCGCGGCCTCGGCGTCGCAGGGCGTGCTCAACCAGGTGCAGGCGGTGCAGCAGTCGATCTCGGGCGTCAACCTCGACGAGCAGGCCGCCGATTTGATCAGCTACCAGCAGGCCTACCAGGCCTCGGCGCAGGTCATCGCCACCGCGCAGAGCCTGTTCCAGAGCCTGATCGCCTCGCTGCAGGCGGCCTAGCGGGCGGCGGCGATGCGCATCAGCACCAACGAATTCCTGCTCGGCTCGGTCAACGACCTGCTGGCGCAGCAGCAGAACGTCAATCTGCTCAACCGCGAGATCGCGACCGGCGAGACGATGCTCGACGCGAGCAGCGATCCGGGCGGGGCGAGCCAGGTTGTCGGTCTCGCCAGCCAGATCGGCCAGCTCAGCTACGATTCGGCTAACGGCACGGCGGCGACCCAGAATCTGCAGAACGGCGTCAGCGCGCTCGACCAGGTCACCACCCTGTTGTCGCAGCTGCGCGAGAGCGCCGAATCGGCGTCGAACGCCACGACCACGCCGACCGACCGCCAGGCTGCGGTCGCCACCGCGCATGACCTGCTGCAGCAGCTGGTCCAGCTCGCCAATACCCAGAGCGCCAATGGCGGCTACATTTTCGCCGGCTCGCGCGCGAACGCGCCGGCATTCTCGGTGCTGGCGAACGGCCAGGTCACGTTCAACGGAGACGCCGCCACCAACGAGGTCGAGATCGCGCCCTCGCTCAATGTCGCCTCGACGATCTCCGGACAGGGGATCTTCATGAACGTCCCGGCCGGCACCGACGGCGTCGCGGTCTCGGCCAGCGCCGGCAACACCGGCAGCGCCTATGCGCTGGCCAACGGCGTCACCAACCTCGCCCAGGTCACCGCGGCCGGCCTCGCCGGCACGCAATACGACATCAGCTTCTCGGGCAGCGGCGCCAATCTGTCCTATCAGGTCACCAGCGGGACCGGGGCGCCGGGAAGCGCCGGCTACGCCGCGACCTCCGGCGTGGTCGCCTCGGGCAGCTACTCGGCCGGCAACGACATCGCCTTTGCCGGCATCGACGTGTCGCTGACCGGCAGCCCCGCCGCCGGCGACAGCTTCGCGGTGCAGCCCGGTGCGACGACCAGCATCTTCCAGATGGTGCAGAACCTGATCGGCGCGCTGCAGCTGCCGCAGGGCGGCGGGTCGAGCCAGAACACGCTCGCCCAGCAGGCGCTGCAGAACGTGCTCGCCGATCTCGGCGGCGCGCAGACCAGCGTGCTCTCGGCGCAGGCGACGCTCGGCACCGGCCTCGCCGAGATCCAGGCGGTGCAGAGCCAGGACAGCAACGCCGCCGCCAACGCGACGACGCAGATGTCCGACCTGCAATCGGCGAATTTGCCGCAGGTGCTCGCCAATTACAGCGAGAGCCTGACCGCGCTGCAGGCGGCGCAGCTCGCCTTCGCCAAGGTGCAGAACCTGACCTTGTTCGCCGACATCACGCCGTAGCCCGACAGCCGGGCGATTCGATCGCCTTTGGAGCGCGGTCCGTTTAGGTGAACCAACCCCGCTCTTTTTGCTTTCCCCCGGCTTGACCCGGGGGCCCACGTCGTCGCGCGCCGAGGCCCGGTTCAACGAAAATGGATGGCGCCCCCCCGACCGTCATGCCCGGGCTCGTCGCCCCGGGGATGACGACTGGACGAAGCCGCGTCAGCGGCAAGCAAGCGCGGCCCGAGCCCGGGGATGGCCGAGGCGGGAAGCAGCGTATCTGAGTCAACCGATCTCGGCCTCGTCGCCGGAGGGTTGGTGGCTTTCGTCCTGACGAAAATCGCAAATTCGTGGTACTGTCGTGAACCCCGGCGACTAGGGTTCGCGATGAACGACATCACGCTGGTCGACACAGCGGCGCACCCCGCGCTGGCGGATTCCCCGGCGGCGGGCGGGCTTGCCGGCTCGGTCGCGCTGGTCGTGCTCGGCATGCACCGCAGCGGCACCTCGGCGCTGACCGGCATGTTGCACCATCTCGGCGTCGCGCTCGGCGATCGGCTGATGCCGGCCACGCCCGACAACCCGCGCGGTTATTGGGAGCACAAGGACGTCGTCGCGGTCGACGAGCGGCTGATGAAGTCGTTCGGCTGGGCGTGGGACGACATCCGCTCGCTGCCCGGCGGCTTCGAGGACGGCGCCGCGGCCCAGGCCGCGCGCCGCGAGCTGACGGCGATCCTCGAGCGCGATTTCGCCGGCGCCCCGCTCTGGGGCCTCAAGGACCCGCGGCTCTGCCGCCTGATGCCGCTGTGGCGGCCGCTCTTTACCGCGCTCGAGGTCGAGCCGCGCTTTCTGTTGTCGCTGCGCCATCCGCTCGACGTCGCCGCCTCGCTCGGAGCGCGCGACCGGATCGGCACCGCGCGCGCCTGCCTGCTGTGGCTCAGCCACTGGCTCGACGCCGAGCGCGCGACGCGCGGCTGCCGGCGCACGGTGGTGCATTACGAGGAGCTTGTCGGGGCGGCGGGCTGGCGCGGCGTCGCCGACCGCATCGCCGGCGAGCTCGGGCTTGCCTGGCCGCACCGCGACGCGGCGGCGGAGGCGGCGGTCGACGTCTTTCTCGCCCCCGAGCTGCGCCGCCGGCGGGCGAGCGAGGACGATGCCGCGGATGGCGCGCTGCCGCCCTGGGTCGAGCGGGTGTACCGCGCCTTCGGCGAGCGCGAGGCCACGCTGGCCGCGACCTGCGACGCGGTGGCAAGCGATCTCGCCGCGGCCGAGTCGCTGTTTTTGCCGATCCTCGGCGAAGCCGGGCAGCTGGTGGCCGAGGCGCGCGGCCAGGGCCAGGCGCATGAGCGCGCCACGGTCGAGCTCAGCCAGCGGCTCAACCGCTCGCGGCACGAGGCGGAAGAGCTGCGCGACCGGCTGCAGCGCGTGCTGCGCGAGGCGAGCGAGCGCAAGCAGGCGCTGACCGGGCTCGATGTCGACGGCCGCCGGCTGCCGCCGCCGCCGCCGGTCGAGCAGGCCTTCCCGCGCTGGATCGTCGCGCGCGGCTCGACCGCCGCGGCGCGGCTCGACTGGGTGCGCGAGCGGGTGCGCGAATGGCCGTTCGCGCCGACGCTGGGCCTCGGCATGATCCTGCCGGCCGGCGCCGAGGGGCATCTCGCCGCGACATTGCGCTCGCTCGCCGCGCAGGTCGTCGGCGACTGGGTCCTTCATATCGTCGGCGAAAGCGAGATGCCGGCGCCGCTCGCCGCCGAGCCGCGGGTCGTCTGGCACCGCGCCGAGGCAGCCCCGGCCGCGGTGCTGACCGCCGCTTTGGCCGCCGCGCCGGCGCATTGGGTGGCGCTGATCGACGCCGGTGATCAGCTTGCGCCGCGGGCGATGTTCGAGGTCGGCGACGCGTTCTTCCGCCATCCCGAATGGCAGGCGCTCTATAGCGACGAGGCGCGCATCGACCCGCAAGGCGCGATGTCGGCGCCGCATTTCAAGCCCGACTTCAACATCGATCTGCTGCGCGGTCTGCCCTATGTCGGGGCGCTGCTGGCGGTGCGGCGCGAGGTGTTCGCCGCGGTCGGCGGGTTCGATCCGGCGTGGGACGGGGTCGAGGAATACGACCTGGCGCTGCGCCTCGCCGAGCATTGCGGCGCCGCCGGGTTCGGCCATGTCGCCGACATCCTCTATCACCGGCTGACCGTCTCCGGCCGGTCGCGCCGACCGGTCGCGGCGATCTGCGCCGACATGGCCAAGGTCGTCCAGGCGCATCTCGACCGGCAGGGGATCGCCGCGGCTGCCGAGCAGGGGACCCCACCGCATACCTGCCGGGTGCGCTATCGCCACGCCGGACCCGAGCCGCTGGTCTCGATCGTCGTGCCGACCAAGAACCAGCACGCGCTCCTCAAGCGCTGCGTCGAGAGCGTGCTGCGGCTCACCGAATACGAGAATTACGAGCTGATCCTCGTCGACAACGGCAGCGACGAGCCGGAGGCTTGCGGCTACCTCAAGGGCATCGAGGACAAGTACGCCGAGATCGGCAGCCGCATCCGCGTGCTGCGCCATCCCGGCGCGTTCAATTTCGCCGCGATGAACAACCGCGCGGTCGCCGAAAGCGCGCAGGGCGACTACATCTGCCTGCTCAACAACGACACCGCACCGCTCGACGGCGCCTGGCTCGGCGAGCTGATGGCGCTGGCGCGCCGCCCCGAGGTCGGCGTGGTCGGCGCCAAGCTGACCTATCCCGACGGCCGCATCCAGCATGCCGGCGTCGTTCTCGGCATCGGCTGGGGCGCCCCGGCCGACCATCCGGCGATCGGCGAGCCGGGCGACGCGATCGGCTACTGGGGCCGGCTGCTCGTGCCGCAGGGCTACTCGGCGGTGACCGCGGCCTGCTGCGTGACGCGGCGCGCGATCTGGGAGGAGCTCGGCGGGCTCGACGAGGAGGTCTTCGCGGTCAGCTTCAACGATGTCGACTATTGCTTGCGCGCGCGCGAGGCCGGCTATCTCGTCGTCTGGACGCCGCATGCGCAGCTGCTGCACGAGGCGAGCGTCAGCCAGCGCGCCGATGTCGAGGGCAAGAGCGTGGCGCAGAAGAACGCGCGCTTCGCCGCCGAGAAGCTCTCGATGTTCCGCAAATGGATGCCGCAGATCGCCTTCGACCCGGCCTATAACCGCAACCTGTCGTCCTGGGGCTTCGGCTTCTCGGTCGAGACCGAGGGCGCACCGACCTGGGACCCGGAATTCCGCCCGCGCCGCCGCGTGCTGGTCCATCCGGCCGACCGCGAAGGCTGCGGCGAATACCGCATCATCGCGCCCGGCCGGGCGCTGCTGCGCGCCGGCGCGCTCCATTCCTATGAGACGATGCGGCTCTTCACCCCGCCCGAGATCGGCCGGATCGCGCCCGACAGCGTCGTCTTCCAGCGCCAGCTCGAACCGGCGCAGATCGAGGTGATCGACAGCGTCAGGCAGACCAGCCGGGCGCTGCGCGTCTTCGAGCTCGACGACCTCATCACCAACCTGCCGCCGAAGAGCCCGCACCGCGCGTCGATCGTCGGCGATATCGCCGAGCGGCTGAAGCGGGCGCTGGCGCTGTGCGACCGGCTGGTGGTCAGCACCGAGCCGATGGCGCAGCATTACGGCCGGCTGTGCGGCGAGACCGTGGTGGTGGCGAACCGGCTCGAAAAGGCGCGCTGGCTCGGCCTGCAACCGGGCCGGCGCGAGGGCAAGCCGCGGGTCGGCTGGGCCGGGGCGATCGGCCATGTCGGCGATCTCGGGATCATCGCCGAGGTGGTGGCGGCGACCGCGAAGGAGGTCGACTGGGTGTTCTTCGGGATGTGCCCCGAGAAGCTGCGCCGCCACGTCGCCGAGTTCCACGAATGGGTGCCGCTCCACGATTACGCGGCAAAGCTCGCCTCGCTCGACCTCGACCTCGCGGTGGCGCCGCTCGAATACCACCCGTTCAACGAGGCGAAGAGCAACCTGCGGCTCCTCGAATACGGCGTGCTCGGCTATCCCGTGCTGTGCACCGACATCCTGCCCTATCGCGGCGACCTGCCGGTGACGCGGATCGCCAACCGGCCGCGCGACTGGATCCGCGCGATCCGCGAGATGACCGCCGACCGCGACGCCTGCCGCCGCGCCGGCGCCAGCCTGCGCGAAGCGGTCATCGCGGACTGGATGCTCGAGGACCACCTCGACGAGTGGGCCCGCGCCTGGCTGCCATGAGCCGCGGCGCCGTCCGCCGCCGACGGGCTGGTCGCGGCCGCGTCGCGAGCCGGCTTTGCCTAAAATTCGAACAAAAGCCGCGAGTGGCGGCGGCGCGCCCCGCCGCGGCCTCGATCGGCCCGCTCGCGGCCCGGCATCCTCGGAAAAAATATCATAAATTACAGCGCATTATTGGCGAAGTTCCGGCACACCGAGAGGCCGCGCGACACGGTCTCCCCGCTTGCCGGCCGGCGGACCACCGGCGGCAGCCGCCGGCTCGCGCCCCCGGTTTCCCGCGCAATCCGCGCTCAACCGCTGCAACAAAATCCGAAAGCGTCCGTCTGCTTGGAGGTGAATGGCCCGCTGCCGACGCCGTGTCCCACCGGTTCGGCCGCTGGTTGAGTGGTCACCTCATTCCGCGCCGGGCCGCGTCCCGCGCGGTCGGCAGTAGGAGGCAAGCGATGCTTTCCGGTGTCATCAACACCAACGTCAACGCCCTCTATGCGTTGAATTCGCTGAACAACACGACCAACACGACGAACACCCTCGAGCAGGAGCTGTCCTCGGGTCTGTCGATCAACAGCCCGGCCGACAACCCGGCGGGATACATCGCGGCCCAGGGCTTCACCGCGCAGATCAACGGCACGACGCAGGCGACGGCGAACGCCAACCAGGCGATCTCGCTGGTGCAGACCGCCAACGGCGCGATCACCCAGCAGGTGAACATCCTGCAGAACATCCTCAGCATCGCCTCGCAGGCGGCGAACGGCGGCTCGACGTCGCAGCAGCTCGCCGCGCTGCAGCAGGTGGTCTCGCAGCTCGAAACCGAGGTCTCGTCGATCTCGACGCAGACCAATTTCAATGGCGTCAACCTGCTCGACGGCACCTTCCAGGGCGTCAGCTTCCAGGTCGGCGCCCAGGCCGGGCAGACCATCGGCCTCAGCATCGCCAGCACCGCCGCCAACCAGATCGGCTCCTACCAGTCGGCCGGCCTCACCACCGCAGGCAGCGTCTATCACAAAGGCGGCGCGTCCTCGGGCGGCGTTGCGGATGACACCGGCGCGTCCTATGCGATCACCTCGGGCGGCAACGGCGCCTTCACCGCCGGCACGGTCGGCGTCTCCGGGTCGGCCGGCAATGCCAGCTTCGCGGTCTCGTCGACCACCGAATCGGCGAAGTCCCTCGCCCAGTCGATCAACGGCATCACCAGCTCGACCAATGTCAGCGCGACCGCCGACACCAGCGTCGCGTTCGCGGTCACGGCCGGCTCGATCTCGTTCACCCTCGGCAACGGCACCGGCGCCGCGCAGACCAACACCGCCAACATCTCGGCGACGGTGAACAGCGTGTCGCAGACCGGCCTCGCCAACCTGGTCAACGCGGTCAACGAAGAGACCGGGACCACCGGGGTCACCGCGAGCGTCAACTCGCAGAACGAGCTGATCCTGACCCAGGTCCAGGGCGACAACATCTCGATCGCCAACTTCGCCGGCACCGGCAAGCTCCAGGCGGGCGGCACGACGACCGTCCAGCTGCAGAGCGGCGGCCCGACGAGCGCGACGATCCAGGGCCTGGTGACGCTGCAGTCCGATTCGAGCTTCGCTCTCGCCGCGGCGGCCTCGGACATCGGCCTGAGCGGGAGTTCCACGCTCTCCGCGGTGTCGTCGGTGAACGTCAGCACCACGG
The DNA here is from genome assembly GCA_035507475.1 of Allostellaceae bacterium. Lineage (GTDB taxonomy): Bacteria > Pseudomonadota > Alphaproteobacteria > ATCC43930 > CGMCC-115725 > DATARH01. Next base: position 3,709 of record DATJOB010000284.1, on the reverse strand, counting down.
CCGGCGCGACGGCGGCGCTCAACGTCATCAACTACGCGCTGCAGCAGCTCGAAGGCGTCGGCGGTCAGCTCGGCGCGACCCAGCAGCAGCTGCAGGACACGGTCGCCAACCTGCAGGTCACCAACACCAACCTGACCGCCGCACAGGGCGTCGTCCAGGATGCCAACATCCCGCAGGTCACGACGCAGTTGACGCAGGAAGAGATCCTGCAACAGGCGGGCGTCTCGGCGCTGGCCCAGTCGAACACGCTGCAGCAGTCGTTCCTGAAGCTGCTGCAGTAGTCGGCAACCGGCGCTGAACGCCAATGGGAAGCCCGTCCCCGGCAGCGCGCCGGGGGCGGGCCCGCCCCAACGGAGTTGATCGATGGCGACGGTGTCGAGCCTCTTGAGTTCCAGCGAGATCACATCGCTGATCCAGCAGGCGAGCGCAGCCTATCAGCTGCCCGCCGCGGCGCTGCAAACTCAGGAAACCCCGATAAAGGCGCAGATTTCCGCGCTCGGCCAGGTGCAGAGCGCGCTGTCTGGCCTGCAATCGGCGTTGAGCGGCCTCGCCGACGTGCAGTCCCTCGCGCAGCGCACCGTCTCCGCATCGCCGAGCGGCGTGGTTTCCGCCAGCGCCACCAACGCCGCCGCGCTCGGCACCTATTCGCTCACCGGCATCGAGCTGGCGCACGCCGAGACGCTGGTCTCGTCCGGCTCGTCGAGCGCCAGCGCCAGCCTCGGTTCCGGGTCGATCACGATCAAGGTCGGCAGCAACACGGCGGTGACGGTCAACATCGCGAGCGGCTCGTCGAGCCTCTCCGGCATCGCCGCGGCGATCGACCAGGCCGATACCGGGGTCAACGCGACCGTCCTGTTCGACGGCACCGACTACCGGCTGGTGCTGACCGGCGACGCCGCCGGCAGCGCCAACGCCTTCACCGTCAGCGGCACCGGCGGCCTTGCCGGGCTCAGCTACAATATCGGCGCGAGCGGTCTGAAAGAGACGCAGCAGGCGACCAACGCCTCCTTTTCGCTCAACGGCGTCACGATCACCAGCGGCTCCAACCAGATCGCCTCGGTCGTGCCGGGGCTCAGCCTGACGCTCGCCGGCAGCGGCTCGGCGACGGTCACCGTCGGGCAAAGCATCTCGGCGCTCGACAGCGCGGCGCAGAGCGTGGTGCAGGCGCTCAACGGCGCGCTCAGCGCGATCAGCCAGGAGACCACGTTCTCGGCGGCGAGCGGCGGCGGCCCGCTGCTCGGCAACGTCGCGGTCGAGCAGCTGCAGCAGCGCCTCCTCAATGCGATCACCGCCGAGAACGGCGCCGGCGGCGTCGGCTCGCCCTACGCCTCGCTCGCCTCGGTCGGCTTCGGCATCACCAGCGGCGGCAGCGTCACCTTCGACAACGCGACGTTCGAGGCGGCGGCGCAAAGCAATTACGGGGCGGTCGCCTCGCTGTTCGGTTCCTTCGGCGTCGCCAGCAACCCCAATGTCGCGGTCGACGGGGTCGCCTCGGCGCCGGCCGGCAGCTACGCGGTCGACGTGACCAGCAACAGCGCCGGCACCGTCGTCGGCACGGTCAACGGCCTCGCCGCCAGCGGCACCGACGGCGTGCTCGTGGTCAACCAGCCGGGCAGCCTCTACGGGCTCGCGCTGCAGATCCAGCCCGGCGTCACCGGCGATCTCGGCTCGGTGACGATCAGCGGCGGGCTCTACGGCGCGCTGTCGAGCCTCGTCAACGGCGCGCTGGCGAGCGGCAGCGGCAGCGTCACCGGCCAGATCTCCGGGCTCAACACGTCGATCGCGTCGATCAACAAGCAGATCACCGCGCTGCAGAACGAGGCGACCCAGGAAACCCAGGAACTCACCGCGCAATTCAGCGCGGCGCAGGCGACGATGGAGCAGCTGTCCACGGTCAGCAGCTTCCTCGACGCCTATTTCAGTCAGTCGTCCGGCTCGGGAGGGTGATCATGATCGGAGGACGGCCGCGAGGCGGAGCCGCCAGCGCCTACCGAGCCGTCGAGGGCATCGGCGCGGCGCCCGAGGATTTCATGAAGATGGCGCTCGACGCGACGCGCGGCCTGCTGCTGCGCGCCGAGACCGCGATCCGCGCCGGCGAGCGCGTCGAGAAGGCGCAGGCGCTGAGCTCGGCGGCGAGCGTCGTCGAGTTCATGCTCGGCCTGTCCGGCAGCGCGCCGGGCGCGTTGAGCGACTGCCTTTCGAGCGTGTATCAATACGTCCTGGCCGCGATCCTCAAAGGCAATGTCGGGGACGACACAGAGGCGGTCGCCGCGGCGCGGGCGGCGCTCGACGAGCTCGCCGCCACCTGGCGTACGATCTTTCCCGACGTTGCCGGCCTGGAGGACAGCGAGCCCGGCGCGACGATGAGCGGGAGACGCGATCATGCCTGAATCGATCCGCGGGGTAGGTACCGCCGGTCCGGTCTCTCCGACGTCGCCCGGGCAGGCTGCCCAGGCGCGGGCGAGCGATGCCGGCACGGCGGCGGGCACCACCGGTGCCGGCGCCGATCTTGCCGATGTCGCGCAGACCGAGGCGCTGCTGCAGACCATCGTCGAGGCCGCCAACAAGGTGCCCGGCATCGACCAGGCGAAGGTCGCCGAGCTGCAGCAGGCGATCGCCTCGGGCGCCTACCGCTCCAACCCGAAGGCGATCGCCGAAAAGATGGCGGAGCTCGAAGGCCTGCTCGCCGCCGCCGGGGTGGCGCGATGAGCTTTCGCCGCGCGCTAGGAGGCGAGCCGCAGCGCCGCGAAGAGCGGGTCGGCGGCGGCGCGCTCGGCTTCGCGGCGGATCCATTCCTGGACGCGGGCGAGCCGTTCGGCCGCCTGGTGGATGTCGTCGCGGTCGGCGATGTCGACAAACGCCTCGAGCAGCTGTTCGAGGCAATCGGCGCGACCGCCGCTCGCGCCCGGCGTCACCGCCCGGCAGCGCGGCGCACGCCCCCTCGCTCGCCCTCTGTCGATCTGTCTCACCCGAGCGCGTTCCCCCGCGGCATCCCGGCGGCCGCGCTCCGGGCCCTGCGCGCCGCCGGATAGTTCCGGCCGCGGCGAATCGCATGACCCGAATCGATTCCCCCGTCCGCGGCAGCTTGACGATAACCGAAAAATTTTCAATCGTTCGGCATGGAGGGGAAGATGCGGGCCCGATCTGAAATCGTCTTTCCCAATAATATCAGGGATCTACGATTGCGTCGCCAGATGACCCAGGCGCAGGTCGGCCGGATGATGGATCCGCCGGTCGGCGAATCGGCCGTGTCGAAAATGGAAAGCGGTGAACGCCGCTTGACGAATTTGCAGCTCGCCAACCTGGCCGCGATCCTGCGCTGCCGTCCCGAGGAGATCCCGGTGCTCACCGGGCGCGACCCGGCGGAGGGCGTACAGCGCTGGCAGAGGGCGCAGCAGGAGGCGGTCGGCAGCAGCATCGCCAGCGGCGCGGCGGCGGCCGGCTACGTGCTGGCGCAGCTGCGCAAGAAGCACGGCAAGACGATGCAGCAGGTGGCGGGCGCGATCGGCATGACGCTCTCGGTCTACCATCGCATGGAGATGGCGAGCCGGATGATCCAGGCCGACGAGATCGCCAAGGTCGCCGCGCTCTACGGGATGACGGCCGAGCAGCTGATCGGTCTCATCGAGCGGCGCACCGCCGACAATCTCGAACAGATGAAGCAGGGCGTACCGGTCGAGCAGCTGCTGCCGCGCGTGCCGCGCTCGCT
>DATJOB010000283.1:0-6577 GCA_035507475.1 Allostellaceae bacterium | reverse complement strand
CCCTGCATCCGGCCGGTATGCGATTCGAACTCGCGGCCGAGCCATTCGCCGAGCGAGCCCGGCCGCGGCTCGCTCGCCGCTCCGCCGCGGCGGGCACGGGCGACCCCGATCGCCAGCAAGACGAGCCCGACCGCGAGCGCGATCAGCGCGGCGACGACGGCGAACACCAGGGCGGTGTAGCCCGACCCGGCGAAGCCCCAGATCGACACGGTCAGCCACAAGCCGAGGCCGACGATGATCCAGTAGAGCTGCCGGGGCAGCCCCTGCGATACCGGGGCGTTCGATCGTCGGTCGCCTTGCATGACCCGTCCACCCGCGTTCCGTGCCGCCGCACGACCGCGCCACCCGCGCGGCGGGCGCGCGATCGGCTCGCTTTCCCAACAGCCGCGCGGCGCTGCCGTTCCGCGCCGCGGCTGCGGCGTTTGGCCCGCCGGTCGGCAGCGGCCCGGTCTGCAACCCCGCTCGGCGTTGCAGCGGCGCGCAGCTTGCGGCTCAATGCGCCGCGCGAGACCCGTGAGGCGCGATGAACCAGCTGCTCAGCGACCTGCGCATCGTCGAGTTCTCGGCCTTCGTCGCGGCGCCGCTCGGCGGCATGACGATGGCGCAATTCGGCGCCGAGGTGATCCGCATCGACCCGCTCCGCGGCGGGATCGACCATCATCGCTGGCCGGTGACGGAGGCCGGCGCCAGCCTCTACTGGGCCGGGCTCAACAAGGCCAAGCGCTCGGTGGCGCTGGCGCTCGACAAGCCGGAAGGGCGCGCGCTCGCCCAGGCGATCGCCAGCGCGCCCGGCGCCGGCGGCGGCATCGTGCTGACCAACCTGCCGCCGCTCCCCGGCCTCGACTACGCGAGCCTCAAGGCGGCGCGCCGCGACATCATCGTGCTGCGCCTCGTCGGCAACCGCGACGGCAGTGCCGCGGTCGACTACACGGTCAACGCGGCGAGCGGCTTTCCGTTGGTCACCGGCGACGGGACCGCGCCGGTCAACCACGTGCTGCCGGCCTGGGACATCGCCACCGGGCTCTACCTGACGACCGCGCTGCTCGCCGCCGAGCGTCACCGCAGCCGCACCGGCGCGGGCCAGGAGGTGGTCGCCGCGCTCAGCGACGTGATGCTCGCGACCGTCGGCCATCTCGGCTACATCGCCGACGTGCAGGTCAACGGCCGCGCCCGGCCGCCGCTCGGCAACGACCTCTACGGCAGCTTCGGCCGCGATTTCGCGACCGCGGACGGGCGCCGGGTGATGATCGTCGCGCTAACCCCGCGACAGTGGCGCGCGCTCGGCCGCGCCACCGGGCTCGGCGAGGCGCTGGCCGCGATCGGAGCGCGGCTCGGCGTCGATCTCGACGGCGAGGCGGGCCGGTTCACGGCGCGCGAGGCGATCGCCGCGCTGGTCGCCCCGTGGTGCGCCGCCCGCACCCTCGCCGAGATCGCCGCCGCCTTCGCCGGCAGCGGCGTGCTGTGGGGGCCGTTCCAGGATTTCGCGACGCTGGTCGCCGGCGATCCGCGCTGCTCGACCGCCAACCCGCTCTTCGCCGAGGTCGAGCAGCCGGGCATCGGCCGCTATCTGGCGCCGGGCCTGCCGCTCGAGTTCGGCGCCGCGCCGCGCCAGCCGACCCGACCGGCGCCGCGCCTCGGCGCCGACACCGATCGCGTGTTGAGCGAGCTGCTCGGGCTCTCGGCGGCGGAGATCGGTCGGCTGCACGATTCGGGCATCGTCGCCGGCGCGGCCGGCTAGCGCGCAGCGTGCCGGCGGGCCGTCATGCGATCGCCATATTTCGCGCATAGCCATGCCGGCGGGCCAGGGGATCGCGTCAAGGGTTAATGGTGCCCGACACTTACGTTTTTGCGGCGCGCGGCGCCGACCGCCGCTCGCCGCCGCTTCCCGACCGCTTTCTCGCGCCGCCGGGCTTCGTCTGGGGCGGGTTCGCGACGCCCGACGGGGCGGTGCTGCGCTGGGGCCATCTCGCGGCGCCGCAGCCGCGCGCCGAATGCGTGCTGGTCGGCGGCTTCGGGGACTTCATCGAGAAGCAGTTCGAGACGATCCGCGACCTCGCGGCGCGCGGCTTCTCGGTGTGGTGCTTCGACTGGCGCGGCCAGGGCGGCTCGACCCGGCCGCGGCGGCTGCCGCACCGCCCGCGCGCCCGCCGCTTCGAGCGCGACGCGGCCGAGCTTGCGCTGTTCGCCGCGGCGAAGCTGCGCGCCGGCCTGCCGCGCGTGCTGATCGCGCATTCGATGGGCGGGGCGATCGCGCTCTTATCGCTGCATCGCCATCCCGGGCTGTTCGACGCCGCGGTGCTCTCGGCGCCGATGCTCGGCCTCCTTGTCGGCCGCACCCCGCCGACCCTGCTGCGCACGCTGACGGTGCCGGCGCGGCTCGCCGGGCTCGGCATCGTGCGGCTGCCCGGCACCTATCGCTGGCATCCCGACCGGCCGCCGACGCCGGAGCGCAGCCGCATTTCGAGCGACGCGGAGCGCTGTCGCATCCGCCACGCGTGGATTTCGAGCGAGCCGCGGCTGCGGCTCGACCAGCCGACCTATGGCTGGCTCGATCCGGCGCTCGGCCTCATCTCGCGGATCGCCAAGCCGCGCTTTCTCGGCGCGATCGCCACCCCGATCCTGATTGGCAGCGCCGGCCGCGAGCATGTCGTGGCCCCGGAGGCGCACCGCCGCGCCGCACGCCACCTGCCCGACTGCACGCTGATCGAGCTGCCGGAATCGAAGCACGAGCCGTTTCTGGAGCGCGACCCGATCCGCAATTTCTGGCTCGACCGGATCGACCGCTTCCTCAGCGAGCGGCTCGCCCTGCCGCCGGCTCAGTCGACGTTGCGCGCCGCGGTCCAGTAGGCGGGCGCCGACGGCCCGGCGCGCTGCACCTGAACGAGCCCGTGCGCCGTGGTGCGGATGATGGTGACGCTTTCATCCGGCGCGAAGAATATGCAGCGGCCGTCGCCCAGCGCGTCGGCGAGCTTGGTGTCGAAGCTGGTGCTGAGGCCGAGGAACAGAAGGTCGATCAGCTCGTTGCGGTCGCGGCAGCCCCACGCGGCCTGCTGCACGATCCGGTGCGCCGGCTCGGCGGCCGAGGCGGCGGTCGCGGCAAGCAGCGCCGCGCTCAACAACCCTGCGCCCAATCGTGTCATCGCGCTCCTCGCAGGCGGCTGAAGGGGGCGTCGGACCGCGCCTCAGCCGGGGCGCGGCGCCGATAGATACGGCGCAGCGCGCAACCGGTTGCAAGCTCAGCTGCGCGGCGCGTGCTTCGACAGGATGCGCTGCAGCGTCCGCCGGTGCATCTTGAGGCGCCGCGCGGTCTCCGACACGTTGCGGTCGCACAGTTCGAAGATCCGCTGGATGTGTTCCCAGCGCACCCGGTCGGCCGACATCGGGTCTTCCGGCGGCTCGGGCGTCGCCCCTTCCTGCGCCAGCAGGGCGCGCTCGACCGCATCGGCGTCGGCCGGCTTCGGCAGGTAGTCGAGCGCCCCCGCCTTCACCGCCGCGACCGCGGTGGCGATGTTGCCGTAACCGGTCAGCATGACGATGCGCGCGCCCGGCCGCGCCTCGCGCAGGGCGCTCACCACGTCGAGCCCGCTGCCGTCCGCCAGGCGCAGGTCGACGACGGCGAAGGCCGGCGGGTTGGCGGTCGCGGCGGCGATGCCGGTGGCGACGCTGTCGGCGGTCTGGACGATGAAGCCGCGCCGCTCCATCGCCCGGGCAAGGCGCTGGTTGAGCGGCGCGTCGTCGTCGACGAGGAGCAGGGTGCGGTCAGTCTCGGCGAGCCCCTGCAGCGGACCGGCCAGCGGGTCGGCAGTCGGAGCCCGCACGGGTCGATCGATCGCATTCATACCGATTGCCTTTCAGTCGCTTCGCGCGCGCCTAACGGATGGGCGCGGCCCGCGGTTTCCAGATTGGCACGGTTCCACGAAATGACAACATGTGCGCCGCCCTCCAGAAGATTATCGAAATTTAATGTGGCGCCGCTGCGTTCGAGCAGGCTCTGCGCGATGAAGATGCCGAGCCCCATATGGTCGTGGTCGCCGGCGCGGGTCGAGAGATAGGGTTCGCCGAGCCGGCCGAGGAGATGCGGCGGGAAGCCGGGGCCGTCATCGGCGATCTCGACGCTCACCAGCTCACGGTCCCAGAAGATCGTCACGCTGACCTCGTGGCGCGCGAACTGCACCGCGTTCTGCACCAGGTTGTTGAGCCCGTGCATGATCTCGGGGCTGCGCCGCACCAGCGGCTCGTCATCGGCCGCGTCCCCGGTCGTCGCATAGATCAATCGGATGCGGGCGTCGCGATAGGGAACGCCCGCCGCCTCGACCAGCGCCGAGATCGGCAGGCTCGTATAGGGCGAGCTGCCGTCCTCCTCGGGCTGGTGCGCCAGCTCGGCGAGGATATGGCGGCAGCGCTCGGACTGGCTGAGCAGCAGCGCCGCATCCTCGGCGTGAGGCGAATCGCCCGGCAGCTCGCGCGCCAGCTCCTTGGCGATGACCGCGATCGTCGCGAGCGGACTGCCCAGCTCGTGCGCCGCCGCCGCGGCGAGCGCGCCGACCGCGGAGACGCGCTGCTCGCGCGCCAGGGCGAGCTGGGTCGCGGCCACCGCGTCGCGCAGCCGGCGCGCCTCCTGCGCCACCGACAGCGTGTAGCCGCCGATGAACGCGGTCGCGATCACCAGCGACACCCAGATGCCGAGCACCAGATCGGGCGGAAAGACGAACGGCGTGGTGCGCCACGGCAGCGGCTCGTGCCACAGGCCGAGTACGGTGATCGCCGCCACCGCCAGCCCACCGAGCGCGATCACCGGGCGCCGCGACAGCGCCGTTGCCGCCACCGTCACCGGGGCCAGCATCAGGATCGCGAACGGGTTCTCGAGACCGCCCGTCAGGTAAAGCAGGATCGACAGCTGCACCGTGTCCCACGACAGATAGAGCGCGGCGGCGTGCTCGCCGAGCCGGGTCCCGGCGCGATGGAACACCGCCGAGGCGAGGTTGAGCAGCACCGAGGCGCCGACCACGACCAGCGCCGGCAGCAGCGGCAGCCGGAAGCCGAGCAGGAAATGCACGCTGAGCAGCGTCAGCCCCTGCCCGGTCACCGCGACCGAACGGATCAGCACCAGCCGGCGCAGGCTGATCCGGTCGAAGGCGGTGCGCGGCTCGGCGGGGGCGATCGTCACGGGCGATTTCATCGGGCCTCTGCGGTCGATGCGGCGGGGCTTCTCTCGGCACGACAATACGCCATATAGGGATATCTGCGCTCGCCCGCCTGCGGTTCCGGCGCCTAAACCTGCCAACGCGAACCCATGCCCGAGCCGGTCATCGTCATCGACAACCTGGTGAAGCGCTACGGCGCGACGCTCGCGGTCGGCGGCATCTCCTTCGCGGTCGGTCGCGGCACCACCGCCGCATTGCTCGGCGGCAACGGCGCCGGCAAGACGACGACGCTGGCGATCCTCCTCGGCCTGCTGCTGCCGAGCGAGGGCCGCGTGCGCATCCTCGGCGAGGACATGCTGCGGCACCGCTACCGGGTGCTGCCGCGGATCAATTTCTCCTCGCCCTATGCCGACCTGCCGCATCGCTTGACGGTGCGGCAGAACCTTGCGGTCTACGCCCGGCTTTACGGCATCGCGCGGCGCCGCGAGCGGATCGCGCGGCTCGCCGAGGATTTGCAGCTCGCGGGGTTTCTCGACCGCCCGGCGGGCAAGCTGTCCTCCGGCCAGAAGACCCGGGTGGCACTCGCCAAGGCGCTGCTCAACGAGCCCGAGGTGCTGCTGCTCGACGAGCCGACCGCCTCGCTCGACCCCGACACCGGCGACTGGGTGCGCTCCTATCTCGAAGCCTACCGGGCACGCAGCGGCGCGACGATCCTGCTCGCCTCGCACAACATGGCCGAGGTCGAGCGGCTGTGCTCGCAGGTGATGATGATGAAGGGCGGCCTCATCGTCGATCGCGGCAGCCCGGACGAGCTGATCGACCGCTACGGCCGCACCAACCTCGAAGAGGTCTTCCTCCACATCGCGCGGGCGCGCGGCCGCACGCCGGAGACCGTGTCGTGACCCGGACCGCCGCGGCGGCCGCCGCGTTCTCGCCCGGCCGGGTGTGGGCGATGCTGCTGCGCTATCTCTACATCCTGCGCAGCTCGTGGCCGCGCAGCCTCGAATTGCTCTACTGGCCGACCCTGCAGGTGCTGGTGTGGGGCTTCATGAGCCAGTTCTTCGCACAGAACAGCTCCTACGTGGCGCGCGCCTTCGGGGTGCTGCTCGGCGCGGTGATGCTGTGGGACCTGATGTTTCGCAGCCAGCTCGGATTGTCGATCTCGTTTCTCGAGGAGATGTGGTCGCGCAATCTTGGCAATCTCTTCGCGACGCCGCTGCGCGCCTATGAATGGGTCGCCTCGCTGCTCGGCATGAGCGCGATCCGCACCGCGATCGGCATCGTCCCGGCGGCGCTGATCGCGATCCCGCTCTACCATTACTCGATCTTCGCGATGGGCCTGCCGCTGCTCGCCTTCGTCGTGTTGCTGCTGGCGATGGGCTGGGCGATGGGGCTCGACATCGCCAAGGCGCGCGTCGTCGTGGTCAAGTCGC
>DATJOB010000282.1:0-6929 GCA_035507475.1 Allostellaceae bacterium | reverse complement strand
GACAATTCGTCGGGCAGCGGCACCACCGTGAAGGCCGGCACCTTCATATAGGCCGCGTGGCCGCCATGCCCGTTATTGCCGTAGACCGTGACCGGCACTTCCTGGCAGAGCTGCGCCCAGCCCGAGCGGCAATGGTTGCAGACCGTGCAGCCCTTGTAGTGGTGGATCATCACGCGCTGGCCGATCTGCGCCAGCGCCGGGCTGACCGCCGTCCCGACCGCGGCGACGATGCCGCAGGGCTCGTGGCCGGCGATGGTCGGCGCGGAGGGCGCTGCGAGGCCGCCGGTCTCGCCGCCCGCTTTCGGCCGCCGGTACTGGTGCAGATCGCTGCCGCACATGCCCGAGGCCTTCATCTCGATGACGACCTCGTCCGGACCCGGCGTCGGATCGGGAAACTCCATCAGTTCGAGTTCGCGGCCGCCGGTGAACACAACCCCGCGCATGGCGTTCCTCCTCCGATGTGCTTGCGCCGATGCTAGCATGAGGCCCCCGCGGGGCGATCAGGAATCCCGGCTCCTCCGATGCGCGTGCTCGTGCTCTTCGCCCATCCGCTCGCCGACAGCTTCGGTGCCGCGCTGCACCGCGCGGTGGTGGCGGCGCTGGCGAAGGCCGGGCACGAGGTCGACGATTGCGACCTCTACGCGCTCGGCTTCGATCCGGTGATGACCGCGGCCGAGCGGCGTGCGCACAACACCCCCGACCCCGAGCTCGCCGCGGTCGAGGAGCATGTCGCGCGGCTGCGCGCCGCCGAGGGGCTGGTCTTGTGCTTCCCGGTCTGGTGGTACGGGATGCCGGCGATCCTCAAGGGCTATTTCGACCGCGTCTGGGTCAACGGCGTGGCGTTCCACCTCGGCGCCGGCGGCCGGATCCGGCCGGCGCTGCACCGCCTCAGGAAGCTCGGAATCGTCTGCACCTACGGCGCGCCGTGGTGGCTCATCAAGCTGGCGTTGCGCGACCCGGTGCGCGGCGTGATCCACACCGGCATCCGCGGGCTGTGCACGCGGCACGTCAAGACCAGCTTCTTCGCGCTCTACGCCATCGAGCAGAAGAAAGCGGCCGACACCGCGCGCTTCCTGGCGCGCGTCGAACGCGGCTTCGCGCGGTTCTGAGGCGGCCGGCCTCAGTGCCGGTGGATCGGGTCGACCCAGCGGACCTCTTCGGGCTTCTCGACCGGCTCGATGTCGAGATTGACGACCACCGCCTCGTTGTCGCTGCGCACCAGCACGCATTCGAGCGTTTCGTCCGACGAGGCGTTGATCTCCTGGTGCGGCACGTAGGGCGGCACGAAGATGAAGTCGCCCGGCCCCGCCTCGGCGACGTATTCGAGCCGCTCGCCCCAGCGCATCCGCGCCCGGCCCTTGAGGACGTAAATGACGCTTTCGAGCGCGCCGTGGTGATGCGCGCCGGTCTTGGCGTTGGCGTGGATGTGGACGGTGCCGGCCCAGATCTTCTGGGCGCCGACCCGCGCGAAGTTGATCGCCGCGGCGCGGTTCATCCCCGGAGTCTGCGGGGTGTTGGTGTCGAGCTGGTGGCCGGGGATCACCTTGACCCCGTGCTCCTTCCAGTCGATCGCCTCGTGTCCTGCGCTCATCGCCGTCCCTCGCTCGTTTCCGGTCAGATAGCCGAGCGACGCCGTTTTTACAATGCTGCCCGAGAAAATAGTCTTATTACACAACTTTATAATGTTCTTAGCGCGCCTTCGATACCATCGGCACGGCGCTGTCCCGGGGCCGCTTGACATCGAGCGATCTAAGATATATCTGATTTTGCGTTATGTCGAAATCCTATCGAAACGAGAGAGAAATTGAGCATGCACCGACAGGGTCACGAAGACCGCCGGCACGACCACCGGCACGAAGATCACCGGCTCGACGACCGCCGCCATATGCGCGGCTTCGACCGCGGCGGCCGGCGCGGCCGGCACGAGCAACGCGCGATGCATGGCGGCCGCATCCGCCGGGTCTTCGACCACGGCGATCTGCGCTACGTGCTGCTGCGGCTGATCGCCGACACGCCGCGCCACGGCTACGAGCTGATCAAGGCGATCGAGGAGAATTTCGGCGGCACCTACAGCCCCAGCCCCGGCGTCATCTACCCGACGCTGACGCTGCTCGAAGAGCTCGGCTACATCCGGCCGGAGAGCGCCGAGGGCGGGCGCAAGCAGTATGCGATCACCGCCGAGGGCACCGCCTTCCTCGCCGCCAACCAGGCGGTCGTCGACCGGATTTTCGCGCGCATGGCCGAGATCGGCCAGGCCTATGCCGGCGGCCCGGCGCCGGAGATCCGGCGCGCGATGCAGAACCTCGAGGCGGCGCTGACCATTCGCCTCGGGCGCGGCCCGCTGACCCCCGAGCAGGTGCGCACCGTCGCCGCGCTGCTCGACCGCGCCGCCGGCGAGATCGAGCAGAGCTGAGCGCAAACCCCGCGCCGGTCATCACGCCGCCTCGGGCGGGCGGCGATGACGACGAGATCGGCCGCGGTCAGTCGACCGCCGCGCGCACCTCGGGCAGCGCCGCCGCGAACCCGCGGGCAAAGCGGTCGAGCGCCTCGTCGATCTCGCCGCGGCTGATGCACAAGGGCGGCGAGAAGGCGATCGCCTCGACGAACGGCAGCGCGCGCACCATGACGCCCTCCTCGAACGCCCGCTTCTGGACGATGCGGTGGACGTATTTGTCGTGGTCGAAGAAGCGCTTGGTCTTGCGATCGGCGACCAGCTCGATGGCCAGCATCAACCCCTCGCCGCGGATGTCGCCGACCAGCGGGTGGTCGGCAAAGCGCGCCGTGAGCTGCTCCTTGAAATAGGCGCCCATCGCCGCCGAGTTCTCGATCAGGTTCTCGCCTTCCATGATGTCGAGATTGGCCATCGCCACCGCGCCGCCCACCGGGTGCCCGGAATAGGTGAAGCCGTGCATCATCGGCCCGATCTCGGGCGAGGCGTCGTGCAGTACGTTCCACACCCGCTCGGAGATGACCGAGGCCGAAAGCGGGAAATAGGCGCTGGTGATGCCCTTGGCGAGGGTCACGATGTCGGGCTTGAGCCCGTAGAGCCCGGTCGCAAACCACTGCCCGGTGCGGCCGAACCCGGTGATCACCTCGTCGGCGATGAAGAGGATGTCGTTCTCGTCGAGCACCGCCTGGACCTGCTCGAAATAGCCGCGCGGCGGGACGAACGAGCCGCCGGTGCCCATCACCGGCTCGGCGATGAAGGCGGCCACGGTTTCCGGCCCCTCGCGATGGATCAGCTCCTTGAGCTCGCCGACGACGCGGCGGGTGAAAGCGTCCTCGTCTTCGCCCTCCAGGCCGAAGCGGAAGAAATGCGGGCAGGCGGTGTGCAGCACGCCGGGCAGCGGCAGGTCGAAGGCCTTGTGGAACCCCTCGATGCCGGTGAGGCTGCCGGCCGCGGCGGTCAGCCCGTGATAGCTGCCGATCCGCGAGACGATCTTCTTCTTCTCGGGCTTGCCGCGCAGGTTGTTGTAGTAGCGCACCAGCTTGAAGTTGGTGTCGTTGGCGTCCGACCCCGATGTGCCGAAGAACACCTTGGAGAGATGCGGCGCGCCGGCGCGCTCGCGGAACAGCGCCAGCACCCGGTCGGCGAGCCGGATGATCGGTTCGTTCGAATAGGACGAGAACAGGTGGTAGTAGCCGAGATCGGCCATCGCCGCGGCGGCCGCCTCGCCAAGCGCGGCGCGCCCGTAGCCGATGTTGACGCACCACAGCCCGGCGCCGCAGTCGATGAAGTCGCGGCCCTGGCGGCTCCTGACGCGCACCCCGGAGCCGGCGGCGATGATCGTCGGACCGTCGCGCAGATGGTCGGCGATCGAGGTCGACGGGTGCAGCAGGCTCTGCCGGTCCATCTCCTCGAGCGAATAATTCTCCTGCAGGTCGAGCGACATGTCGCGCCTCACTGATGCGAAAAAAGGGTCAGGCCGGAGGTGGGGAGCCGCGCCTGCAGCACGGTCCCGGTCTCGCTCTCGGTGATGTAGAGCGTCTTGCCGTCGGGCCCGCCATAGGCGGCGTTGGTGGTGCCGTGACCGGCGCAGGACGGCAGCTCGTAGAGCGGCCGCCCGAGCTTGCTGAAGATCCACACCGAGCCCATCCCGACATGGCAGACCGCCAGGTTGCCCTCGCTGTCCATCGCCATGCCGTCGGGGCCGGTGCCGCCCGAGAGCTGCACGAAGATGCCGACCCGGCCGACGCTGCCGTCGGCATGCAGCGGCACGCGCCAGACCGCGTTGCCGCGCGTCACCGCGAGATAGAGGATGCTCTCGTCCGGCGTCAGCACCAGCCCGTTCGGGCTCGGCACGTTGTCGAGCAGCAGGTCGAGCCGGCCGTGATGGCGCAGGCGCCACAGCCGCCCGGTCGGGTCGTGCATCCCGCTTTCGCCCTGGTCGGTGAAATAGAGGTCGCCGTTCGACGCGAAATGGAGATCGTTGAGGCCCTTGAAGCGCTCGCGATGCGGCCGGTCGAGCAGCAGCTCGGGCTTGCCCACCAGCGGGTCGATCACCATCAGCCCGCGCGCATGGTCGGCGATGAACAGCCGTCCGTCGCGGTGGACCTTGAGCCCGTTGGGCTCGCCGTCATAGGTCGCGACGAGGTGGAACTCGCCGCTGGGGCTGACCCGGAAGACCTGCCCGTAGGGGATGTTGACCAGATAGAGGTTGCCGTCGCGGTCGAAGGACGGCCCCTCGATAAAGCAGTCGCGCGGCACGCCCGACTGGTGGCGCGGGTCGCGGTGCTGCCGCAACTCGTCGGGAACGCGGGCGAAGACTTGCGTCTCGATCTGCGGCGGTGGAGCGAACACGGACGGGCCTTTTCGCGAAAAGGGCAGGATCGGCGACCTTAACATGCGCTCGGCCGCGGCTCACCGAAATGTGTAATGCGGTGCCCGGCGCCCAGTGGCAGTACCGCGCGTCGCACGATTAACGAACCGGGGGAACCCAACCGATGCGCCCGTTTTCGCTGCTTGCCGTTGCGCTCGCCGCGCTCATCGCCGCGCCGGCCTTGGCGCAGGCCCCCGCCGCCCCGCAGGGCACGCCGAGCCGCATCCGCGGCACGATCGAGAAGCTCGACGGCAAGGCCCTGACCGTCAAGACAAAGGACGGTTCGCCCGTCAACATCACGCTCGCCGACAATGTCGCTGTGCAATACCTGGTGAAGAAGAGCCTGTCGGACATCAAGGCCGGCGATTTCCTCGCCTCGACCGGCATGAAGGGCACCGGCGGCATGATCCACGCGATCGAAGTGCGCATCTTTCCCAAGGCGACGCCCGATGGCGGCCGGCAGTTCGACTGGGACCTCGGCCCCGGCAGCGTCATGACCAACGCGACGGTCGGCACCGTGACGCAGACCCCGAACGGCCCGCTCGTGCACGTCAAGTTCAACGGCGGCGAATCGGAATACACGATCGGCCCCGACGTGCCGGTCCTCGCACCCGCCGACGGCGATACGAGCCTGCTCAAACCCGGCGCCGCGGTCTTCGTCATTGCCCTGAAAAAGGAAGACGGCTCGCTGAGCAGCGGCCGCGTTTATGTCGAGAAGGACGGGATCAAGCCGCCGATGTAGAGTGGCAGGCGCTGCCGCAAGCCGTCCCGTACCCCCACGCAGGCGGTGGTCCGGGCGAGCGAGTGCACGCGGCGGCCGCTGGGTTCCCGCTGCGGCGGGAACGACGAGGAATGGGTTGGCGGCGGTGAAGGCTCCGTGGAACGACTACAGCGGCCGGCTCTCGCCGCTGAAGCTCGCGGTGTTTGCCGCGCTCTTCCTGCCCGTCTCCTGGACCCTCTTCGCGTTCCTCGCCGGCAAGCTCGGTGCGCGCCCGCTCAACGAGGCGATACATCAGCAGGGGCTGTGGACGATCCGGCTGATCCTCGTCGCGCTGGCGATCACGCCGCTGCGCGCGGTGCTGCAATGGCCGCGGCTCATCCTCGTGCGGCGCATGGTCGGCGTCGCCGCCTTCGCCTACGTCCTGTTCCATTTCAGCCTGTACATCGCCGACCAGGGTTTCAACCTCGCGACGGTGGCGAGCGAGATCGCGCGGCGCATCTACCTGACGATCGGCTTTGTCGCGCTGCTCGGCCTCGCCGCGCTCGCCGCGACCTCGACCGACGCGATGGTGCGCCGGCTCGGCCGGCGCTGGCAGACGCTGCACCGGCTGGTCTACGTCATCTGCCTGCTCGGCCTCATCCACTATTCGATGCAGTCGAAGCTCGAGCAATGGGAGCCGACGATCGCCGACGGCATCTTCGCCTGGCTGATGCTGTACCGGCTGGCCGCCTGGAAGTTCGCGGTGCGCGGCCGGCTGCCGCTGCCATGGGTTGCCGCGATCGGCGGCGCGGCGACGGTGCTGACCGCGCTCGGCGAGGCGCTCTATTTCGAGCTCGCGTTTCACGCCCCGCTGGGCCGCGTGCTCGCCGCCGATTTCTCGCTGCAGACCGGGGTGCGCCCGGCGGTGGTGGTCTTCGCCTTCGCCGTCCTCGTGCTCGCCGCCGGCGGGCTGCGCGCGCGCTTTGCGCCGCAGCGCCGCACGCCCGGCCGCGCCCGCTTTGCCTGAGCGGCGCTTTGCCTGAGCCGCGCAGGGCGATATCGTTGCGCGATGCAGTACCGGATCGAGATTTCGACGAACCGCGAGGGCGTCGCCCGCATCCACCTGCCGGGGCGCAGCCTCGAGCTGGAGGCGCAGGAGGACAACGGCGGCTGGCGCGTCGCGGTGGTCGATCCGCGCGAGCCGGCGCGCGACGCCGCCAACACCGTGGCGCTGCACGCGGCGAGCGCCAACGACGCGGTGTGGCGGGTGGCGCGCGCCGCGGTGCGCGCGGTCTCCGAGCTGACGCAAAGCCCGCTCGACCACGCGCTGCGCAACGATCCCGAACCATAAGTCCGCCCCGAACCATAAATCCGCGAGGAGGAAGCGACGATGCCGGCGACCGACAATT
>DATJOB010000281.1:0-3667 GCA_035507475.1 Allostellaceae bacterium | reverse complement strand
AGGCTCGGCGCCGCCTCGACGGCAAGGCCGAAGCCGGCCGTCACCTGGTCGCGCGACGGCGCGACGCCGGTCACCGGGAAGTTCGCGCCGCTCGCCGTCGCGACCGTCAGCACGCGCCCGCCGAACAGATCGTGCGCGTAGCCGAGGCGCAGCTCCGGCGTGACCTCGGTCGCCTCGCCGGCAATGAATTTCTGCGCCGCTGCGACCCCGATATAGGGTTGCAGGCTGTCGGTGCCGCGGCTCTCCGAGGCCAGATCGAAACCGCCGGCGCCGGTCTCGGCGAACGCGCCTTCCCACAGGTGCAGGTATTGGAAGCCGGCCTTCGGGGTCAGCGTCGCCGCGCCGCCGGCATAGCCCGCGACACCGAGCGGCAGGCTCCATTGCCCCGCGACCGTGGCCTCGTTGCCGCCATGGCTCTGGCTCGCCGTGCCGGCCGCAGCGCTCGGCCGGATGCTGTCGAACCAGTCATGCGCGTAGCCGGCGGTCGCGGCGAGCAGGCTGGCGCCGAGCGAGCTTCCGCCATAGAGCGCGAAACGGACGCTGCCCTCGGTGCCGCTTGCGCCGGCATGCTCGTCGATGTCGCTGTGCAGATAGCCGGCGGCGATGCCGAGATAGGAATCGGCCGCGACCGCCCGGTCGTAGCCGGCGAGAAAGCCGCCGGTCGCGCCGGTGAAGCCCGGCGCGCTGGCGCTGCCGTTGATCGCGGCGAAGCCGCCGAGGCCGCGGAACCAGGCGCCCTCGATCGCGGCGGCCTGCGGCAGCACCGCCAGCGCATCGCCGATCGCCGCCGCGTTGCCGGCCTGCGCGAACTGCGCGCCGGGGATGCCCGATGGCGGCGGGGCCGCGGCGACCGGGCTGTCGGCAATCCCGGCATGCCGCGCGCCGATCCGGTCGAGGAGGATGCCGTTCACCTGCTGCGCGTTGAGCACCGCGACGCTGCTGACGGCGGTGTAGATCGTGTCGTTGGTCGGCGCCACCGGCTGCGGGGTTCCGAGCTGCAGCGCCAGGTCGCCGGGGTCGTAGGTCAGCGCCTGCGCGAGGCCGCCCGGGACGTTGCCGCTGACGCTGGCGAAGGTGCCGTCGATGCTGCTCGCGGTGAGCAGCTTGTACGATGCAAGCGTATAGACCCCAGGGTCGAACACCAGCACCAGCGCGCCGCCCAGGGTCGCGGCGCCGCCGACCTTGAGCTGCGAGGCGCCGCCGGGCCCCACCTCGATGCTGAGCGTGCCGCCGGCGGACTGGGTGAAGTTGCCGTTGACGGTGAGGGTACCGATTGAGCCGCCGGGTTGCACCGTGCCGGCGATGTTGGCGAGATTGCCGCCGATCGTCCCGAAACCCTTGAGGGTGCCGCCCGCGACCGTGACATTGCCGCCGAGGCTGGCGTTCGGCGCGCTGTCGGTGCCGAGCGCGACGATGCCCGAATCAATCGTCGTCGTGCCGGTGAAGGCGCTGCTGTCGCCGGTCAGCGACAGGGTGCCGGTGCCGTTCCAGACGAGCCCGCCCGAACCGGTGAACGAGCCGCCGAAAGTGGTCGAATTGCCGGTGCCGAAGGTCAGGGTATTGCCGCCGACGCCGACGGTCGTCCCGGCGATGCCGCTCAGATCCTTGATCGTCTGGTTGCCGCCCGCGGATATGTCGAAAGCGGCGCCGGCGCCGGTCAGCGAGACCCCGCTGCTCGCGGCGATCGAGCCGCCGCCGAGCGCCAGGGTGCCGGCGGCGATCGTCGTCGCGCCGGTATAGGCGTTGGCGCCGGAGAGCGTCACGCTGCCCGCACCGGTCTTGGTCACGCCGCCGGAGCCGGCGAGGCGCGCATCCACCGTCCCGGCCTCGAGCGCGAACCCCGCCGCCGACGCGAGCGTGCCGTTCTTCACCGCGCCGCCGGTCAGGGTAAGCCCGCCGTTCTGCACCTGCCTGGTGCCGCCGAGGTCGAGCGTCCCGCCGCTCACGACGGTTGCCGCGGCGCGGCTGCCCAGCGTTCCGTCGCCCGCCAGCGCGAGCGTTCCCGCCTCGACCATCGTCCCGCCGGTATAGGTGTTGGCGCCGCTCAGCCTCAGCGTGCCGGTGCCGACCTTGTCGAGCGAGCCACCCACCACGCTGGTGATGTAATGGATGCCGAGATAGAGGGATCCGAGACAGCTGCTGCCCGCTCCGCAGTCGCTGATGACGCCGCCGACCGTGGTGCTGAGGTTGTTGCTGCCGACGGTCAGCTTGTTGGCGCCGAGAAAGAACGCGCCGTCGCCGGCGATCGACCCGGCGGTCATCCCGCCGCTGGTCAGCGTCGACATGTCGAACAGCCCGCCCGCATGGGTGACGAAGCTGGCGTTGCCGCCGCTGCCGTGGTCGGCGAAAAACACGCCGCCGCCGCTGTTGGTGGTCACATTGGCGTCGCCCGCCGTGGTGGCGCTGCTGAACAGCGTCGCGCTGAAAAAGTTGTTGACGATCGTGGCGTGCCCGGCGGTGCTCGTGTCGGCGAAGCCGTAGCCGATGCCCTCGCCGAAGATCGTCTCGCCGCCCGTATTGTTGACGATATGCGCGTTCGCCGCGGTGCTCTTGGCGCCGAAGAAGGTCAGCCCGCCCGCGTTGTTGATGCGCGCCTCGGCGCCGGTGCTCGCGCCGGAAAAGATCGTCTCGCCATCGGTATCGTTCACGATGTGCGCGTTGGCCGCGGTGCTCGTGTTGTCGAAAAAAGTCTGACCGCCGCATCCACCGAAGCAGAAACCCTCTTCATTCCTGATCTGCGCATCGGCCGCAGTGCTGGCGCCGAGAAAGGTCAGCGAGCCGAAGCCGCCGTTGGACTGCACCACGTCTATGGTGGCGTCCGCCGCCGAGGCCGTGTCGAGAAACGTGACTGTCCCCGCGAGGCTCTTTGACATGAGGACCCGCGACGAGCCGGCGTTGCTCGAATCGCTGAACGACAAGGCGCCGCCCTCGAGCTCGATCGCCGTGCCGGTGCCGGCGGTGCTGGAGCCGCTGAAATCGATGCGGCTGAAGAGCTGGCCGAAGAAGACCTGCGTCTTGCGGGAATCGTTGACGATTCCCGTTCCGGTGATGTCGAGGATCTGGTCGAAGCCGACCCCGAACTCATAGCGCGACGCGCCGGGTTTGAAGTCGATCGCGCCGATCTCGGTGTGCCTCTGCGAAAAGCGCACCAGCGTCGCCGTCGAGCGCAGGAACGAGGCGGTCGCCGTCGGCACGGCGCGAGTGCTCCAGTCGCGGGCCTCGTCCCAGTCGTTCGACGGGGGATCGGCCCGCCAGGTCGCGCTGTCCGGCGGCCGCGCCGCCGCCGGCCATGGACCGGCCGCAGCCGCGAGCAGCAGGAGCGCCGTCGCCAGCCGCACCGCGATCCGCCGCGGCCGGCCCCGCAACAGGCCGATCCCCCAAGCCATGCCGGCGATCGCTTCGCTCCTCACCCCGTTCATCAACCTTAAAGCGAAAGCGCCCGAGGGCAAAGCCGGCCCTGCGATGTCGCCGCTGCAGCGCGACCGGCAAATAGCGCGGACCGCGACCGCCGCCTTCGCGATCCCCTGGTTGTCGATCGGCTTCCTGTAGAGGGGCGAGCGAACCCGGCGGCCGCGGTTCTAATGCGCCGCGCTGCCCGCGGCGGCGCCCTTGCGCAGCAGCGTGACCGCGACCACCGCCATCAGCAGCACGACGCCGATCAACGCGA
>DATJOB010000280.1:0-3407 GCA_035507475.1 Allostellaceae bacterium | reverse complement strand
CCGTCCGGCGCATAGACCGCGACGCCGTCCTCGCCCTCGCCGCCGGAAAAGCCGCACCAGACGTTCCCTTCGGTGTCGCAGCGTATGCCGTCGGCATAGCCCGGCATCTCGTCGAAGAAGACGCGGCCGTCGGCCAGGCGGGTGCCGTCGTCAACGACGTCGTAGACATGTACCGTCTTGTCGCCGCCCGGCGTGTCGACGACGTAGAGCCGCCGCTCGTCGGGCGAGAAGCAGAGCCCGTTCGGCCGCTCCATGTCGTCGACCGCGACCGTCATCGCCCCCGAGTGCGGGTCGATCCGGTAGACGCGGAACGGCAGCTCCTGCGGTGCCTTGTGGCCGAGATAGTTGCCGCGCGTGCCGGCGCCGTTGTCGGAGAACCAGATCGAGCCGTCGGACTTGACGACGACGTCGTTGGGCGCGGTCAGTTTCTTGCCCTCGAAGCGGTCGGCGAGCACGGTGATCGATCCGTCGTATTCGGTGCGGGTGAGGCGCTGGTTGTCCATCTCGCAGGTGACGAGCCGGCCCTGGCGGTCGCGGGTATTGCCGTTGGCGTAGCCCGACGGGCGGCGGAACACGCCGATCGCGCCGGTCTCCTCGTCCCAGCGCATGATCCGGTCGTTGGGAATGTCGCTCCACAAGAGGCAGCGCAGGTCGCCGAACCACACCGGCCCCTCGGTGAACAGGCAATCGCCGGCGATGCGCCGTACCGGCGTCATCGGCAGCGCGATCGCGGCGAAACGCTTGTCGAGGATCTTGAACGCCGGGTCGGGATAGCGGATCGGGTCGGGCATCGGGTCCTCCATTACTGCCCGGCTTTACGGAGGCTCTTCTGCGGGCTGCGCGCGGATCGGAAAGAGTAGCAGCGCCGCGGCCAATCCGAGCAACCCGCCGAGCAGCGTTTCCCAGGCTCGTGCGGCGAGCAAGAATATCGAGTGCTCGCCGCCTGCCGCCAGAGTCACGATCAGGATGAAGGCGAAGGCGGCGCAGGCGATGTCGTAGCGCTCGGGCAGAGCCATCGCATAGATCGTTATCGCCAGCGCTGCCGCTGCCCATACGATGACGGGCGCGTGGCCGGCGATCGGCAGAAACGCCAGGCCGAGCGGCACGCCGATTGTCGTGCCGATGATCCGGCGGCGCACGCGGTCGAGCGTTCCGCTGGTCGAGTTGGCGATCACGTAGACGCAGGCGGTGATCGCCCACACTGCCTCGGTGAGCCCGATGAGGAAGTCGAGCGCGACGATGATCGCCGCCGCGGCCGCGGCCTGCAGCCCCATGCTGAGCGCCGGCGGCAACAGCCCGTGCACCACTGGCGCTGGCATTGCTGGCGGTGGGTGCTCGGCCGGGCCGCTGAGCATACGCGGCACAATCGCCGCGACTGCAGCGATCGCCCCCCCGACGATTACGGTGCTCGCGGCGCCAAAGTCCAAATTGGCGCCAAAAGCCAGGACCTGACCGAGATAAAGTTGCGATCCGATGCCGGCGCCGAGCACGCCGTAGAAACGCAAATACCCCGCGCCGAACGCGCCGATGATCAGGATCAGCTCCAGTCCCGGCTGCCCCATCCAGACGACCAGCGGAGCTAGTGCGATAAAGCTGATCGCGCCCATCGTGATCGCGACGCACAGCAGCGCGAGGTCGCGGGCCGATTTTCCGCGTGTCAGCGCGCCTTCGGACACACTCGCCCAGAGGGCGAAGTTACCGGCAAGCGCACCAAGTGAGGCCGCCTCCGGGAGGCCTTGCGCAACATCATGCAATGCGCCCAGCATTGCCGCGATGCCGTAGGCGGTGACGAGGCGCAACCCTTTGATGCGGCGATGGACGCCGGGATCGACCCGATCGAGCCACTCAGCGGCGGCTATGACCGGCGCCCGCAGACGCCGGCCACTGTAGCGACTGTTACGAATTCGGGCCGCGCTCCATCGAGACCGGCTGCCAGCGCTTCAGCCCGCTCCCCATCAGCACGCTCGGGTTGACGCA
This sequence comes from Allostellaceae bacterium, assembly GCA_035507475.1. Taxonomy (GTDB): domain Bacteria; phylum Pseudomonadota; class Alphaproteobacteria; order ATCC43930; family CGMCC-115725; genus DATARH01. Next base: position 1,430 of record DATJOB010000280.1, on the reverse strand, counting down.
GGACATCGGCCAGCGGCCGGTCAGCGCCAGCGACAATTCGAGACCGACCCGGCGGCGCCGGAACGGATCAAAGCGCGAGGTGGCCGAGGCGACGTGCGCGGTGAGGATCACGTTGTCCATCTTGAGCAGCGGGTTGTTGCCGCCCGGCGGCTCCTGTTCGAGCACGTCGAGGCCCGCCGCGGCGATCCATTTCTCGTCGAGCGCCTTGATCAGCGCCGCCTCGTCGGTGGTCGGGCCGCGGCCGGTCGAGATGTAGATCGCGCTCGGCTTCATCTGCTTGAAGTGCTCCTCGCGGATCATCCGCTGCGCGCTCGCGGTGGCCGGCGAGTGCATCGAGACGATGTCGGCGCGCGCCAGCAGCTCGGGCAGGCTCACCGGCTCGACCCCGCGCTCGGTCATCACCATTTCCTCGATGAACGGGTCGTAGGCACAGATGTGGAGGCCGAAGGGCTTGGCCCGTTCGGCGACCGCCCGCGCGACATGGCCGAACGCGATGAGGCCGAGCGTCAGGCCGCGCAGCCGCGGGATCTTGAGCAGCGCCGGCCGGCCTTCGGCCCAGCGGCCTTCGCGCACCATGCGGTCCTGCTCGACGAGGCGGCCATGCGTCGCCAGGATCAGGCGCATCGCATGGTCGGCAACCTCCTCGATGAAGGTGTCGGGACAGTTGGTGACGGGGATGCCGCGCGCCGTCGCCGCGTCGACATCGACGCTGTCGACCCCGACGCTGCCGAGCGAGATGATCTTGCAGCGCGCCAGCCCGTCGATCATCTTCTTGGTGATCGGCCGCCCCTTGGCGTAGAGCGCGTCGGCGTCCTTGGCAGCGGCGACGAACTCGTCCTCCGAGCCCATCGGGACCTCGAAGATCTCGGCGTCGATCGGCGTCAGCGCCTCCATCTCGTAGCCGTAGCCGCCGCCGGCCACCGTGAAGCTGGCGCCGGCCGGCGTCGCGATCCTAAATTTGGCCAAGGAAATTCTCCCGCTGAGCGAATGGCGAAGGCCGGATCAGAGCCGCCGCGCAGCGGGCTTGTCAATTGCCAGCCGGTGCCGCGCCCGGTTCGTCGCCATTGCGACCCCGCACCGGGGCGCCGCGATCTGCGCTCGTGCAAAACGCTTGTTTGACATACGGTGCCGGCTCGCCGCCCTGCTGAAAGGATCGCCGTGAGCCTCACCATGTACGAGCGGATCGGCCATGAGGGGCGGCGGCCGAGCCCGTTTTCCTGGCGCATCCGCTATGCGCTTGCCCACAAGGGGCTCGAGCCGGAGTTCCGCCATGTGCGCTTCGCCGATGCCGAGACGATCCGCGCGCTTTCCGGCCAGCATTTCGTGCCGATCGTCACGCATGGCCGCAGGGTGATCCACGATTCGTGGAACATCGCCTGCTACCTCGAAGACAATTACCCCGATCGCCCTGCGCTGTTCGCCGGTCCCGG
>DATJOB010000279.1:0-3015 GCA_035507475.1 Allostellaceae bacterium | reverse complement strand
CCACATGGGCGACGCGCTGCTCGGCCGCACCGCCGGCGAGGTGATGAGCCGCAACCCGAAGACGATCGCCGCGAACCGGCTCGCCGGCGAGGCGCTGGCGCTGATGACCGGGCTGCCGCCGCCCACCACCTCGCTCTTCGTGGTCGACGAGGCGGGCCGGCCGACCGGCTTCATCCACATGCACGATTGCGTGCGGGCCGGGGTGGCATGATCGGGCGTCCGCCGCGCGCGGTCGGCGCGAGCGTCCGCGCCGGACGCTGGGGGCCGGGGCCGTCGCTCGTCTCCGACTGGCTGGCGCGCCTCCCCGGCAACCGCTACAGCCGGCGCGTCGCGCTGCTCAAGGTCGCGCTGCCGGCGATCGGCCTGACGCTGCTGCTGCTGGTCGTCGCCTGGCCGCGCATCGCCCCGCTGTTCGACCGCTTCCGGCTGGCCGCGATCGACCTGCGCGAGGCGCGCGAGCTGCGCATGCTCAACCCGCGCTACGCCGGCACCGACCGCGACGGCCGTCCCTATGTGATCACCGCCGCGGTCGGCCGCCAGGTGCCGCAGCGCGACGACGTGATGGCGCTCGACCGCCCGGTGGCCCATCTGAAGAGCCATAGCGGCGCCGATATCGTCGTCTCCGCCGACAGCGGCGTCTACCAGAGCCAGACCCAGTATCTCGACCTCTTCGGCAACGTCACCGTGACCCACGAGAACGGCAGCACCTTCGTCACCTCCTCGGCGCGGCTCGACGCCGCCGACAACGCGGCGCAGGGGACGACCCCGGTCGAGGGCCACGGGCCGCAGGGCGACATCGCCGCGCAGGGTTTCCAGATCGTCGACAAGGGCGACATCGTGATCTTCACCGGGCAATCCAACCTGCTGCTCAAGGGCTCGAAGGGCGACGCGCCGGCGGCCGAGCCCGCCGCGGTGCCGGCGCCGGTCGCGCAGGCGGCGGCGCAGATCGAGGCCAAGGTGGCGCCGAAACCGGCCGCTGCCGCGAAGCCTCGCGCCAAGGCGGCGGCGCATCCGGTGGCGAAGGCGCCGCACGCCAAGCCCACCGTGCACAAGGGCTGAGGCGATGCGCGGATTCGCCCGTTTCGCCGCGCTAATCGCCGGGCTGCTTGCCGGGCTCGCGCTGGCGCCGGGCGCGGCGAACGCGCAGCTCGGCACCACCGATAACGGGCTGCCGATCAACATCCAGGCCGATAACGGCATCGAGTGGCAGCAGAACCAGCAGCTTTACATCGCCCGCGGCAACGCGGTCGCGACGCGCGGCCCGGCCTCGATCAAGGCCGACACGCTGATCGCGCATTACCGCGAGGCCAAGGGCACCGCGTCGAACACCGGCGGCAACACCGAAATCTACCGGATCGAGGCGGACGGCAACGTCACGATCACCCGCGACAACCGCACCGTCGTCGGCGATCACGCCGATTACGACATGGACCAGGGGATCGGCATCGTCCGCGGCAGCAATCTCAAGATGACGACGGCGAGCGACACCGTCACCGCGCGCGATACGCTCGAATGGTACGACGCCAAGCAGATCGCGGTCGCCCGCGGCGATGCGGTCGCGGTCCATAACGGGCGCACCATCAAGGGCGACGTGCTGACCGCCTACATGGTCAAGACCGGCACCGCGCCGCCCCCCGCCGCGCCGGCGAAACCCGCGGCAAAGCCGGCCGCCGCGCCGGGCGCGCCGGCGCCCGCCGCCGGCGACGAATCGAAGATCGACCGGATCGACGCGCAGGGCCATGTCGTCGTCGTCAACGATCCGGATATCGGCCGCGGCGACTACGGCGTGTATAATGCCGAGACCGGAATCTGCACGCTGCTCGGCAATGTCACGCTTACCCGCGGCACCGACGTCATCACCGGCCAGTATGCGGTGATGAACCTGCGCACCAATATCAGCCGCATCCTGCCGGCCTCGACCCTGCCCAACAGCACGCGGCAGCGCGTGCAGGGCCTGTTCGTCAAGCAGGACGTGACCGGCAAGGGCGCACCCGGCAGCGCGGCCAGCGGCGATGCGGCCGGCAAACCCCCAGCCGGCAAACCCCCCGCCGGCGCTCCGCCGGCAAAGCCCTGATGCGCGGCGACGACCCCTGGATGCGCGGCGGCGACGAGCCCTCGTTCCCCGAGGAACGGGTGCCGGGCTGGATCGGCGCCAGCGCGCCCGGCTTTGCGCCGCGCCTCGTTGCCGACAACAAGGGGCTGATGGGCCGCGGGCTCGGCAAGAGCTTCAAGCGGCGCGTCGTGCTGCGCGACGTCAACGTCTCGGTGCAGCGCGGCGAGGTGGTCGGCCTGCTCGGCCCGAACGGCGCCGGCAAGACCACCTGCTTCTACATCATCACCGGGCTGATCGCCGCCGATACCGGCACGGTCAGCCTGGACGGCGAGGACATCACCGAGCTGCCGATGTATCGCCGCGCGCGGCTCGGCATCGGCTATCTGCCGCAGGAGGCGTCGATCTTCCGCGGGCTGAGCGTCGAGCAGAACATCCGCGCCATCCTCGAAGTCGCCGAGCCGGTTCCCGAGACGCGCGAGGCGATGCTCGATTCGCTGCTCGCCGAGTTCAACATCAGCCATCTGCGGCGGGCGCCGGCGATGGCCTTGTCGGGCGGCGAGCGGCGGCGCTGCGAGATCGCAAGGGCGCTCGCCACGCAGCCGCATTTCATCCTGCTCGACGAGCCGCTGGCCGGCATCGACCCCATCGCGGTGGACGAGGTGCGGAATCTCGTCCATCATCTCAAGGATCGCGGCATCGGCGTCCTCCTCACCGACCACAATGTTCGCGAAGCGCTCGAGATCGTAAACCGGGCGTACATCCTCCATGAGGGACAAGTGCTTATGGAGGGCGCACCGGACGCGATCGTCAACGACGCCGACGTGCGGCGCGTTTACCTTGGCGATCGCTTCAGCCGCTGAGCGGCGATTTTACCGGCCTTTAACCGATTGGTACGAAGTTTGCATGACCGGGCTTGTCCGGGTTAGAATTTCGCACCATGGCGCTTTCGCAACGACTAGACC
>DATJOB010000278.1:0-7758 GCA_035507475.1 Allostellaceae bacterium | reverse complement strand
GCTGCGGCAGCCAGATCGGGCGGCCGCGCTCGAGCTTCACCGCGGCGGGGCGCGGCGGCGTGACGCAAGACCCCGACGACACGCTCCCCGCGCTCTACCTCGCCGGCCGCGATCTCGCCGCCGCTCCGACCCGCGCCGCCGCGATCGGCGGCGCGCTGTCGGCGCTGCGGCTGCCGCGCCTCGCGGCCTCGTGCTCGTAGGCGACCGATGGTCAGCGCGCCTGCCGCTCCACGCATCGCGCTCGCCGAGCGGGTGCGCCGGGCCGGGCGCAGCGATGGGCTCAAGGCGCTCGTCGGCGCGCATCTCGTGGCCGGCGCCGCGATCCTCCTCTACAGCTTCGCCTGGCTGCAGCCTGCCGGACTTTGGGTCTACGACGCGCTGCACCGGGCCTGGGCGGGCGAGGCCGCCAGCTCGCCCGTCGTGCTGCTCGGCGCCAGCGAGCGCGATCTCGGCCGCTGGGGCTGGCCGCTGCACGACGAGGACCTCGCCAACATCCTCGAACGCGCCGCCGCCGGGAAGCCGCGCGCCATTGGCGTCGACCTCTACCGCGACCACCCCCAGCCGCCGGGGACCGATCACCTCAATGCGGTGATCGCCGCCCATCCCGAGATCTTCTGGGTCTTCAAGCTGCAGGAGGGCGAACACCCCGAGATCCCGCCGCCCGCCGTGCTGCGCGGCAGCGACCGCATGGCGCTTGCCGACGTGCCGGTCGACAGCGACGGCGTGGTGCGCCGCGGCCTGCTGTTCGCCGACGACGGCACGACAAACTACCCCGGCATGGCGATGGCGCTCGCCCTCGCCTATCTCGCACATGACGGCATCAAGCCCGGTGCGGCGCCGGATGGCGATATGATGCTCGGCAAGGCCGACATCGCTCCGCTCGACGAGACGCGCGGACCTTACCTGCGGCTGGACAGCGGCGGCTACCAGGTCCTTTACGACTATCACGGCGGCGTCGAGCGGCTGCCGATCGTGTCGCTGACGGACTTCCTCGGGCGCGACGACAGCGCCGCGCTGGTGCGCGACAAGATCGTGATCCTCGGTGTCGCCGCCGAGAGCGTGAAGGACTCGTTCCTGACGCCGTTCAACACCGGGTTCCGCCAGGCGCCGCCGGTGTTCGGCATCGCGATGCACGGCTATCTCGCCGAGCAGCTGGTCCGCGAGGCATCCGCCGGCGCGCCGATGCTGTGGGGGTTCGACCGCCGTGTCGAGGGCTTGATGATCTGGCTCGTCGCACTGGCCGGCGCGGCGCTCGGCTACGGCGTGCGCACCGGCATTCCCTTGTGGAGCGGGATCGCCGCCGGCGTCGTCGCGATCGGCGGTGCGACTTATGTCGCGTTCGGCTGGTCGCTGCTGCTGCCCTCGCTGCCGCTGCTCGGTGCCTGGGCGGGTTCGAGCGGCCTCGCCAACCAGCTGCGCTACGCCGCCACCAACCGCGAGCGGGCGCGCCTGCGCCGCAGTTTCGAGCACTACCTGCCGCCGGCGGTGATCGCCGAGATGATGGCGACGCAATCGCTGCCGCGGCTCGGCGGCGAACGGCGCGAGATCTCGGTCATCTTCACCGACATCCAGAACTTCACGACGCTCTCCGAGACCATGGATCCCGAGGAATTGGCGGCGCTGCTCAACGACTATTTCGCCGGCGCGTGCCAGGCTATCTTTGATCAGGGAGGGCTGGTCTACGAATTCATCGGCGATGCGATCCTCGCCTTCTTCAACGCGCCGCACGCCCAGCCGGACCACGCCGACCGGGCGGTCGCCGCCGCGCTGGCGCTCGACCGCTTCGCGTACCCGTTCTATAGCGCGCAGCGCGAGCGCGGCGTTGGCTTCGGCATCACCCGCGTCGGGGTGCATACCGGGATCGCGCTGGTCGGCAATGTCGGCACCGCCGACCGGCTCAAATACACCGCGCTCGGCGATATGCTCAACACCGGCTCGCGGCTCGAAGGGCTCAACAAGATGATCGGCTCGCGGATCTGCGTCTCGGGTGAGACCGTACGGCAGTGCCGGCAGCACAGCTTCCGGCCGATCGGCGATTTCGTCGTCAAGGGCCGCCACGAGAAGGTGGCGGTGTTCGAGCCGGTCGCCGAGGCGCTCGGCGAGCGCGCGCCGGCCGCCGCCTACGAGGCGGCGTTCGAGGCGTTGTCCGCGGCGCGGCCGGACGCGTCCGAGCTATTTGCCGATCTCTACCGCCGGTTCCCGGACGATCCGTGCGTGGCGTTTCATCACCAGCGGCTCGAGCAGGGCGAACAAGGGATCCTTGTCGTGATGACCGAGAAATGATGCGGCTCGCCTGGCTCTGCGCCCTCGGCCTTGTGGCGCTCGGCGCGCCGGCGCAAGCGCAGGACGACGCGCGGGCGCAGGCGATGAGCCAGCTCAGCGCCGGGACGGCGCAGTTCCGGGCCGGGGATATCCTCGGCGCGACCCAGCATTGGACCGAGGCGGTGCGCCTCTGCCATGCCGCCGGCGCCCGCGACATCGAGGTCGAGGCGCTGGCGCGGCGCGGCGAGGCCTATCGTGTCGCGGGCTATTTCCGGGATGCGGTCAGCGATCTGCGCACGGCGCTGACGATGGCCGAGCAAGGCGGCGACCAGGGCCTCGTCGCCGCGAGCAGCGGCGCGCTCGGCAATCTGGCGCTGCTGCTCCGGCGCACCGCGGTCGCCGAGCCATTGCTGCGCCGCAGCCACGACCTGGCGGCCCGCCTGCACGACCCGGCTCTGCTTGCAGCAAGCGGCAACGATCTCGGCAATCTGCTGGCCTCGAACGGCCGCCTCGACGAGGCGCAGCGCGACTACGCCGAGGCGGAAGCCGCGGCCGAAACCGGTCACGACGAGACGCTCGCCGCCACCGCCGAGACCAACGCAGCGCGGCTCGCGCTGCGGCGCGGTGACGCGAACGGCGCCGCAGCACTGCTGACCCGAGCCGTGGGACGGCTCGAGCGCCTGCCGCCGACCTATGCGCGGGGCATGGCGCTGGCTTCGGCCGGCGCGGCGGTGTTCGACGACAAGGCGCCGCCTTCGGCCGAGCTGCAGATGGTCGCCTACCGGGCGCTGCGCGCGGCGAGCGACACCTCGACGACGGTGCACAACGCGACGCTCTCCTCGCTCGCCGAGGGCAGCCTCGGCCGCCTCTACGAGCGCGCCGGGCGGGCCGAGGACGCCGCGACGCTGACCGACCGCGCACTCTTCGCCGCCCAGCAGGCCGGGGCGCCCGAGCTCACTTTTCGCTGGAACTGGCAGCGCGCCCGCCTGCTGCGCAAGCGTGGCCAACCGGATGCCGCGCTGGCCGGCTACCGCGCCGCCGCGGCCGCATTGCAGGCGGCGCGCCCCGACATCCCGGTCGAGTATCGCGAGGGGCAGTCGTCGTACCGGGCGACATTCGCGCCGTTCTACCTCGAATTCGCCGATCTGCTGCTGCGCCAGGCGAGCGCCAATCCCAGCCGGTCGCCGGCGCTGCTCAAAGAGGCCCGCGACACCGTCGAGCAGCTCAAGGAGACCGAGCTGCAGGACTATTTCCAGGATTCCTGCGTCACCAGCTTCGCCGAGAAGCAGCGCTCGATCGATAACGTCGCGCCGCAGACCGCGATCCTCTCCCCGGTGGTGCTGCCCGACCGGCTGGAGATGCTGGTCAGCCTCGGCGGCGAGCAACGCCAGTTCACGCTGCCGCTGCCGGAAGCGAAGCTGCGCGACCAGGTGCAACGCTTTCGCCTGCTTCTCGAAAAGCGCACGACGAACGAGTACCTGCCGCTGGCGCAGGAGCTTTACGGCGAAATCATCAGGCCGCTCGAACCGCTGCTCGCGCAGCAGCGTATCGATACGCTGGTGATCGTGCCCGACAATGTGCTGCGTCTGATCCCGTTCGCCGCGCTCCACGACGGCAGGGGTTTTCTGGTCGAGCGCTATGCCCTCGCGGTCGCGCCGAGCTTGCACCTCACCGATCCGCGGCCGATCGCCAGCCGCTCGCGCGATGCGCTGGTGCTCGGCATCTCGCAGAGCGTCCAGGGTTTCTCGCCGCTGCCCAACGTCAAGAACGAGGTGAAGGAGGTGCAGGAGACGACCGGCGGGAAGATGTTCCTCGACCAGCAATTCGTCCGCTCGCGCTTCGAGAACGGGCTCAAGAGCGAACCGTACGGCGTCGTCCACATCGCCTCGCACGGCCAGTTCGGCAGCGATCCGAGCCAGACCTTCGTCCTCGCCTTCGACGGCCGGCTGACGATGGACGATCTCGAGCAGACGATCAAATACGGGCAGCTGCGCGAGAACGCGCTCGAACTGTTGACGCTCGACGCCTGCGAGACCGCCGCGGGCGACGACCGCGCCGCGCTGGGCCTGGCCGGGATCGCGCTCAAATCGGGGGCACGCAGCGCGCTCGCCACGTTGTGGTTCATCAGCGACAAGGCCTCGGGCGATCTGGTGGTCAAATTCTATGAAGCGCTCAAGGGCAACGTCACCAAGGCGCGTGCCCTGCAGACGGCGCAGCGCGAGTTGATCGCCGATCCGCGTTATTCGCACCCGGCTTACTGGGCGCCGTTTCTGCTGATCGGCAACTGGTTGTGATGGATGCATCTTAAGGAGCGGGTGATGATCAAGATCCTGGCTGCCGCTATGATCGCCGCGCTGGTCGCCGCGCCGCTCGGCGCGGCGTTGGCCCAGAGCACCGGCGACACGCCGAGCTACAAGCCGCCGTTGCGCGGCGCGCCCGGCGGCCGGGTCGGCGGCGCCTCGCGCGGCGCCACCGCAGGACCGCCGCTGGTGATCGACCTGATCGCACCCGACAGCCATACCGGACTGACGACCAAGCCGTCGCCGACCCTCTACTTCTTCGTCTCGCGCCCGGTCAGCCAGCCGCTGACGCTGACGATCAGCGCGCCCGGCCAGGCACGGCCGCTGGTCGAGAGCAGCATCCAGCCGCCGCGCGGCGCCGGCATCCAGGCGGTGCGGCTCAGCGATTACCGGGTCCAGTTGCAGCCCGGGGTGAACTATTCCTGGTCGGTCTCGCTCGCCGTCGACCCGCGCTCGCCGTCGCTCGATGTCGTCGCCACCGCGTCGATCATGCTCGGCCCCAATCCGGCGGCCGACAGCGCCGCGCTCGCCGCGCCGCCGCAGCGTCGCGCCGCGATCTATGCCGGCGCCGGGCTGTGGTACGACGCCGTCGCGGCGGCGGTCGACGCCGAGACCGTCGACCGCCACGCCTCGCTCGACGCGTTGCTCGATCAGGTGGGGCTCACCGAGCCGGCGACGGTCGACCGGCAAATGGCCGGCACGCGGTGAGGCGTCTCGGCGCTCAGTAGAGCGCGGTCGTCACGCGGAAATGGATGCCGCGGTCCTCGAGCGAGGTGCCGAGCGAGACGTGGCGCAGCGCCCTGCCGTAATAAAGCTCGGCGGTGATGCCGGCACCCGGCAGCCAGCGCAGCCCGACGCCGACGCTTGAGATGTCCGGCGGGTAGGGGGTCTGGCGGTTGACGTTCCAGCCGCGGCCATAGTCGTAGAACGGCGTGAACTGCAGCGTCCCCGCCGAGTCGCCGCGCGAGACGTAGGGCAGCGGCACCTTGCCGATCGGAATGCGCAGCTCGCCCGACGCGAAGACGACGTCGTCGGTATCGGTCAGGTACTCGCGATAGCCGCGCACCGTGTCGATGCCGCCGAGCGGAAACTGCTCGAGCGGAAAGAGCGGGTGGTTGGTCAGCTGGACGTCGGAGCGGACCACCGCTTCCCAGTCATTGTAGATCCGGCGCACATACTGCGCCTGCCCGAGCCAGGCGGTGAACTTGCTGGTCGGCTCGACCGGGGTGATGGTCGTGCCGAAGATGTTGAGCCCGAAGCTGATCGTCGAGCGCAGGTTGAGCGCGGAATCGGCGTTGCGGTCGAGCCAGTCCTGGTAGAACCGCACGACGGTGAGGTTGGTCTGGCCGTTGTTCGAACCGGGGGTGAACGAGAACGGCATGCCGAGCAGGTACGTGTCGGCGGTGCGGCGCTCGGCGTTGACCCCGAGCGTCAGCGAGGCCTCGGGGGTGCGATAGAACGGCCGGCTCAGGCCGATGCCGAAGCTCTGCGACTGGCTGGTGATGTTGAGCGGGCTGAGCGCCGGCTCGATCACCAGCGTCCCGTTGCGGTCGTAGTGCAGGTTGAGCCGGGTGTCGTCGGGCGCGATCGGGATCGAATAGCTCGCCGCGCCGTCGTTGAGGCCGTAGCTGCGGCCGTATTCTGCGGTCAAAATGTCGCCGAACCCGAGCAGGTTGGCGGCGGTCCCTTGCAGCTGGCCGCGCACCTCGCCCACGGTCGGCGACTGATCGTTGGCCACCGAACTCGTCAGGCTGAACCGGTTGCCCTCAAGGACATCGGCATTGAGCGAGGCCTCCCCGGGTGTGAGCCCCGGCTGCAGCTCGATGTTGAGGCGGCGGATCAGCGGGTCCTGCAGCAGGATCTGCTGCTCGGTCTCGACATCGCGGACGTTGAACGGCGTTTGCAGCGCGTTCGACAGCCGCGAGCGGAAATAGTCGGGGCTGAACGCGTCGGTGCCGGTCACGTTGACCTCGGTCACCCGGCCTTCAACCGCGCGCATCACGACGACCCCGTCATCGACCTTCTGGTCGGGGATCAGCACGCCCGAGTTGATGTAGCCCTTCTCGATATAGAGGCTGGTGAGCTTGCGCCGGATCTCCTCGAGATCGGCGAGCGTCACCACCCGGGCGAGGTACGGCTCGACGATGCCATCGATCGTCGCCTTGTCGAGCCGGGTGTTGCCCTCGACGCGAACGCCGCGAAGCACGAAGCGCGGCGACTCGGCGAGTGGCGGCGCCGGGGCTTGCGGCGCCGGCGCGGCTCCTCCCGCGGGCGGCGCGGGCGATGCCGGCTCGATCGGCGGCAGCGGCGAGGCGGAGCCCTGACGGCGGCCGGCCGGTTGGTCCGGCGGCAGAGCCGAGTCGACCTGGGTCAGTTGCGCCGCACTGTCGTTCGACGGTGCACCGGCCACCGCGGCGTGAGCGGCGGGCGCGGCCGGGGCAGTCAGCGCCAGGGCGGTCAACAGGGCGATCAACAGGGCGCGGCGGTGGCGGCGGCGCGCCCGCAAGCGCGGCGCCGCTCGAAGACTCTGACCCCACGCGCACATACCGTCCCCCGAGCGACCGCTCGATCGTCACCTTAAACGGTTTTCGCGCCGGTTCCATCCGCTGGCTGACGGTTCGCGCGAAGCGTTCGGCCGATGGACAGAGGCTTCGACTGCGCCCATCATCGCCTCGATCGTCGTGCGAGGCTCAGGGGTGCCCGTCGGCACAGCACTTTTCCGGCTGATGGCAGCGCTCACCGCCGGTTTCGGAGCGCCGGCGGCGGCGCTGGCGCAGCACATCACGATCGATGGCACGCTGTCGCCGGCGCAGGTGCTCAGCGGGCCGAACTACTCGATCGGCGCCAGTCTCGGGAAGCGGGTCGGCGGCAATCTGTTCCAGACCTTCGGCCTCTTCGGCCTGTCGAGCGGCGAGACCGCGACCTTCAAGGGGCCGGCGAGCGTCACGAACATCATCGGCCGGGTGACCGGCGGCAGCCCGTCAACCATCGACGGCACGGTCAAGTCGTCGATCAAGGGCGCCAACCTTTATCTGATCAACCCGGCGGGGGTGGTGTTCGGGCCGGGCGGATCGGTCAACGTCTCGGGCAGCTTCTCGGCGTCGACGGCGAACTATCTCAAACTAAAAGGCGGGGCGCGGTTCCAGGCAACGAACCCGGAGGGCAGCTCGCTGAGCGCGGCGGCGCCGGCCGCGTT
>DATJOB010000277.1:0-2673 GCA_035507475.1 Allostellaceae bacterium | reverse complement strand
CAAGCTCGCGGGGATCAAGCTGCGCGAGCGGCTCGCCGAGGTCGCCGCGCAGACCCTGGAAGCGGCGGCGTCGGATATCGAGATCACCGACGGCCGGGCGGTGGTGCGCGGCACCGACCTCGCCGTGCCGGTCGCGCAGCTGGCGCGCGCCGCCTATCACGAGAGCCAGCGCTTCCCGGCGATCCTCGAGACCGGGCTGTCGGCAGTCGCCACCTACGACCCGGGCGGCACCTTCTCGAACGCCTGCCACGCCGCGATCGTCGAGGTCGACACCGCGACCGGTCGCGTCACGATCGAGCGCTTCGTCATCGTCGAGGATGCCGGCGTGCTGATCAACCCGACCATCGTCGAGGGGCAGATCCACGGCGGCGTCGCGCAGGGCATCGCCAACGCGCTCTACGAGGCGATCGTCCACGATGCCGACGGCAACGTACTGACCGGCTCGCTCGCCGATTACCTGGTGCCGACGATGGCCGAGATCCCGGCACTCGAAATCCACCATCTCGAGACCGTCACCGACGCCAGCGTCACCGGCGTCAAAGGGGTCGGCGAGGGCGGCGCGATCGGCGCGCCCGGCGCGGTGCTCAACGCCGTCGCCGACGCGCTGCGCCCGTTCGGCGTCGCGATCTGCGAAATGCCGATCACGCCGCAGCGCATCGTCGAGCTGCTTCGCGGGAGGCCGTGCCCATGACCGAGCGGATCGAGGTCACCTTCACCGTCAATGGCGACCGCCGCACGATCGGCGTCGAGCCGCGCCGCACGCTGGCCGACGCGCTGCGCGAGGATTGCGGCCTCACCGGCACGCATCTGGGCTGCGAGCACGGCGTGTGCGGCGCCTGCACGGTGCTGCTCGACGGCGAGCCGGTGCGCGCCTGCCTGATGTTCGCGGTGCAGGCCGAGGGACGCGCGCTGCGCACCGTCGAGGGGCTCGCCGACGGCGACCGCCTGCACCCGCTGCAGCAGGCGTTCTGGGACCATCACGGGCTGCAATGCGGCTTTTGCACGCCCGGCTTCCTGATGCTCGCGGTGGGTGTCCTGGAGCGCGACCCGGATATCGACGAGGCCGGCCTGCGCGAGGCGCTCGCGGCCAATCTCTGCCGCTGCACCGGCTACCAGAACATTCTGAAATCGGTGCTCGCGGCGGCCGCGGCGATGCGCAAATGAACCCGATCGGCCAGTCCCTCCGCCGCCTCGAAGACCCCCCGCTGCTGCGCGGCGCGGGCCGCTTCGCCGCCGATGTCGCGGCGCCCGGAATGGTGTTCATGCGCGTCGTGCGCTCGCCGGTGGCGTTCGGCCGGCTGTCCGGCGTGCAGATCGCCGAGGCGCAGGCGCATCCGGCCACGGTCGCGGTATGGACCGCCGCCGATGTCGCCGCCATCCCGCCGATCGGCTTCCGGCTGACGCCGATGCCGGAGCTCGAAGCCTACCGCCAGCCGGTGCTGGCGAGCGGCCATGTCCGCTATGTCGGCGAGCCGGTCGCCGTGGTTTTCGCGACCGATCCCTACGCGGCGGAGGACGTGGCCGAGCTCGTCATGGCGCAGATCGAGCCGCTGCCGCCGCTGCTCGACCCGACCGCACCGCCGGCCGAGTTCGCGCCGGGCCTCGGTACCGAAGCCGCGGTCATCACCAAGCAATACGGCGACCTCGACGCCGCCTTCGCCGCTGCCGCGGCGGTGGTCGAGCTGTCGCTGACGACCGGCCGGCACAGCGGCGTGCCGCTCGAAACACGCGGCGCGATCGCCGTGCCCGACGCGGCGAGCGGGGTGCTGCGGATGTACGGCGCGGCCAAGGTGCCGCACTACAACCGGCAGGCCCTGGCGGCGATGCTCGGCCTGCCGCTCGACCGCATCCATCTGCACGAGGGCCATGTCGGCGGCGGCTTCGGCATCCGCGGCGAGCTCTATCCCGAGGACGTGCTGGCCTGCGCCGCGGCGCTGCGCCTCGGCCGCCCGGTCAAGTGGATCGAGGACCGGCACGAGCATCTGATGGCGGCGAACCAGTCGCGCGGCCAGGTCCACCGCATCCGCGCCGCGGTCGACCGGCGCGGGTTCATCCTCGGTCTCGACGACGAGTTCTGGTTCGACCAGGGCGGCTATCTGCGCACCCATTGCGTCACCGTCACCGACCTGACGGCGGCGATGCTGCCCGGCCCCTATGTCGTCCCGGCCTACCGCTCGGTCGGCCATGTGCGGCTGACCAACAAGACGCCGTGCGGCACCTACCGCGCGCCCGGCCGCTACGAGGCGACCTTTGTGCGCGAGCGGCTGGTCGACGCGATCGCGGTGCGGCTCGGGCTCGACCCGGTCGCGGTGCGGCGGATCAATTTCATCGCCGCGAGCGCGATGCCGTTTCCGCGCCCGTTCGCCGCGCTGGGCACCGAGCTCATCTACGACACCGGCGATTACGAGGGACATCTCGACCAGGTGCTCGAGCGCGCCGGCTGGGGCGCCATGCAGGCGGCCGCGGCAGAGCGGCGCCGGCGCGGCGAGCAGGTAGGAATCGGCTTGGGGTTCTTCGTCGAGAAGAGCGGGCTCGGCCCGTTCGACGACGCGCGCATCGTGCTCGGCGGCGACGGCTCGGTCGAGGTGGTGACCGGCGCCGCCTCGATCGGCCAGGGCATCGAGACCGCGATGGCGCAGATCGCCGCCGCCGCGCTCGGCGCCGCGCCCGAGC
>DATJOB010000276.1:0-4333 GCA_035507475.1 Allostellaceae bacterium | reverse complement strand
CCGTCGGGAACCCATGTCGCCGAGGTCGAGATCGATGCCGAGACCGGCGTGGTGACGCTCGTCCGTTATTTCGCGGTCGACGATTACGGGCGGATCATCAACCCGCTGCTGACCACCGGTCAGGTCCAGGGCGGCGTTGCCCAGGGCATCGGCCAGGCGATGCTGGAGCGCACGGTCTACGATGCCGATTCGGGGCAATTGCTCAGCGGCTCGCTGCTCGATTACGCCCTGCCGCGGGCCGACGACCTGCCCGCTCTCGACATCGTCCTCGACGGAGTGCCGACCGCGTCGAACCCGCTCGGGGTCAAGGGCTCGGGTCAGGCCGGCGCGATCGCCGCGCCGCAGGCGATCGTCTGTGCGGTGCTCGACGCGCTGGCGCCGCTCGGGGTCGCGCATATCGACATGCCGGCGACGCCGGAGCGCGTCTGGCAGGCAATCAGGAGCGCGCGGCGAGGTCCTTGAGCCTGTCGAGGCAGGCGGCACGGTCGGCGGCGAAATCGCCGTCCTCCCACCAGCGCCGCACCGCGCCGAGCAGCCGGCCGACGCGCGGTCCCGGCGCGATCCCGAGCGCCGTGACATCGGCGCCGCGCAACGGAAACGCGGGCGGCCGCCAGCGCTCGGCGAGATCGAGCAGCGCGGCGAGGCGCTCGGGCGCGAGCCGCCCCTGCGCCGCGGCGAGCCGGGCCAGGTCGCGGTAACGCGGGACCCCGAGCGCGTAGAGCGCGCGGCGCTGGGCGATCGGATCGTCGGCGCGATCGCCGGCGGGATCGAGCGGCCACGGCTCGGCGAGGCCCGCCAGCCGCGTGCGCTCGGCCCGCGACAGCCGCAGCCGCTCGGCGAGCGCCAGCGCGCCCGGCGGGTCAACCGCGACCAGCGCCGCCAGCCGCAGCAGCGGATCGCCGCTCAGCGGCAGCAGCCGTTCGAGCCGGTCGAGCCGGCTTGCCTCGGGCAGGATCGCGGCGAGCACCCCGTCCTCCCGCATCATCGCGAGGACGCGGGCCGGGTCGGGGCCGGCGAGCAGCCGCGACAGCTCGCGCCACACCCGCTCGGCCGACAGCGTCGCCAGCGCGTCCGCCGCGGCGCGGCACGCGGCGCGCGCCGCCGCATCGCCGGCACCGCCGCCGAAGCGCGCCTCGAAGCGGTAATAGCGCAGGATGCGCAGCACGTCCTCGGCGATGCGCGTCGCCGGGTCGCCGACAAAGCGCACCCGCCGCGCCGCAAGGTCGGCGACGCCGCCGACCGGGTCGGAGAGCGTGCCGTCCGGCGCGAGGTAGATCGCGTTGATCGTGAAGTCGCGCCGTGCCGCGTCCTCGTCCCAGCCCGCGCCGAAGGCGACCCGGGCGTGCCGGCCGTAGGTCTCGACGTCGCGGCGCAGCGTGGTGATCTCGAACTGGCGCGGCTTCAGCACCGCGGTCACGGTGCCGTGCGCGATGCCGGTCGGGACGGCCCTGATCCGCGCGCGCTTCAACGCCGCGACGATGTCCTGCGGGTGGGCCGGGGTCGCGAGGTCGATGTCGCTCGTCGGCCGATCGAGCAGCGCGTCGCGCACGCAGCCGCCGACGAACCGCGCCGCGATCCCGGCGGCCGCCAGCGCCGCGAGCAGCCGCTTTGTCGCCGGCTCGTCGAGCCAGGCCGGGCGCTGCGGGATCACGGCTGCTTTCCCGGCTCGATATGCCCGGGCACGATCCTGCCGTCCTCGACGCGCGGCGGCACGTAGACGCCCGGCCTGGTGCTGCCGAACTGCACGGTGACGACGAACAGCACGAGCGCGGTCAGCGCCACGCCGCCGAGCGCCAGCCATGCCCAGGGCAGCCGCCGCCATCCGACCGCCCCGGCGGGCGGCCGGCGGACCGCGTGCAGCCAGACGAGATAGAGCACGGTCGGCAGCAGCAGCGGCACGAACAGCGTCAGGAACTCGCGCGGCATCCGGCGGTCACCCGTTGAGCACCTCGGCGAGATTGACCAGCATCCCGGCGGTGGCGCCCCAGATGTTGCGCCCTTCATACGGCAAGACGAAAAAGACGCGGGTGCGGCCGGCGGATTCGCGCTCGGTGCGCTGGTGGTTGTGCGGATCGAGCACGTAGGAGAGCGGCACCTCGAACGCCTCGGCGACCTCGGCGGGGTCGATGCGCAGCGTGTAGCGCGGCGCGACGATGCCGACGATCGGCGTGATCTCGAACCCGGTGCCGGTGACATAGGTGTCGAGCCGGCCGACGACGCTCACCAGCTCGCGCGGCAGACCCACCTCCTCCTCGGTCTCGCGCAGTGCGGCGGCGACGGCGTCGGCATCGTGCTCCTCGATCCGCCCGCCGGGGAAGGCGATCTGCCCGGCATGCGCCGAGAGATGCGCGGTGCGCTGGGTCAGCAGCACGCTCATCCCCCCGTCCCGGTCGATCAGCGGCACCAGCACCGCGGCCGGGCGCAGCGCCGCCGAGGGCGGCGTCTCGCCGGGGTTGAGGTCGTGGTCGCCGCGCGTCGCCTCGCGCAGCTCGGCCGCCTCGACCGGGTCGGCGGTGCCGCCGAAGCCGCGCCGGCCCGGCGCCCGGCCGGCGAGCCGCGCGATCACATCTTCGCGAGTGGGCGCGCCCGTCGCCGGGCGATCGGCCGGCACGCTCAACACTCGCCCGGGTCGCCCAGGTCGAAGAACGCGCCGCCGCTCCACAGGCCGAACGGTCCGCCGGCATCGCCGCGCTCGGCGTCGGCCAGTTCCACCAGCTCGTAGAATACCGGGCGGTTGAGGCGCGCCTCGAGCCCCGGCCGGACCAGCAGATAGGGCGCTGGCTCGCCGTTTGCAGCGGTCGCGACACGCAGCGGATGCTCGGGCCCGGCCGCCACAATCTCGTCGAGATTGGTCCGAAAACTCAGCCGGCGTTCGCGGCCGCTGCCGGCGGATTCGAGTTCGACGGCGAGGAAGGGCGCATCTTCGACGGCGATGCGGCCGCGCTCGACCGGCGTGACCAGCCAGAAGCTGCCGTCGGCTTCGCGGCGCAGGACCGAGGCGAAAAGTTTGACGAGACGGGTGCGGGAGATGGGCGAGCCGCGATAGAACCAGGTGCCGTCGCGCGCGATCCGCATGTCGAGATCGCCGTGATCGACAACCTTCGGTTTCCGGGGCGTTAGCTTTTTGAACGGCGGCCTTTGGCCGCGACGCGGCCGGCTCGCGACAGCCCGGCCGGGAGCGTTATCATCGTCCGACGCCGGCGCGGCGCCGGCATCTTTAAGGGGTTTAGACAGCTTGGCTTCCACGTCACCCATCAATTCCCCTCCGGGGGATCTCGTGGCCGAGGTCGAGGCGCTGGGCGAGCGGCTGAGCTTCGTCCGCGAACGGATCGGCGAGGTCATCTTCGGCCAGCGCGAAGTGATCGAGCAAGCCTTGATCACGCTGCTCTCGGGCGGCCATGCGCTGCTGATCGGCGTGCCGGGTCTCGCCAAGACCCGCCTCGTCGAGACGCTGGGCACGATCCTCGGCCTCGACGACAAGCGCATCCAGTGCACGCCCGACCTGATGCCGGCCGACATCCTCGGCTCCGAGGTGCTCGAGGAGAGCGAGACCGGCCGGCGCTCGTTCCGCTTTATTCCGGGGCCGGTGTTCTGCCAGCTCCTGATGGCCGACGAGATCAACCGCGCGAGCCCGCGCACCCAGTCGGCGCTGTTGCAGGCGATGCAGGAGGGGCGCGTCTCGATCGCCGGGCAGTACCACCCGCTGCCGCGCCCGTTCCACGTGCTGGCGACGCAGAACCCGCTCGAGCAGGAGGGCACCTACCCGCTGCCCGAGGCGCAGCTCGACCGGTTCCTGTTGCAGATCGACGTCGACTACCCCGACCTCGATTCGGAGCGGCGCGTGCTGATCGCCACGACCGGCGCCGAGGAAGCGGTGCCGCGGCAGGCGATGAGCGCCGACGAGTTGATCGCGGCGCAACGCCTGGTGCGCCGCATCCCGGTCGGCGAGAGCGTGGTCGAGGCGATCCTCGCCCTGGTGCGCGCCGGCCGGCCGGAAGAAGGCGCCGCGGGGGCGCGGCGTTTCGTCGCCTGGGGGCCCGGGCCGCGCGCGAGCCAGGCGCTGATGCTCGCCTGCCGGGCGCGCGCGCTGATCGACGGGCGCTATGCCCCGTCGGTCGACGACGTGCTGGCGCTGGCGCCGCCGGTGCTGCGGCACCGCATGGCGGTCAGTTTCGCCGGCCGCGCCGAGGGCGTCACCGTGGTCCAGGTGATCGAGCAGATGATGGCGCCGCTCAGGTGAGCGCGCTCGGATGATCTCGGCGCGGGCGATCGGCCGGATCTCGACCGCGACGCTCGGCGCGCGGCCGGCATCGCCGTCGCTGCGCCACCGCGC
>DATJOB010000275.1:0-2960 GCA_035507475.1 Allostellaceae bacterium | reverse complement strand
CCTGACCTGCCGCTACCTGCCGCCGTTCTTCCCCCACAAGACGCATGTCATCTGGTCGAAGATCGAGACCGTCACGCGGCATGAGGACATCCAACACCCCGCGGTGCGCGCCTGCCTGAAGCATATCGGCCTGGAGGACGGCGTCGCGATCCACCATGACGGCGACCTGCCGGCGCGCTCCGGCCTGGGCTCGAGCTCCAGCTTCACGGTCGGCCTTCTGAACGCGCTCCACGCGCTGCAGGGCAAGATGACGAGCAAGCTCGCGCTGGCGCGCGAGGCGATCCACATCGAGCGCGACGTGCTGGGCGAAGCGGTCGGCGACCAGGACCAGATCGCGGCCGCCTATGGCGGCCTCAACAAGATCGAGATCCACCCCGACGGCAGCTTCGTGGTCAAGCCGGTGATCCTCGGTCCCGATCGTCTCGCCGAGCTGCAGGACCACCTGATCCTGTTCTTCACCGGGTTCGTGCGCGACGCCTCGGCGATCGCCGCCGCGAAGATCGACGCGCTGCCGAGCAAGACGCGTGAGCTGCACGCGTTGCGCGCCATGGTCGACCAGGCGGTCGATCTCGTGAGCGACGGTGCCGACATCACCGAGTTCGGCCGCCTGCTGCACGAGTCCTGGATGCTCAAGCGTTCGCTGACGAGCGCGATCGCGCCCGACTATGTCGACGACATCTACGCGCGTGCGCGGCGCGCGGGCGCGATCGGCGGTAAGCTCATGGGCGCCGGCGGTGGCGGCTTCATGCTGTTCTGCGTGCCGCCCGAGCGGCGCGCCGAGCTGCTCGCCGCGCTCGATCCGCTGGTCGCAGTGCCGGTCGAGTTCGACACCGCCGGCAGCCAGGTGATCTTCTACGAGGCCGAGACCGAGGCGCCCCTGCCGATGCGCGACGAGCCGCGTTTGCGCGCGGTCGCCGGCGCCAAGCGGCCCGGCTGAGCGCGGGCCGGCGGCTCCGCCGGCCGCTTCGGCCCATCGGATGAGCTTTCAAGTCGCGTTCCTCGTCGGCGGCCTCGGTAGCCGGCTGGGCACGCTGACCGCCACGACGCCCAAGCCGCTGCTGCCGGTGCGCGGCCGGCCGTTCCTCGACCATCTGATCGACTTCGCATGTCGCCACGGCGCCGGCGAGATCCTGCTGATCGCCGGCTACCTGGGCGAACAGATCCGCGCGCGCTACGACGGCACGGCGCGTGGCGACACGCGGCTCGCGGTGGTCGTCGAGGCGACGCCGGCCGGCACCGGCAGCGCGCTGCGCGTGGCGGCGCCGGCGCTGCGTCCCGAGTTCGTGCTCGCCAACGGCGACACCTATTTCGACGTGAAGCTGGCCGAGCTGATTCGTCCGGCCAGCCGGCTCGCCCGCATGGCGCTGCGCCGGGTCGATGACGTCGCGCGCTACGGCGCCGTCGCCCTGGGGCCCGACGGCGCCGTGACGGGGTTCGGCGAAAAGACCGGCGGCGGGCCGGGGCTCGCCAATGGCGGGCTCTACCGGCTCGATCGGCGCGTGCTGAGCCGCATCCCGCCGATGGGGGCGTGCTCGCTCGAGCACGAGGTGTTCCCCGGCCTGGCCGCCGAGGGCGAGCTCGAGGGGCAGGTGTTCGACGGCGCCTTCATCGACATCGGCGTGCCCGAGGACCTGGCGCGGGCGGAGAGGGTGATGCCGGGGTGAGGTGAAGCAGGGTCTCATTCTGGCCCGGATGCCAGAAGAAAGAGATGCTCCGCCGACGGCTTGGCATGCGGGCGGCGGCCGACGGGAGCCTATTGGGCGCGTTCCCATGGAGCAGGGCCGTCGGGATAGTCTATCGTCCGGTCGCGGCCCGGGGTTGATGGTTTGCTTGAGGATCGCATTTGCCCATGTCGATGAGATTCCTGAAAGGTTCCTCGCCGCCATCGGCTTGGCGGCCCGATGGTTCGTGGGATAGTCAGGTCATTTGGTTCGACCTCGCTGCCGGAGGCGGTGTGCTGGAACTGCCGGCCGCTGCCAGCTTGCCGCCGGGCTGGTCGTGCAGGCTGCGCTTGGCAAGTCCTGCCCCGAACCACCTGCAGATCAGGACGGCCATCGATGGGGATGCCCTCAACCACTTATGGCGGACGAAGCACATCGACGGATCGCCGATGCGCTACGGCCTGTTCATGGGTGCGGCACGCCAGGCGGGCACGTTGACCTGCGACGGGACATCCCAGTATGCGCTGGATCTCGAAACCAGCGATGCGATGTCGTCGGTCCGCATCGTGACCCATGACTCGAACGTGACGCCTCAGCATGCCAACGAGATCGTGCACTGCGACGCCACCCGCAACCCCATCCACCTCGTCATCGACGCGCTTCGTGAATGGTGCCCCGAGTCCCCGATCCCCCGCGACTGCCCCGCGATGTGGCACCTGGAGGTGGTCAAGATCGACCCAACCCCGCACAAGGTCGTGATGTGGACCGCGGAAGGCACGCGGATCGAGCCGAACAACGATTCAGGGATTAATCCCGGGTACGACCGCGGGTATCTTTACCTGACGCGGCAGCACGATACGGCGCAGCTCCGGATAGCGGCCGACGGTGTTTTCGTCCGCGGCTTCTTCAGGGCTTCACACCTACCGCAGTCTTGACGAGCTGAGGGCTGGCTTGAAAGGCTGCGGGTAAGGCGGCATCGTTGCGGGGGTGTGGTGTCGGCCGTCTGGGGTCCGGGTTCGCTGCCTGCGGGGAGAATAGTCAATGTTCAAGATGCCCGCGCGACTGCTCGCACGACGGCGCCAGCAACGACGCGAAGTGTTTAACGACACCGATGCTCGCGCGCTCGCTCCTGCGCCCGACGAGACGATCAACGTCGAGGTGCCACTCCGCGTCAACGCCGAGCTCGGTGCGCGCCTGCTGCGGCAGAACAAGACCCTGATCGTTCGCAACGCCCTCGACCCCGCCATGGTTCGGGCCTACGGCCGTGCCGTGAAGGAGCACTGGAGCGCCTACATGAAC
>DATJOB010000274.1:0-2684 GCA_035507475.1 Allostellaceae bacterium | reverse complement strand
CGGCTGGTTCGGCGCCCTCCGGCGGTGGTCGTCACCTGCGCCCGCGGCAGCTCGGCGCATGCCGCGACCTTCGCCAAGCACCTGATCGAGCGCCGCCTGGGGATCCCGGTGGCGCCCGCCGCGCCGGTCGTCGCCACCGCTTATCGCCGCGACCTCGACCTCGACGGCCAGCTCTTTCTCGCGATCTCGCAATCCGGCCGCAGCGACGATCTGCTCGAGACCGCGGCGTCGGCGCGGCGCGGCGGGGCGCTGACCGCGGCGCTGGTCAACGACAGCGGCAGCCCGCTCGCCGAGGCCTGCGACATCGTGCTGCCGGTCGGCGCCGGGTCGGAGCGCGCGGTCGCCGCGACCAAGAGTTTTGTCGCGCAGCTCGCGGCGCTGTTGCGCCTCGTCGCGCGGTGGACCGAAAATGCCGCGCTCGACGCTGCGCTGGCGCGCCTGCCGGAGCGTCTTGCGAGCGCGATCGGGCTCGACTGGAGCGGCGCCGTCGCGGCGCTGGCGCCGGCCGCCAACCTCGTCGCGATCGGCCGCGGCCCGACGCTGGCGATCGCCCGCGAGGCGGCCTTGAAGTTGAAGGAGATGGCGAACCTGCATGCGGAAGCCTTCAGCGGCGCCGAATTCCTGCACGGGCCGGTGGCTCTCGTCGGCGCCGATTACCCGCTGCTGATGTTTGTCGCCGCCGACGAGACCGGGCCGGGGCTGCGCGCGCTCGCCGCGTCGCTGCGCGCCAAGGGCGCCCGCCTGCTCTGCGCCGATCCCGGCGCCGCGCCGCCCGGCCTGCCGACCTTGCCGCCCGACCATCCCGACGCCGACGCGCTCTGCCTGATCCAGAGCTTCTACGCGATGGCGCCAAGCCTCGCCGCGGCGCGCGGCATCGACGCCGACCGTCCGCGCCACCTGCACAAGGTGACGCGGACGCGATGACCGCGCGGGCGCTGGCGGCCGATACCGTCTTCGACGGCGTCGCCCTTCATCACGACGCCGCGGTCGTGGTCGAGGGCGACACGATCCGCGCGGTGGCGCCGATCGCCGGACTGGCGCGCGACCTGGCCGTGGAGCGGCTGCCGCACGGCGCGTGGCTTGCGCCGGGCTTCATCGACCTGCAGGTCAATGGCGGCGGCGACGTGCTGTTCAACGACGCGCCGACGCCGGAGGGCATCGCGGCGATCGCCGCCGCGCACCGGCGGTTCGGGACGACCGCGCTGCTGCCGACGCTGATCAGCGATACGCCCGCGGTGATGCTCGCCGCGCGGCAGGCGGCGGCGGCCGCGATCGCCGACAATCCCGGCATCCTCGGCATCCATTTCGAGGGCCCGTTCCTCGCGCCCGAGCGCGCCGGGATCCACGACCCGGGAAGGCTGCGCGTCGCCGACGCGGCCGACCTCGACTTCCTCGGCGCGTCGGCCGGCGGCGTGACGCTGGTGACGCTGGCGCCCGAATGCGTGCCGCCCGGCTTTATCGCAGCGCTGCGCATGCGCGGGATCCGCGTCGCGCTGGGACATTCGGCGGCGGGTTACGACGAGACCCGCGCCGCGCTCGCCGCCGGGCTTGGCGGCTTCACGCATCTCTTCAACGCGATGCCGCCGCTCGCCGCGCGCGCGCCCGGCCCGGTCGCCGCCGCGCTCGAGACGCCGGGCGCCTGGTACGGGCTTATCGTCGACGGCGTGCATGTCGCGCCGGCGATGCTGCGCCTCGCCTTGCGCGGCCGCGGCCGGCCGCTGCTGGTGACCGATGCGATGCCGCCGGTGGGGGGGACGCGTCGCGATTTCAGCCTGCAAGGCCGCGCGATCCGGGCCGCCGACGGCCGGCTGAGCGATGCGGACGGCCGGCTCGCCGGTTCGCTCCTCGATATGGCGAGCGCGGTGCGCAACGCGGTCCGCCTGCTCGGGCTGCCGTTGACCCGGGCGCTGGCGATGGCGTCCCGCGCGCCGGCTGCGGCGCTCGGACTCGACCGGCGGCTCGGGCGCTTGCGGGCGGGGTTTCGCGCCGATCTCGTCGCGCTCGACCCGCAGACCGTCGAGGTACTCGGCACCTGGGTCGCCGGACGCGGCGGGTTGCGCCGCCCGGCCTAGGCTGCGCTGTCCACCGGCAGCGCGCGGCGCTCGCGCAGCATCAGCCAGATGACGCCGCCGGGCAACGTCACCAGCGCGTTCGACAGGCCGAGCAGCACCGACATCGCCACCGCCTGGGGCGCGGCGACGCCGAACAGGGCAAAGCCCATCACGAAGCCGCCCTCGCGCAGCCCCCATCCGCCGATCGACAGCGGGATCTGCATCGCCAGCGTCGCGAGCGGCACCACGAGGATATAGCCGAGCGCCGGCGCGCCGCTGCCGAGCGCCCGGCCGACCACCGCGACGAGCGCGGTCTGCAGCGCGAGGCCCGCGAGGTTCGGGGCGAGCGCCCGCAGCGCCGCGCCCGGCCGCAGCAGCGTGCGCCGCAGGTCGGTGGCGAGCGCGGCGACGAGCTGCACCGGCCGCCGGCGGCGCAGCCGTTCCGGCACGCGGTCGAGCACCATCGCGACGCCGAGGCCGCCATAGACCGCGCCGAGCACCAGCAGCAGGCTGCCCAGCAGCGCCCGGTGCGGCAGCCACGGCACCAGCGCCGGCAAGAGCGCGGTCAGCACCAGGCACAGCGACAGGAGGCCGACCGCGCGGTCGATCAGCACGCTCGACAGCGCAGTTCCG
>DATJOB010000273.1:0-2248 GCA_035507475.1 Allostellaceae bacterium | reverse complement strand
CGACGCGGTGCAGCCCCTGGACGAGCGCCGGGTCGAGGCGCAGCGCCGCGACCGGCAGCGGCGCCAGCGCGAGCTGCGTCTCCTCCGGCGCAACGATCAGCGCGGCGCCGTCCGCTGCCGCATGGCGCGCAAGGCCGCAGGCGGCGCCGAGCGTGTCGGCGACCGCGAGGCGGTGCGCCACGCCCTGGCGCGCGAACCGCCGCGCCAGATCGGCCGCCAGCGCCGCCTCGCCGCCCCATAGATGGCACGAGCCGGTGATCTCGACCTTGACCGCATCCCCGCCGTCGGGCGCGGCCCACGGGCTGTAGCGGGTGCACCATTCGGCGAGCCGGCGCAGCGCGGCCGCATCCTCGGCCGGCTCGGCCGGGCGGGTCACCAGTCCCGGCACGAAGGACAGCGCATCGGCCAGCGGCATGCCGGGCGCCAGCCCGGCGGTCGCGGCCGCCGGGTCGAGCGCGGCGAGACGCTGCACCCCGCAAGCGGCGGCCACCGTGGCGAATGGCGGCGCGCTATCCGGCTCGCCGCCGGGGTTCGGCATGAGGCCGTTGCGGCGCAGCCGGTCGATCGGCCAGCGCGGCAGGAAGACGTACAGGATCCGATGCATCGGCCACCTCCAGCTCGCTCGGCAATTCCAACTCCCAGCTCGCCGGCGTGCCGCCGCGGCAGCGCAGCAGCTCGACCCGCCAGCGCGGCCGGCCGATGCCGGGCGCGTCGGCCATGGGCAGCGCGGGCAGCGCCGCGACCCGCCAGCGCGTCGTCGCCGCGCTCGGCCGCGTGCGTTCCGCTGCGGCCTCCGCCGCGTGGCGCCAGCGCCGCAGCACCAGCGCGGTCGCGCCGGCGCGCTCGGCGGCGAGCTGCAGCCGGCGGCCCGCGACCATCGGCAGCCGCGCGATCTCGCCGATCGCCGCGACGATGCCCCCGAACGAGCCGGCTGCGCGCAGCGCCTCTTCGAGCGCCCACAGGATGTCCGCGTCGCGCGCCGCCATGACCCGCACGACCCGCGCCGGGTCGAGCCCGAACGCGGCGAGGCCGGGCCCGTAAAGGTCGCCGCGCGGCAGCGCCCAGAGGACGACGCCGGCGGGCTGGTCGTCGACGATCCGCCCGACGATCCGCCCGGCGAGCGCGGCGGCAAAGCCGGCGGCTGCGGCGCCGTCTTCCTCGTCGCCGTCGGTGCCGAGGATTTCGTGCAGCGCGCCGAGCGCCAGCCCGCCGCCCGGCAGAACGCGGTCGATCGCCGCGTGCCCGAGCGGCAGCACCGCGCCGGACCGCGCGTTGGGGCGCTCGATCCGGCGGATGCGGTCTTGCAACGCGACGCGGGCGGCAGCAGATGACATCGTAGGCAGAACGCGGGATGTTTCCGTTTGTTCCTTTTTTGTTCTTATGATCTTCGATTGTCAACCCCGCCGCCTTTGCCGTTAAGATAAGCCCATGGCCGACGCTTCCCATCCCGATCGCACCGCGGCCGAGCTCGACGCCGCGGAAGCCACCGCCCGCATTCTGCTCGAGACCGAGGCGGTGTTGTTCCGCCCGGACAACCCGTTCACCTTCACCTCGGGGCGGCTCTCGCCGGTCTATGTCGACTGCCGGCGGCTGATCTCCTTCCCGCGCGCGCGGCGCAAGCTGATGGACATGGGGGCCGAGCTGATCGAGCGCCGCATCGGCTGCGAATCGCTGGACGCGATCGCCGGCGGCGAGACCGCCGGCATCCCCTTCGCCGCCTGGATCGCCGACCGGCTGTCGCTGCCGATGATCTATGTGCGCAAACAGGCCAAGGGCTTCGGCCGCAACGCCCAGATCGAGGGCGAATTGAAGGACGAGGCGCGGGTGCTCCTGGTCGAGGACCTCGCCAGCGAAGGCACCTCGAAGCTCAATTTCGTCCGCGCCATCCGCCAGGCCGGCGGCGAGGTCAGCCACGCCTTCGTGATCTTCAACTACGGCATCTTCCCGCACACCGAATCAAGCCTCGGCGCCGAGGGGATCACGCTCCTCGCTCTCGCCACCTGGTGGGATGTCGCGGCGACCGCGGAAAAGCTCGGCCGCTTCGAGCCGGGCCAGTACGAGAAGATCGAGAGCTTCCTGCGCGACCCGGAGAACTGGCGCGCCGGCCGCGCCGCCGCTGCGGGCTGAGAACCGGCTGCAGGCGACGCCTTAAAGCGCTCTCCAATTTTCGTTGAATCGGCTTTTATCGCCTTGGCCGGGCTTGACCCGGCCAACCATGTCCCCTGGGGCCGGGCTTGACCCGGCCATC
>DATJOB010000272.1:0-13784 GCA_035507475.1 Allostellaceae bacterium | reverse complement strand
GCCCGGGCGGGCGGCGCTTTTTCAGGTCCCGCCGCGGTAGCGGGGGTAGGTCTGGGACGTCGGCAGGCGGTCCCAGCGGGCCGGCCGCTGGAAACCGTGAACGTAGCCGCGCAACTGGCGTGTCAGCCCGGCGACACCGAGCGGGTGGCAGGCGTCGAGGAAGTTCAGCAGGTCGTCGTACTGGTCCTTGCTGAGCCGGGGCGGCGCGCCGCCGGGGCCGGCCAGCGGCGTGATCGTGAACTGGTAGGGGTCCGAGAAGTCGTTCAGCGAGAAGGTCGACACCGCCGCGACGGCGCCGGCCGCCGTCGCCTGGAACACCTGCTCGGTCATGCCCGGCGCGTCCGACGGGTCCGGCAGCGCGGTGCTCAGCCCCGCCGCGGCCGGGCAGACCGCCTGGGCGCTCCAGTCGAGCCGCCCGGCGATCGGCAGCTGCGGCTGCACGGAGAGCTGCACGAGGTCGCACTGTCCCACCTCGTGGTAGGCCGCGTTGGGATCGGCATTGTTGAGCAGGTCCGGCGGCGGCCCGGCTGAAGGGTACGCGGCCATGTAGACGGCCGCGCCGCCCGGCGTCGTCGACGCGTGATCGACGAAGCCGAAGCCAGCCTGCACCGCGTAGCCGGCCAGCCGGTCTGGCGTCACCACGCTATGGCGCACGAGCACGGCGCGGGCGACGCCGAGCAGGGTCGGATTGCCGCTGACGAAGCCGCCGATCACCTGCAACGTCCCCGCCGCGCCGTCGGCGGCGATGGCGGCGAGCAGCGCCGCGAGCGCCGTCGCCAGCGCCGGCTGCACGCTGTTCGAGACACCGGCCGCGAACGTCACGCGCGGATCGGCAAAGGGCTGCAGGATGCCGGGATTGAAGGGGTTGTCCGGCGGCCCGGCAGCCTCGAACTCGGTCGCCATGTAGGCGCCGCGGCCGCTGATCCGGCCGTTCGGCCACAGCCGCCGTAGCGGTCCCGCGACGATCTCGAAACGCTGCCCCGCCGGCACGGAGAGATAGGCCGAGGCCGGATAGCGCCGCCGCTCGATGTAGGAGAAGCCGGCCAGAAAGGCGAGCGCGGCGAGCCGTCCGGCAGTGAGGCCGACGCCGCTTGGCGCGACCACGAGGCCGCGACCGACGCTTTGCAGGTTGCTCTGCGTCGGATCGTAGGCGGCGAGCACGGTGACGCGCGGGGCGCCGGGCTCGCGCGCCGCCAGCGTCGCGAGGTTGTGCAGCGCGTTCGCCAGGGAAAGCTGCATGCGCCTCGCGGCCGGCGTCGCGTAGTCGACCGAGGCGTCGCTGTCTGCGACCAGGTAGTTGATGCGGAAGTCGGGGTCAGGACCACCGGACTGCGATGCTTCGGTGGCGCCTGGCGTCCCGTCGCCGCCGAGGCTGTCGCAGCCGTCGAGGCTCTCCGGGGCGATGACGAGGTCGATCGAGCCCGTCAGCACGGTGACGCCGTCGGCCAGCGTGCAGCGCGCCTGCATGGTCGCGACGCCCATGCCGGTCCCAGTCAGCACCACCGACCCGGCTGACGCGCCTGACCCCAGCGTTCCGGCGGCCGGCCCTGTCGGCAGCAGGCTCCAATCGACTTGCGCGGCGCTCGAACCGGTGAACGCCAGCAGCGGCCGCGCGATGCTGATGGTGGTGGCCTGACCGAGGATGACGATCTGGCGGCCGCTGAGGTCGAGGCCTGGGTTCGGGCCGCCGCCGAAGCTGGCCGGCTCCAGGTCGAGGGCGTCGCCCGGCGCGGCGACGATGCGCAGGCTCGGCGTTCCGCCGCTCGGCGCCTGGTGCAGCGCGTACGGAGCGCCCGCCTCGAACGCCAGCGCGCCCAGCTTGCCGAGGTGGAAGTCGGGGCCGGCGGTCGCCAGCGTCAGCGTGAACGCCAGCCCGAGGTCGTCGTTGGTCGTCGGCGGAGTCTCGCCCGGTAGCGGCGGCGTCGGATAGGCGGCGATCTGCACCGTCAGCGCGGAGGCCGACGAGACGGCAGCCAGACGCGCGGCGATGCGTTCGAGCAGCCGGGCGGCCGCGAGAGCGAGACCGCGGCTGGATCCTGCCGCGAACGTGAAATTGGCGCCGTCGGCCTCCTGGACGAGCTGCGGCGCCGTCGGTGCCAGCGCCGCGCCGCTGGCGGCCGGCTCGGGACCGGCGAGCGTGCCGTCCGCCGCGATGCTCTGTCCGGCCGCCAGCGTCGGCGGGATCACGCGCAGCCAGCGCGAGGCGCAGAACCGCGTGCTGTCGGTGTCGTCGACGTCGAACTGGACGAGCCCAGCCGGCGGCTCGCCCCGGCCAAGCAGCAGCCCGGTCACGTCGGCCTGGGTCGGGTCGCTCAGCGTCAGCGCTTGCACGGCGCCGCGGATGGTCGGGACGTTCGGCAGCCGCCACGGCTTGAAGATCGCCAGCCGCTGGCGAAAACGGTCGTCGCTCTCGCCCAGCACCGGCGCGAACGAGCGCCGCGCGCCCGACGAAATGCGCACCTCGTCGATGAGGCCGGCATAGGGCGCGGTGAGCGCCGGCGAGTTGCCGATGGTGATCGGCGCCGCGGCGCCGCCGGCCGCCAGGCTGCCGAGCGGCGTCTGGCCCATCTCGACGCCATCGACGTACAGCAGCGCCGCGCCGAGGTCCCGGTCGATTACCCCGGCGACATGGTGGAAAACGCCGTCCGCCAGGCTGACGTTCGCGTCGACGGTCACCATCGTGCCGCCCGCGTCGCCCACGCTCCAGCGCAGGTTGTCCGGGATCGAACGGTAGGGGCCGAGCGTCAGCGCCCAGCCGGTTTCCGCGCCCGGCGGCTCGCCGATCCGCAGGCCCTGCGAGCGGCTGGCGATCACCGCACGCGCGTAATCTGCACTGATGGCCTCGGCCTTGATGAAGGACTCGACCGTGAAGCTGTCGTGCGCGCTGAACGCGAACTCGGGCGAAGCTGGGATCAGCACCGAGGTCGGGCCCGCGTTCGCTGTGGTGCAGGGCTCGTAGGTCGCGTCGATGTCGTTCGCCTGGTAGGCGGCGGCGAAGAAGCCGGCCGGCAGGCCGAACCACTCGCCGAAGTAGTCGATCGCCTCCTGCGCCGTCCGGCCGAAGCCCTGGAAGGCGGCGATGGTGTTGGCCGGGGTCGCGGCGCTGGCTGGATCCTCCGGCGCGAAGCCGTAGCAGGCGGTCGTCACCTGGCCCTGCGTGGGGCCGGGCGACCCGTCGTTCAGCAGCACCGGGTGCAACGCGCCGTCGAGCCCCGGCTCGCTGATCGCGCCCTGCCGGTAGCCGAAGCGCGCATAAGGCCCCGCGGTCACCAGGGCGCCGGCCGCGCTCTGGTTCCAGGCGCCGACCGAGAGCTTCAGCTGGAAGTCCTGCTCGGAGGGACAGCGCGGGTGAGGCAGCGCGTCGCCCAGGAACGCCAGCCCGGCCGCGAACCTTGCCTTCGCGCCTCGCGTCGCGCCGCGGTTCTGGGCGAAGTGGATGCCACGGTCCTCGTCGATCCAGTCGGCCGTTTCGTCGAGGTGGTAGAGCGCGATGGTCGCGGCGTCGACGCCGTAGGGTTCGGGCGAGGCGCCTAGCACGGTCGAGAAGTCCGTGCGCGCGACGCTCGAGAAGCGGACTTCGTCGATGGCGCCGTTCAGGTACTGGGCGCCGAAGGAGTCGCCGCCAAGCCCGGCATCCGCGCCGGTGTCGACCAGGGCGAGCGCACCGAGCGGGGCCGAAGCGACGGCCGCGCCGTTCAGCAGCACGCGCGCCTGCCCCGCCGCCGGGTCGATCACCCCGGCGACGTGGAACCAGCTCCCGACCGGCAGCGTCGCGGCGGCCGCGGCGCACACCACGACGCCGGCGCTGTCGGTCAGCGTGAAGGCGAGCGCGTGACCGGCGGCGGCGGGCTCCAGCGCCAGCGCCCAGCCAGGTGAGTCAGACTGGCCGAAGCGCGGGCGCTTCTGGGCGAACGTCACCGTGTCCGCCGCTGCCGGCGCCGCCGCGAGGTTGGCGAACATCTCGACGGTGAAGCCCGCGCCGGGATCAATCGCGAAGGCGACCGCGTCGGGGATGGTGATGGCGCCCGACGCCGTGATCTGCGCCGCCTCGCCGAACTTCCCGGCCACGCCGCGGGTCGCGCCGACGCTCACGCCCGGGTGGTCATGCGCGGCGTCCAATACCGGTGCCGTGAGGTCGTCCAGATGGTACAGAGCGATGGTGTCCGTGTCGTAGTCGAGCCGGTAAGGCGCCGCGAGCAGGCGCGGCACGCCGAGGCCAGCGCCGATGTGGTCGAGGCTGCCGCCGCGCGCAGTAGCGATATGGCTCTGCGCCGCCACGTCGCGCGCAGTCGCCGCCACCGCCTGGGCCTCGCCGGTGAGGGTCCACAGCAGCCGCGCCCCATTGCCCATGAGCGCCGTCAGGCTCCATTTGCCGGGCCCCGAGGGCGCGCCGTTCGCGGGCGGGGGCTCCTCGGTGAGCGAGGTGAGCGTGAGGCTGGGATCGGACGGCAGCCCTGGCAGGCCGAAGCTCTCGCCGGCGAGTGCGCCGGCCGGTACCAGCAACTGCGAGACGCCCTCGCCGAGCTCCCCGACCCAGCTGATGGTCACCAGTGCTGGCGAGCTGGTCTGGTCGGCGCCGAGCGTCAGCACGTAGGAGACATCAAGCGCCGCCGTCTGCACGCCGTAGCGCGACTGGAAGGCCGAGAAGTCGTAAGGCGCCACTGCCGATACCCCCGCCGCCGCCGGGCCCAGCGTCAGCGCCTGCGTCGCCACCCCTTGCGCGTAGGGCGCCGTGGCGTAGCGCAGCGCCGTGGCGAACGGCTCGGCGACGTCGGCGCTCATGCGGCCTCCAGATCGTTGAGCGCAGAGCCGGGATCGAACACCGCGACCTGGGTCGAGGTGAGCGTCAGGTTGGCGCCGCAGGACGCTTCGAACGCGGCGATGTCGGCCGGATCGCCGAACGTGGCGGGCGGGCCGAAGACAATCTCGCCGTAGATTGGCGGCGCAGCGCGCAGGTGCAGGTTCTGTACGTCGGCGACGCTGGTCAGCTCGGTCAGCACCCGGAGCACCTGCGAATACAGCACCGCGTCGCCGAGCCGCAGCGTGCCGATGTAGGTGTTCAGCGCCACGCGCGCGGCCGCCAGCACGGTGTCGGCGTCGGCCCCGGGGGTGAGTTGGATCTGCGCCCGGACCCCCACCTCGACGCTGTCGGCCTGCACCAGGGTGGGGAAGGTGGAGATCGGGCGCACCGCCTCGAGCGCGGCGAGGATCTGGTCGCCGAGGCCGAGGATCTGCGCGGGCGGCGTCCCTTCGGTATCCCAGAGCACGCCGGGCGCGGCCGCCACCACGATCGAGAAGAAGTAGGGACTGCAGACGTCGCGCGGGATCTGGAACAGCTCATCGCCGAAGCAGGCCGCCCCGTACGCCGGCGAAGGCTCATCCAGGCCGCCGTAGGGGTCGTTGACGAGCGCGTCGCGCACCCCGTCCAGCCCCACCACGATCGCGCGCACGGCGTCGGCGGTCCACAGCGCCCTCGGCAGCGCCTGCAGGCCGCGGCGGTAGTCGTCGTCGTCCTGGAACCCTTCGCCGCCGTCGAACGCCAGCGTGTTGCTCACGGTGATGAGGCCAGGATCGAAGCTCAGGTAGCGCGCCGCGAAGGTGGGGTTGATCTCGGTGAGGCTGCTGGCGGCGATGTTGCCGGTCAGCCCGGGTGTGACCGCGG
The DNA here is from genome assembly GCA_035507475.1 of Allostellaceae bacterium. Lineage (GTDB taxonomy): Bacteria > Pseudomonadota > Alphaproteobacteria > ATCC43930 > CGMCC-115725 > DATARH01. The sequence goes on along the minus strand of DATJOB010000272.1, from coordinate 8,122 downwards.
TCACCGTCGCGCTAGCCGACGCCGGGTAGGGCTGGGTCGGGTCGTTCGAGAGCGTCACCGTGGCGCTCAGGATGAAGGAGACCGGCGCGCCGCCGCCGGTGTCGATCAGCGTGCCGAGCGGCAGCGTGAGCACCGAGCCGGGCGGCGCGGTCGAGCTCAGCTTGAATGTAGCCTGGCCGCTGGCGTTGGTCGGCGTGCGCTGCAGGCCGAGATCGGCGCCCAGCAGGTCTAGCGCTTCGCCAACCGCCGTCGAGGTGAAGCCGCTGTGGTAGACATCGTCCAGCGCCATCCAGAGCAGGCCGGCGTCCAGGCAGCCGAACTCGATCAGCTTGCGTATGGAGCTCGTGGAGCGCAGGTCGACGTCCGGCCCGAACGACAGCTGCGCACGGGCGAAGGCGTCGCTGAGGATCTGCTGGAACGGCTTCACGATGAAGCCCTGCGGCGTGACGCCGTAGGTCGTCAGATCCGCCGCGCCGGGCGCCGGTGTGTTCGTCGTCGCCATGCTCAGGGTCCCACTCCTTGGATGCCGGCGATCACCTGGTCGTTCAGCCGGGTGTCGAACTGCACATCGAGCGACCACTGCCGCGACGCGCGCTGCTGCTGGATGAGCGCCTGCTGCTCGGCCGCCGTCATCTCGGGATGGATGGTGAGGTAGTTCGGGTCGTCGACGAAGGCGATCGCCGTGACCTGCCGGATGCGCGGCTCCTGCGACAGCGCCTTGACCACGCACAGCCGCACGAGCTGCTTGACCTGCGAGATCGGCTGCGGCGCGGCCAGCGTGTTGATGAGGTCGAAGCCGAACGCGGTGTTGAAGATGTCGGTCCCGAGATTGGTGCCGATCAGCACCTGGATGCCCTGGGCGAGCTCGTCCTTGCCGGTGATCTCTGCGAGGTCGCAATAGCCGCCGTCGCCGGCCGCCAGAACGAAGTCGCCGCTGACGAGTGTCAGCGTGCGGCCGTAGGGGTCGGCCGGGGCCAGCGGGGTCGTCTGCACCGGCAGCGTCAGCGCGGCGAGCGCGTTCGCATAGTCCGACTCGGCCAGAGCTCTGGCGTCGGTCTCAGGATCGACCATGCCGACCTCCGTTGCTGACGGGACGGCGGGTCATGAGGCCACCGACAGCAGCGTCTCGCCGGGCGAGGCGATGCTCCACTTCGCGCTCGGATCGCTGAGGTTCACGCAGAGGCCCTGCGCGCTGGAGAGCAGGACGCCGACGCCGCCGACCGTCAGCAGCGTGGAGACGCCGGCCGTGGCCGGCGAGGATGTGCAGGGCAAGTGGGCCGGCGGCTTGCCCGTGCAGGGCGGGGTGCCCGATGCGAATGACAGGCCGGCCTCCATCCCGAAGGTGATCGCGCCCGAACTGCTCACCTGCAGCTGACTGGCGCCACTCGAGAACTCGATCTGGCCGCCATGGCTGCATTGGATGACCCCGCCGGCGACCACCACATTCGGCATCTTCGCGTCCCTCCCTAGCTGCCGATGCTGATCTGGCCGTTGGCGAGCGTCAGCTTCACCTTGCCGTCGGTCATCACGATCTGCCCGGACGGATTGCCGACCGTCAGCGTCGCGGTCCCGTCGGTGATGCTCACCACGCCCTGCTTGAAGGTGACCTGGGTCTTGTTGTCGTCGGAGACGATGGTCAGCGACTCGTCGGTCCCCGGCGACGGCCGCTCGCCCACACTCGAGAGCAGGCCCGAGCCGATGTTGATCGTCAGGCCCTTGAGCTCGAGGACACGCTGGCCGTCCCCGGTCGTGAGGTCGTTGACCGCGCTGCCGGTCGGCTTGCCATCGCCGCCGAGCTCAGTGGGCAGGCACAGCCACCAGTCGCCCGCCTGGTTCTGCGGCGGGGTCATGTCGCTGGTCCAGACGAAACCCGAGGCGATCGCGTCCTCCGGCTCGTTCCAGCCGTGCGCCATCAGCGCGCGCATGCCGGGATAGACGGGCGCCACCAGGCCGCAGTTGTCGAAGGCGAACGGCGAGGCGATCGGCTTGTCGTTCAGCGCCGTCGGCGTGGTCCTCAGCGTGCCCCCGATGGTGGGCGAGACCATATCGGGTGTGGTGTCGTAGCCGAGGCTGAAGGTCGCCGTGTTGTCGCCGGCCGTGTAGCTGGCGACGTCGCCGACATCGAGCGCGGGGCGATTGCGGTCGCGCTGCAGCAGGTTCTGGCCGATCTGCCGCGCGACTACCGAGGCGCTCGGCCGGCCCGCCTTCTGCGCGTCATCGGCGGTCGCGGTCGGGCTGAGCGCGCGGCCGGTGCAGATGTAACCGCCCTCGCGGGTCAGCTTGTGGGTGATCGACTGGATCTGGAAGTTGGCGGTCCCCAGCGTCACTAGGTCGCTGGGGCGCAGCGACGGGATGCCGGCGATCGCGAAATCCTGTCCGTCCATGGCGCTGGCGGCGGCGGTGGCGCCGCGGGTCGCCACCGGCCGACTGGTGGCGCCGTCGGTGATCGGCGTGGTCTGGATCACGCCCAGCGAGGCCGGCGTCCCCATCCAGAGCTTGCCGTCCTTCGCCTGCAGGCTGAAGCAGGCGATGCCCGCCAAGATGTTCAGCGCCGCGAACGGCGTCTGATCGTTGAAAGTTCGGGTCGCCAGCATCGGGCCGGGGTCGGGGATCTGGGTGTCGACGCCGACCGCCTGGCAGATCGAGCTGGCGACCGCGCCCACCGTCTGGCCCTGGAAGGCCTGCGCCACCACCGCCGCCGGCCGCTGCAGCCGGTCGAAGACGAAGTCGACGCCCTTCAGCGTCGCCTCGTACCACTGGTCGCCCGCTTCCATCGCCTTCTCGGTGAGGAGGCCGGTCATCACTTCGACCGAGGCGCCGTCGTCGTAGCCCAGGGTGATGTGGACGATCGTCGTCTGGACCGTCAGCAGGCTGTAGATGTCGTCGCCCATCCCGTAGATGCGGGCGCAAAAGGTGTTGCTGGCCTCGGTGGCATCCATCGTCACCGTCACGTCGGCTTCGAAGAAGTCGGACGAGACCGGCACGATGGTCGGAATCGGAACCGGCGGTGGCGGCGGCATGCTGGCAGCGAGTGGCGGCAGAGCCGTCTCGAACGAGATGCTGAAAGCGGCGCGGAAGCCGGCGCCGCTGGTGAGGGCCGGCAGCGGGCTACTACCCATTGGCCACCGCCACGTCCGCCGTGATCGACGACCCGAACGCGCCCGGACCGACTAGGTTGGCCTGGGCGATCCGCACCCGCTGGAACCGGAAGCGCAGCGGCCCGAGCGCGATCGGGATGTTCAGCGTCACCCGCTGCGCGCCGATCAGGCGCGTCGCCTGCGGCTGGTTCTCGAACTCGGCGCGCAGATTGAGGTAGAGACCATTGACCGGGTCCGGCAGGTCGAAGACGACGCCGGCGTAGGCCGCATTCAGGATGAGATCCGGGTCCGGATAGTAGACCGACAGTGTCAGCCGGTAGATCACCCCCTGGATCTGCAGGAGAAACGCCTGCGGAAAGCCGTCGTCGCCGCTGGCCGGCAGGGAGATGTAAGCCAGGTCGTCGTCGGGCCACGGCGGCAGGGGCGAGGGCAGCGGGGCGCTCATCGTCACACCTTCCGCGGCGAGGCGCTGGTGAGGGCCGCCGCGCCGCCGATGGCGCTGGCGGTGTTGGTGACCTCGCTGAGCAGCGCCATCAATCCCGGGCGCGGGCAGTGCTTCAGCGAGATCGAAACGGTGTAGACGTCCTTTTCCTCCGCAGACTGACTGAAGCTCAGGCTGTCGATCTGCGTGTCCATCAGCGTCGTCAGCCCCGCCACCAGCGGGATGCCGGAGATTACCGACGAGGGATCGCCTTGGAGCGTCTGGGAGAGGTCGGCCATCATCTCCAGGCGGAGTCTGGTCAGCGGCCCGTCGGCGCCCAGCAGCGCCGCCTCGATCTGCACCGTGCGGGTGATCTTGCTGGTCGACTGGCTCTGGCCCCTGTCGCCCACCGACGGCAGCTGGTACTGCTCGTTCAGCGAGATACGGTTCACGGCGAACAGCGGCACCGTGCCGACGAGGACCGAGACCTGCGATGTGACCATCTGCGATGTCATCAGCGGACCTCCATTAGACGGTCGAGCGAAGCTGCGCCCGCCCTGGCCGACGCGTCCCCGCCGTGCTGCGAATCCGCCTGCTGCATGGGCCCGCCTACACCAGCGCCTCGATGTGCATCCTGAGCGTGTCGAAGATCTCTTCGGCCATGCGCTCGTAGCCGCCGCCGATCACCTCGATCTCGACCGGGAAGTAGTAGTTGACGACGCCGGCTTGTATGGCGGCGGGGCCCGCCGGCGGATCCTGCGGCGTGGCCGGAGGCGGGGCGTCGGCCGCCATCAGCTCGGCTCCACGTCGAGGCAGACGCCGCTGAAGGTGGCGGTGGGCGAGTCGTCCAGCGCCACGTTGCTGGGGGCGACCGACGTGAAGTAGCAGCTGTTGAAGGCGATGCTCTTGAACGTCCAGTCGGTGCCCACCTGCTCGGTGAGCACGATGGCGAACGACGTGCCCGCCAGGGCGAGCCCGGTGAGCGTCGCCACCGAGGCGCCCACCGCGCGGACCGTCATCGTGAAGGTGAAGGTCTGCGCCTGCAGCACGATGCCGACGTTGTCGGCCTCCAGCGAATGCTGCACGCGGTGAGCGACGTTCAGCGTCGGACTGAAGCTTTCGATCGGACTGACGAGCTGATTGTTGACCATGACAGCCAACTTTGTGTTCCAGTCTAGGGCCGCCACGCGCCTGCCTCCTGAATAGCGTGTTGATCAGACCTCAGATGAACTTGAGGGTGACCACGAGCTGATGGATCGCACCGGAATAGGTCACCGAGACGTTGAACGCCAGCTGTCGGCTGTTCTGGACCTGTTGCAGCTGTTGCTGCTGGTCCGCCGTCAGCGTCGACGGGTCGGCCTCGGTCAGCGCCTGGATCGGGATGTCGACGTCGAAGTCGTCGATCTCGCCGGCGGCGACGCGGTCCTTCAGCGTCGCGCTCACGAACGAGTCCAGCACCCGCAGGCCGAGGCGATTGATCCTCAGCGTGCCGATCACCTGCGGGCTGGTCAGCGCCGCCTTCAGGCGGCCGGCGATGTCGTCGAGGGTCCGGGGGATGTCGGCGTAGAGCCGCTGGCCGGTGCCGTCTGCCGTGAAGCCCTCGCCCATCACCGGTCCCGACCCAGCCAGGAAATCCGGGTGCAGGATCGGGATCACATGCGGCTGGTTGAGGTTACTGTCGGACGGCGACAGGTAGGTCGAGATCGCGTTGTCGGAGAGGTCGCCGTTGATCCCGATGCCGTTCACCGGCTTCAGGATCAGGCTGACCCAGGGGTCGACCCCGGCGATGACGCCGGCCGCGGCGCTGGCGATGTCGTCCGGCGAGTCGGCCGCCACGAGCACCATCCGGCTGCTCGACCAGTTCATCGGCGAGGGCAGGTTGTTGGTCGCCTCCTCCTCGGTCTTCCAGTCCGAGAAGTTGTTGGTCAGGAGGCCGCTGGCGTTGCGGATGCCGCCCATCGGCAGCATGGCGACGCCGATCCGGGGCCGGGTGCCGCCGCCGCCCGCATCGTTCGGTGAGGCGGTCTCGACATGGGTCTTGAGTGCCGTGATGTTGTCCGGGTTGGTGTTGGACGAGAGGCAGACGATGTTGATCTGCCGATTAGAGAAGTCGGTGAACGCCGGCGTCGGGTCGACCGGCTCCTGCGCCGGATCCAGGCTGTAGCCCCAGACCTGCAGGGCGCCGTTGTTGAGGGCCAGGTTGATCGACTTGGCGAGCGCGCAGATATCGAACGAGGCCGTGTAGTAGATCGACCCGTTCACGCCGATCGGCTTGCCGGTGCCGCTGGTCGACGACCCGAGCGTCCCGTCGATCGTCAGCGCGGTGCCGCCGAAGTCCACGAAGGCGCTGGCCGGCGCCGCATCGGGCCGCATCAGCAGGTTGGGCACCGGCTGGCCATCAACGTCGAGCGGCGCGCCCCACTGCTGCGCCGGCGCAGGATCGGTGGCGCTCATGATCGAGAAGCCGTCGAGCACGATCGTGGCCGGGCCGGTCGCGCCCTGGAACGCCTGGCCGCTCGCGTAGCGCAGCACCATGGATGCGGTGTCGACGGTCAGCGCGGCGCCGGACGTGGCGTCGATCAGCGAGAGCTTGGCCGGGTCCCAGCCGATGTTCGAGATCACCCCGCCGTCCGGGTCCACCGGTAGCACGCTGTTGGCGACGCCCTGGCCGGTCGTGGTGTGGGCGACGGCGACGGCCGGGCTGCCCGGCCCGATCAGACCGGTCGCGGTCCCGGTGATCACCGGCTGCGGACCTGGCGCAAGCTGGTCCGCGAAGGTGACGACGACGTTGGCGCCCGGCAGCGGACCGCCGGTGCAGACCACGTTCCCGGTCCCGACGGCGATGAGGTCGCTGAGCGCCGCCTGCACCTGGGCGTTAGTGGCGTTCCAGGGGATGCCCGCGGTGGTCTGAGCCTGGAACGTCAGCGTGAAAGTGCCAGCCGTCGGCCCGCCGGTCAGCGACAGGGTCTGTACGTCAGCGGTGGCGACGCCGGGGGTCGTGTTGGCGATCGCCGAGGCCGGGGTCGTGCCCCCGGTCAGCGTGCTGGCGGCGACCGCGATCAGCGGCTGCGGCCCGACCGCGAGCGATCCGGCGAAGGTGATCGTGACGGCCGTGCCCGGCAGCGGGCCGCCGGCGCAGACCACGTTGCCTGCCCCGATGCTGCCTAGCGCCGTCAGCGCGGTCTGCACCGCCGCGGCGGTGGCGTTGAACGGGATGGAGCCGGTTGTCTGGCCACCGAAGCTCAGCGCGAACCCGCCGCCGGTGGGCGTGCCGGTCACCGACAGCGTCTGCACCGCCGCTCCGACCGCGCCGGTGGCGGTGTGGGCGAGCTTCACGGTTGGGCTGCCGGCGCCGGTGAGCGTGCTGCCGGCCGCCGAGATGACCGGCTGGGCGCCGACCGATAGCGGGCCAGCGAAGGTGACCGTGACGTTGGCGCCCGGCAAAGCGCCGCCCGAGCAGACGACGCCGCTGGCGCCGACATTGGAGAGGCCGACCAGCGCCGTCTCGATCTGCGCCGCGGTCGCGTTGAAGGGAACCGGCGCCGTGGTCTGGCCGCCGAACGCCAGTTGGAACGTCCCGGCGGTCGGCGCGCCGCTCACCGAGATGGTCTGGACGTCGCTGACCAGCGCGCCGACAGTGGTCTGCACGACCGAGGGGGCGGGGGTGGCTCCGCCCGTCAGGCTGTTGGTGCCGATCGTGATCAGAGGCTGCGCGCGGAACGCCAGCGGACCAGCGAAGAAGATCTGCACGGCCGTCCCCGGCAGCGGACCGCCCGCGCAGGTGACGCCCCCCGCGCCGATGGTCGGCATCGCCTGCAGCGCCGTCTGCACCTGCGCCGCGGTGGCGTTGAATCCGATCGCCGCGCTCGTCTGCCCGCCGAAGCTCAAGGTGAACGCGCCGCCGGCGGGGCCGCCACTGACGCTCAGCGTCTGCAGGGCGCTCGCCAGCGCCGAGACCTTCAGCACCGGCACGACGCCGGCGTAGGGCTCGGACGGCGCACCCACCAGCGGACGGGTGAAGAGCGTCGGGTTGGAGAAACCGGCGCCGGCGGATGGCGCGGGGCCTGCGATGCCTACCACGCCGACGGCGGACGAAAGCGGCTGGTAGAGGCCGCTTGTGTCGACCTTTACCGTGACGTATTGGATGCCCATCCAGCGATCTCCTCGAGCGTGACGGCCTTGGCCGTCACATGTCCGGAATTGTGATGAAGGCGGCGAGCACGTCGGCTGCGCCGAGCGCGGCGGCCACGGCCGCCTGGCTGAGCGGCGTCGCCGCCAGCACGCCCGTGGGGTAAAGCTGCACGAACAGGTACGGTGACTGGTTGGCGGCCCCGTCGAGCGTGGCCAGGCCCCGGTCGCTGGCTTCGACGATCCGGCGCACCGCGCCGATGCGCCGCAAGTCCGCCACCGGCGACGGATCGCTCGCGGCGAAGACGAAACACTCCGCCTGGTAGGTCGCATTGATGACGTCGGTCGTCACCGCGAGCTGGAAGTCGAGCTGGTGCGTCTGCAGGCCTGGATCGGTGACCCCGGCCTGCGTCAGCGAGCCGGCGCTGCCGAGCTGGATCGCGCCCGGGACCGGCTGGATGGCCAGCTGCGCCGG
>DATJOB010000271.1:0-19382 GCA_035507475.1 Allostellaceae bacterium | reverse complement strand
CATGCGCAGCTGGCGGTCGCGCCGCTTGCGCAGGTCGTAGTTGGCGTCGTAGCGCGCCGGCGCCGCGCTCTCGCCGGCAAATCGTCCCTCGGCGACGGCGACGCCGCGAAACCGCGTCACCAGATGCGGCAGCCCCTGGGTGCTGATCGCGATCTCGTCGCGATAACCGGTGGGCCGGTCGCTGATCGTCAACCGGATCAGCGCCGCCGGCAGACCCGCCCAGCTCGCCCGGTAGAGCGCCGTTGTCGTCTGTGCCAGGGTCTGTGCCGGGGTCGGTGCGGGGGTCTGGGCCGGGCCCGGCGCCGTCACGGTGACGTCGGGGACCACGACGCGCGGGTCCTGCGCCGGAGCGGGCGGGCTCAGCAGCCAACTCGCCGCCGCGGCGGCGGCGATGACCGGCAGGCGGCCGCGCGTCGTGGGCGCCTCCCCCTACTGCAGGCGGGCGATGCCCATCGCGGCGCCGAACCGGTTGGCGCAATCGAGCGGGTTGCCGTATTTGCGATGCACCGCGGTGTGATGCGCGCAAGCGAGCAGCAGCCGGTCGCGATCGAACGCCCGGTTCTTGCCGTAATCCTCGAGCAGGACCTGGCCGATCTCCTGGTTGTGCGGGTCGTTGCCCATCCGCGCCGACAGCAGCGCCAGCCGCTCGATCAGCGGCCCGCGATCGGTCTGGCTGTCGAGGTAGGCCCTGGTCCAGCCGACGCTCTGCGGGCCGTCGAGCGCCAGCACCGCCTGGTCGAGGCGATCGAGGATTTGGCGGCCGTCGAGCTTGTCGGCGCCGGCCGGCGCCCGCGCCGCGTTGGGCTCGGCGTCGCCGATCCCCTTCTGGTGCCAGGCCGCGCGGTTGAGATAGGAGGTCGCGGTGTAGAGCAGCTTCAGCTGCTGCTTGTGCTGGAAGTTGTCGAAGTACCAGCCCATCGTGTTGAGGTACTCGAAACAATGCTGCGGCAGCGAGAAATTGTTGACCCCGCTGGTTTCGAGGATGACCTGGGCCGAGGCGATCTGCAGCGCGTCGAGGATGCGGCGCGGGCTCTTGCCCGCTTCGAGCAGCCGCGACAGCACTTCGAGATAGGCCGGCTCCGGCTCGCGGATCACCGCCTTCTCGAATTCCGCCTGCTCCGCCTCGCTCAGCGATGCCTGGTTCTCGGCGAGCATCCGCAGCTCGATCTCCGAGGCGCCGCCGTAGGGGATCGCCGAGACCGTCTGCTTTTCGAGGAAGATTTTGACGGCGTTGCACGCCATCTCGTAGGTCGAATACCAGCGCGGCCCGACCGCGATGTCGAGCGCCCCGGCATAGACGACGTTATGCGCGTCGTCCCAGCCGAGGAAATTGCCCAGCTCGACCGTGGCGCGGGCGCGGAACGCCTTGTGGCCGGTCGTATACGAGCGGTTGTAGAGCGCGCGGTCCTGCACGTCGATCAGCCCGGCATGGACGAGCTGCGCCAGCACCGCCTTGCGCTCGCTCGGGTTCTCCATCAGCCCGAGGAAGACGCGATAGGCCTCCAGCACCTGACCGCGATGCACCAGCGTCATCCAGTGGTCGAGCCGCTCCTGCAGCGGGCCGTCGAGCCGCTCGGGCTCCTGGTCGGCCCAGGCGATTTCCGGCATCGGCGGCGGGCCGGGCGGCGGCGACCAGCCCGGCGCGCGCGCGTAGTGGCCGGGCGCCTTGAGGATCTTCTGGTTCCAGATGTCGAGCCCGGTCGGGATGTACCAGACCGTCTGCGCGTAAGGCAGCGCCGCGCAATCCTGCGGCACCAGCTTCGCCAGGTGCAGCGCGGCGCGCGCCGAGAGCAGGCAATGGTCGTTGTTGACGAAGTTGACGTAGCCGTCGTCGATCCGCTCGTGATACGGCACGTGGGTGTAGGGGGCATGGATGCGCACACCCTCGGCGACGATCTCGGTCATCGGCCGGCCGGCCCGCACCAGCTCGTAATAGGCGTCGCTCGCGCCCTTCTGGTCGCGCGCGAGCATCCGCTCCTCCAGCTTGCCGTAAAGCGCTTCCGGCTTGCCTGAGTTGCTCAGCACCGATTGCGGCTGGGCGGCCATCGCGGGGTTCCTTCCTCGAAGATCGGCCCCACAATGCGCCGAAAAACGGCGAGCGGCAACGCCGCCGGCCGGCGCGGCGGAGCGCAATGCGCTGGGCGCATGGCGCCGCCCGCGGGGCCGGATCGCCGCGCTGCGGCTAGGCGGCGTGCGGCTCGAGCTGGGCACTCGGACGGGCCGGCGGGGCCCCGACGCCGAGCGCCTCGCGCAGCGCGGCGCGGGCGCGCGCGAGCCGGGCGCGCAGCGTGCCGACCGACAGCCGCAGCACCGCGGCGCTCTCGCCATAGCTGAGGCCTTCGAGGCCGATCAGCAGGATGACCGCGCGCTGCTGCTCGGGCAGCTGGCCCAGCGCCCGGTCGAGATCGGACAGCGTCAGCGCCGCCAGCGGATCGCGGTCGAACGGGTCGGCGGGGATCGCGCCCTGCCGGAACGGGTTGTCGCGCAGGTCGTGCAGGACGCCCAGCAGCCACAGCCGGGCCGCCTGATCGGGCCGCCGCTCGTGCGGGTGTGCCAACGCCTCGCGCACGGTGTCCTCGACCAGCTCTGCCGCGGCTTCGTTGTCGCGGGTCAGCGCCCGCGCATAGCGCATCAGCCGCGGGATCTGCTCCTCGATCAACAGATGGACGTCCGACATCCAACCCCTCCGTTCGGCGCTCGTCGCCGTTGGCCGGGAGGTTAGAGGCCGCTTGTAAGCGGCAGATGTATCGCGCGCGTCGTTCGGTAAAAAATTGTAAAGCGCGGATCGCGTTTGCCCGCGCCCTGACACATTCCGTCGCGTCGCGCGGCGGTCAGCCGGCGGCGTCGCGCGCGGTGTCGGCGAACACGTTATAGGTCCGCTGCTGATAGGCGATCATGTACTCGGTGTAGTAGGTCGTCGGATAGCGCGGCGGATGGTCCGGCCCGACGCAGCTCGGCACCGCAGCGACCGGCCAGTCGATGGCGGCGTCGCAGAAGAACGCCAGCGCGTAGCGCTCGCCGCCCGAGCGGTTGACCGCGCGGTGCGGCGTCGCGAGGAAGCGGTCGTTGGTCCAGCGCAACAACAGCTGGCCGCCATTGACGACGAAGGCGTCGCGCACCGCCGGCGGCGCGATCCAGCGCCCGCCTTGGGTGCGGATCGCCAGCCCCGGCACCGGGTTGGGCGCGACCAGCGTCAGAAAGCTCGTATCGGTGTGCGGCGCGATGCCGAAATCGTCCGCCGCCGCGCCGGGCGCCTGCGGCGGGTAGTGCGTCGCGCGCAGCTTGTATTGCGGCTCGCCGAACGGCGCGTCGAAATACGCGGCAGGCAGCCCGAGCGCGAGCGCGTAGAGCGGCACCAGGCGGCGCACCAGCCGCTCCAGCGCATCGCAATAGGCGACGAGGGCCTCGCGGAAGCCGGGCAGCGCGGCGGGCCACTGGTTGGCGCTGCGAAAGCGGCGGCCGGCGACGACGTCGGGGTGGTCGGGCGGCAGGTCGCGCGCCATGAAGAAGGCTTCGTTGAGGTTCGCCTTGGTGACGGTCTCGACCACCGAGGTGCGCAGCGTGTCGCCGCGCAGCGGCAGGTAGCCGACATTGTGCCGGTCGATCTTGACCGCCAGCTTGCGGTCGAGCGGCAGCGCGTGAAACCGCGCCGCCTCGCGATACGCCGCGGCGGTCAGCGCCGGCGCGACGCCGTGGTTGACGATCAGGTAGAAGCCGATCTCGGTCAGCGCGATGCGCAGCTCCTCGGCCGCACGCGCCGCCGCGCCCGGCTCGCCGGCGAGATAGGCGCCGAGATCGATCACCGGGATGCTGTCGCGATCGGCCATGGCGGCGGCTCAGGGCGCGGCGGCGAACAGCTTGAGGTCGGCGACCAGCCCCTCGTCGCGCTCGATCCCGTATTCGAGCTGGCCCTGCAGCGTCTTCTCCTTGACCAGCAGGGTCTGCCCGTCGCTCGTCGTGAAGATGCGCAGCTGCCGGTCGCCGACCGCGAGTTCGGCGAGCTTGTCGCCGAGCGCCGCCGGCTTCATCCGCTCGGCCGCATCGACCAGCTCGACGAGGCCGGCCTCACTGACGCCCGCCGCCGCGAGCCGTGCCCGATAGGCGGCGGCCGCCGCCGCCTTCTGCTGCGCGGCGGCGCTCTGCGCCTTCTGCTCTTCGGCGCGCTGGCGGCGGTACTGCTCGTATTGCGGTCGGGTGCGCTGCAACAGCGTGGCGATCGGCACGTCGCGCGTGTCGACCCACACCTTGGCCCGCGTCCAGGTCTGCGCCATCCACGCCCGCACCGGCGGCTCGCTTACCTCGCGCAGGCGCTCGGCGCGCACCTGCTCGCCCCAGTGGACGAGCTCCTGCGTGTCGCCGCGCAGCTCGGGCAGTTTGAGTTCCGCGGCCGCGCTCGGCCGGGCGACGCCGGTGGCGCTGACGCCGTGGCGCTCGCGGGCGAGCGCAAACTGGCGCCGGTACTCCGCCTCCCACTCCTCGCTGTCCTCGTCGGGGACGACATCGAAGCGCTGCTGCAGCGCCCGGGTCGTCGCCTCGATCGCGGCTTCCTTCAGCTGGTTGAGGTCCATCGCTCCGCTCCCGGGCCGTGACCGCCGCGGGCGAGGTTAAGCCAGCGTCTCGATCGCGTCGACATCGGGGATCGCGATGAGCCGCTTGCCGAGGCGCAGCACCCCGGCGCTCTGCCACACCTGGAGCTGCTTGTTGACGCTTTCGCGGCTCGCCCCGACCATGCCGGCGAGCTCCTGCTGGGTGATGTGCAGCATGACGCCGCCATCGCCGTCCGACGCCCCGGGCGGCGCGCCGGCCGCCAGCCGCAGCAACGCCTTGGCGATCCGCGCGTCGAGCCGCCCGAACATCACCTCCTCGACCGCCCGGTCGGTCTGCCGCAGCCGCCGGCAGAGCAGCCGCAGCAGCAGGATGCAGATATCGGCGCGCCGCTCGAGGAACGGGATGAAATCGCGATGGTCGAGGACGAGCAGCTCGCAATCGTCGACCGCGGTGGCGTCGGCGCTGCGGTCCTCGCCGTCGAGCAGGGCCATCTCGCCGAAGATGTCGCCGGCGTGCAGTACGGTCAGCACGATGTCGCGCCCGCTCGGCGAGGGCGTGCTGATCCGCACGCTGCCCTTGAGGATCGCCATCATGCTGCGCCCGGGCGACCCCTTGGCGAAGATCTCGCGCCCCGCCGGATAGCGTTCCGCCCGCGCATGCAGCAGCAGCGCGTCCAAATCCTCCGGGGCCAGCTTGCCGAAGATCGCATGGCCCTCGAACAGCCGGCGTCGTTCACGAAGGCTGGGGCCCAGCACCGCCGTTTGTCCCGCCTGATCGCTCAGCAGGACCCTTTCATACGCCAAAATTCGGCGATACGCCAAAATCGCCGCGCGGGCTGGGGCCGCGGGCGCGGCGCTAGTGGCGGCTATGCGATGCCGGATGGCGGACGTAATCGAGCGCATGCGAGCCGAGCGACGCCAGCGTATCGAGGCTGAAGGTCGAATGGAGCCACGAGGGCACCTGCGCGATCGCGTGGCCGAGATGCAGGTATTGCCTCTCGCCGACCGCGTCCTCGGCCTCGAACGCCGCCTCCGATGCCGCCCGGGCATCCGCATCCTCGATCCAGCGGGTCAGATCGCCGTACATGGGAATCTCCCCTTTCTCTGTTCTCGCGAATGAACATAGCGTCGCCGCCGCAACGCCAAGGTGAGCGCGCTCACACTGCCCGCGATTTTTCCGGCGCGGCTACGGCGCAATCTTCAGCGGCCGCTCGGCGGTGCCGTCGCCGGGGTCGAGCACCCAGCCGGTGCTGTTGCCGCGCCGGCGCCAGATCAGCGCCGGATCCCAGCCGAGCTTGCGCCACAGCGTGCAGCGGTCGGGGTGGTCCGGCGAGGCGTAGTAGAACCAGACATCGGCCATGCTGATGCCGCGGATGGCGACAAACTGCCCCTGCCGATCGACCGAGAAGCCGTCGCCGAGCCCGCTCTGCAGCTCGGCCAGCTCCGCCGGCTGCGTCGGTTGCGGGCAGGCGCGGTGCTGCACGTAGAACCAGTCGAGCACCGCGATGGTCTCGCGCGCCTCGCTCGCCACCGAGGCGAGCAGCGGGTCGACGCCCTCGGCGGCCGCCGCCGGCGAGGCGAGCCGCCAGCCCAGCAGCAGCCCGAGCAACGCCCGGCGCATCATTTGCCGGGCCCCGGTCGCCGTCGCCGTGATACGATGGCGCGATGGAACTGAACGCCGATTTCAGCCGCCGGGCGGCGGTGCACGCGGCGCAGCTGCCGTGGGTGCCCTCGCCGGTCGCCGGCGTCGATCGGCGCATGCTCGACCGCGTCGGCGACGAGATCGCGCGCGCCACCTCGATCGTCCGCTACGCGCCGCAAAGCCGGTTTTCGCCGCACACCCATGGCGGCGGCGAGGAATTCATCGTGCTCGACGGCGTGTTCGAGGATGAGCACGGCGCCTACCCGGCCGGAAGCTACATCCGCAACCCGCCGACCTCGCGCCACAGCCCGGGCTCGGTCCCCGGCTGCACCTTGTTCGTCAAGCTGTGGCAGTTCGACCTGGCCGACCGCACCGAGCTGCGGCTCGACACCAGCGGGCTGGCCTACGCGCCGCTGCCGGAACGGCCCGGCGTCGCGACGCTGCCGCTGTTCCGCGACGCGCGCGAGGAGGTGCGTCTCGAACGCTGGGCGCCGGGCGCCGCGGTCGCGCTGGCGCTGCCCGGCGGCGGCGAGTTCCTGGTGCTCGACGGCGGCTTTGTCGAGGGCGGCGAGGCGTTCGCGCCGCAATCCTGGCTGCGCCTGCCCTGCGGCGGCACGCTCGACGCCACCGCCGGCCCGGACGGCTGCCGACTCTGGGTCAAGACCGGCCATCTCGCAAAGATCGAAGGGCTGCGGCCGGGCCTCTAGCGCCACAGCGCTTGGCTGGCGATCCGCGCCCCTTCGGCGAGCGCGGCGAGCTTGACCCAGACGACGCTCGGGTGGACCTCGCAGGTCGCGGCAAAGCTGGCGAAGCCGCAATCGGCGCCGGCGATCACGTGCTCCTTGCCGACCGCGCCGGCGAACCGGGCGATGCGCTCGGCGACCAGCTCGGGATGTTCGACGATGTTCGACGAATGGGTGACGACGCCCGGGATCAGCACCTTGCCCTCGGGCAGCGCGACATGCTCCCAGACCCGCCATTCGTGCTCGTGGCGCGGGTTGGCCGCCTCGAAGGAATAGGCGCCGGCATCGACCCTCAGCATCGTGTCGACGATGTTCTTGAGCTCGAGGTCGTGGACGCGCGGGCCGATATTGATGCTGTAGCAGGTGTGGTAGCGGATGCGCTCGGGCGGCAGCCCCTTGAGCGCGTGGTTGAGCGCGGCGACGCGGGTCTGCGCCCAGCGGCGCCAGCCGTCGAGGCTCACCTCGGGGTGCATCACGTAATAGGACGACAGCAGCGGGTCGTCGATCTGCAGCACGAGCCCGGCCTCGATCACCGCGCGGTATTCCTCGCGGAGCGCGTCCGCCACCGCATAGAGATAGGCCTCCTCGCTCGGGTAGTGGAGGTTGCGGTTCCAGTTGACCAGGTTGCCCGGCGACACCGCCGGCATGAACGCCTCGACGACGCCCTGTCCCTCGGGCAGGCCGCGGATCGCCTCCTTCAGGTTGGCGATGTCGGCGGCGAGCGCCGCCTGGCCCTTGTAGGCGACCGGCCCGGTGCACAGCCAGCGCGTGCGGCCGGCCTTGCCGGCGGCGCCGGGCTGGCCCTGCGCCCAGGCGTAGAATTCGGGGAACGCCTTGTATTCGCGCGACTCGCTCCAGTAGTTGGCGGGTTCGCCCGGGCTCGGCTCGATGCCGGTCAGCCGCTCGTTGACATAGGGGATGAACCCGACCCGCCCCATCTCGCCGTCGGCGACGATATCGATCCCGGCCTCGGCCTGGCGCCGCACCGCCTCGGCGACCGCGCTCCCGACCTGTGCCGCGAAGGCCGCCGCGTCGACCGCGCCGCCTTCCTGCCTGCGCTCGATCAGCGCGTAGAGCTCGGCCGGCCGGGGCAGGCTGCCGACATGGGTCGTCAGGATGCGCTCGGTGCTGCGCTGCATGGCGCTTTCTCCCCTGGCCCGCTATCGTCGCGGCTGAGCATTGCGGAGGGCCGATCATGCGCCTGTTGCTCGCGATGATGAAGCACGAGACCAACACCTTCTCGCCGGTGCCGACCCCGCTCGCGCGGTTCGGCTACGGCCCCGGCCCGCTTTACGACGAGGCGGCGATCGCCGCGTTCCGCGGCACCGGCTCCGGCCTCGGCGCCTATCTCGACATCGCCCAGCGCGAGAACGCCGAGGTGGTGCTGCCGATCGCCGCGAGCGCGCCGCCGTCGCGGCCGGTCGACGACGCCGCCTTCGAGCATATCGCCGACCGCATCTGCGGCGCGGTCGCCGAGGGAAAGACGGCCGGCGGGTTCGACGGGATCATGCTCGACCTGCACGGCGCGATGGTCACCGAGAGCTTCGAGGACGGCGAGGGCGAGCTGCTGCGCCGCATCCGCGCGCTCGACCCGGCGACGCCGATCGCGGTCGCCTACGACATGCACGCCAACCTCTACCCGGCGATGGTCGAGAACGCGACCGTCGTCTGCGGCTACCGCACCTATCCGCATGTCGACACCTACGACACCGCGAAGCGGGCGGGCGACATCCTGTTGCGCGCGATCCGCGGCGAGGCGCGCCCCGTCATGGCCTGGGGCAATGTGCCGATGCTGCCGCACGTCATGCGCCAGGGCACCGACGACCACCCCAACCGCGAGCTGCAGGAGCGCTGCGCGGCGATGGCCGCCGAGGGCGCGCTGGCGGCGAGCCTGTTCACCGGCTTCCCGCATGCCGACATCGCCAATGCCGGGCTCTCGGCGGTGGTGGTGACCGACGACGACCGCGACCTCGCCGAGCGGTTGCGCGACGAGCTCCTCGACCGCGCCTGGGTCGAGCGCGAAGCCTTCGTCTACAGGATCGAGGCGCTCGACGCCGCGCTGGCCCGCGCCAAG
This sequence comes from Allostellaceae bacterium, assembly GCA_035507475.1. GTDB lineage: Bacteria > Pseudomonadota > Alphaproteobacteria > ATCC43930 > CGMCC-115725 > DATARH01. Next base: position 10,376 of record DATJOB010000271.1, on the reverse strand, counting down.
GCGATGCCCGAGCCGGCGCCCGGACAGGGCCCGATCGTGCTGCTCGACCATTACGACAACTGCGCCTCGGGCGGCACGATGGACACCACCGTCGTGCTGCGCGCGATCATCGAGGCCGGGTTCGAGAACGCCGCCGCCTTCGCGATCTACGACCCCGAGGCGGTGCAGCAGGCGATCGCCGCCGGGATCGGCGCCAGGGTCACGCTCTCGGTCGGCGGCAAGCTCGCGATGCCGCAGATCCCGGGCGAGAGCCCGCCGCTCGACATCACCGGCACGGTCAAGACCATCGCCAGCGGCCGCTTCCGAAACAAGGGGCCGATGGGGCGCGGCGTCACCACCGACATGGGGCCCTCGGTGGTGATCGACACCGGCAAGGTCGAGATCGCGCTGATTTCGCGGCATGTCGAGCCGAGCGATCTCAACTGCTTCTTCAGCCTCGGCATCGACCCGCTGCAGAAGCGCTACATCATGCTGAAGAGCCGCGTCCATTGGCGCGCCGGGCTGGCGGCGATGGCCAAGGCGGTGGTCGACTGCGCCGGCATCGGCGTCTGCACCTCCGACTACTCGCAGCTCCGCTTCAAGAACGTGCGCCGCCCGATCTATCCATTGGACCTGCCGAACCGGTGAAACTAGGGTAGGACGACCCGCCGAGGCAGGAGAGACCGATGGACGGCACGACGCAGCTCCTCGACACCGACCGCCAGTTCCTCGTCCACCCGCTGCACCACCCGGAGGACCACAAGGCGCCGCTCTTTATCGACCACGGCAAGGGCGCGATGCTCTACGACGTCGGCGGGCGCGGCGTGATCGACGGGCTGAGCGGGCTGTGGAACGTCAATATCGGCCACGGCCGCGGCGAGCTCGCCGATGCGGCGGCGGCGCAGATGCGCAAGATCGGCTTCGCCTCGGCCTATGTCGGCCAGACCAATGAGGCGGCGATCCGGCTCGGCGAGATGATCGTCAAGCACGCCTATCCGAGCAGCTCGGCGGTCTATTTCACCACCGCCGGCGCCGAATCGAACGAGTCGTCGTTCAAGTTCGCGCGCTATTACTGGAAGCTCCAGGACAAGCCCGACAAGGTGAAGATCATCTCGCGGCGCCACGGCTATCACGGCGTGACGCTGGCGGCGATGAGCGCCACCGGCATGGCGGTCTATCACAAGATGTTCGGGCCGCTGGTGCCGGGCTTCATCCAGGTGGCGCCGCCCTACGCCTATCGCCACGCGGGCGACGACGACCCCGGCATCGCCGCCGCCGCCGCGGTCGAGCAGGCGATCCTCGCCGAGGGACCGGAGACCGTCGCCGCCGTCATTGCCGAGCCGGTGATGGGCGCCGGCGGGGTGATCGTGCCGCCGCCGACCTATTTCCCGAAGCTGCGCGAGATTTGCGACAAGTACGAGGTGCTGATGATCGCCGACGAGGTGATCACCGGCTTCGGCCGCACCGGCCGCTGGTTCGCGCTCGGGCATTGGGGGGTCGAGCCGGACCTCGTGTCGTTCGCCAAGGGGGTCACCAGCGGCTACCTGCCGTTGGGCGGGGTCATCGCCTCGAAGCGCATTCACGAAGCGATCCTGTCGGCCCCGCTCGACCGCCGCTTCATGCACGCGGCGACCTATAGCGGCCACCCGGTGTGTTGCGCGGTCGGCGTCGTCAATGTCGGGATCATCGAGCAGGACGGGCTGGCCGAGCGCGCCGCGACCGAGGGCGCGAAGCTGCTCGCCAACCTCGAAGAGCTGCGCAACCTGCCCAATGTCGGCGACGTGCGCGGCCTCGGCATGATGTGCGGGGTCGAGCTCGTCACCGACAAGTCGTCGAAGGCGCCGGCGATCGGCCTGGGGCCCCGCGTCGCGCGCGAGGCGATGGCGCGCGGCCTGCTGCTGCGCATCCGGGCGGGCGGGACCGACCCGGCGATCGGCGACACGATCTGCCTCGCGCCGCCGCTGATGACGCCCGACGAGACGCTCGAGCGGATCCCGGCGATCATCCGCGAATCGATCATCGCTGCGACCGCTTGAGCACAAAGCAGATCAAGATCGTCCTCGACGGCGCCACCGGCCGGCTCGGCACGACGCAGCATCTGAAGGCGCTGCTGGCGATCCGCGCCGAAGGCGGGCTGCCGCTCAAGAGCGGCGACCGGCTGGTGCCGGAACCGCTGCTGCTCGGCCGCAACGGCGCCAAGCTGGGCGCGCTCGCCGAGGCAAGCGGCGGCCTCGCCTGGAGCCTCGACCGCGACGCCTGTCTCGCCGACCCGGCGACCGCGATCTATTTCGACGCCAACGCGACCGGCGGCCGACCCGAACGGCTCGCCGCCGCGCTCGCCGCCGGCAAGCACGTCTACACCGAGAAGCCGGTCGCCGAGAGCGTCGAGACGGCGCTGGCGCTGGCGCGGCAGGCGGCGCGCGCCGGGCTCAAGAGCGGCGTGGTGCAGGACAAATTGTTCCTGCCCGGCCTCAAGAAGCTGCGCCGCCTTTACGACAGCGGCTATTTCGGCCGGGTGCTGTCGGTGCGCCTCGATTTCGGCTGGTGGGTGTTCGACGGCGAGCTCGTCCCGGCGCAGCGGCCGAGCTGGAACTACCAGCGCGCGACCGGCGGCGGCCTCGTCCTCGATATGTTCGCGCATTGGCGCTACATCTTCGACCGGCTGCTCGGGCCGATCGCCGCGGTGTCGTGCCGCGAGGCGACCGCGCAGCCGCGCCGCATCGACGAGGCCGGGCGACCCTACGACGTCGATGTCGAGGACCACGCCTTCGCGATCTTCGAGCTCGACGGCGGCGCGATCGCCCAAATCGCGTCGTCCTGGGCGAGCCGCGTCAAGCGCGACGACCTGCTGCAGATCCAGGTCGACGGCACCGCCGGCTCGGCGGTCTGCGGGCTGCACCGCTGCTTCGTGCAGCCGCTGGTCGCGACACCGCGGCCGTTCTTCGACGCCGAGCGGCCGCAGCCCGCCGCCTTCGACGACGACTGGCTCGAGATGCCGGCGCTCGACCCGTTCAAGAACAGCTACCGCGAGGGGTGGGAATTGTTCCTGCGCCACATCGCCGAGGACGGGCCGTTCCCCTCGCCGCTGCTCGAAGGCGCCAAGGGCGTGCAGCTCGCCGAAGCCTGCCACCGCAGCCATCGCGAGCGGCGCTGGGTCGAGCTCGACAGGCTCGCCCTGTAGAAAAATCGCGAGGTCGGCGGAACCCTCGGCTCTTTCGCCTGTTCGGCGTTTTGAACATTCGCGTCTTCGTTGGGAGACGACCCATGCAAGATCGCGCCCGTTCCGTCCTCGTGGTGGAGGATGAAGAGGATGTACGTGACCTGATCAGCGAGCTGCTGACCAGCACCGGGTTCCGGGTCGAGACCGCGGCGAACGGCCGTATCGCGCTCGACCTGGTGGAGCAGGACAGTTTCGACCTCATCGTCGCTGATATCCGGCTGCCGGGCGGATTGAGCGGGGTTGAGCTGGCGCAACTGGCGCGGCGGCGCCATCCCGGCGTCAAATGCCTGTTTATTTCCGGACACGGCTATCCCGCGGTCTGCGATCCCGCGCTCGACGAGTTCGTCTCGAAGCCGTTCCGGATGTCGGAATTGCTCGGCTGCGTGTGGAAAGTGCTGCTGCACGGCGACATGCTGCAGCCGCGGTTCGACCTCGCGCGATAGGCGCGCGTCGGGCCTGCGGCACGTCGCGGTCAAGGCGCTATTTCCGAGGCAGCAGCCGGGTGACGTGACCCATCTTGCGGCCGGGGCGGACGGTGCGCTTGCCGTAGAGGTGCAGTCGTGCGGTCGGGTCGGCGATCGCCTCGCGCCAGGTGTCGACCTCGTCGCCGATCAGGTTCTTCATCACCGCATCCGAATGGCGCTCCGGCGAGCCGAGCGGCAGCCCGCAGATCGCCCGCACCAGCTGCTCGAACTGGCTCGAGGCGCAGGCGTCGATCGTCCAGTGCCCCGAATTATGCGGCCGCGGCGCGAGCTCGTTGACCAGCACGCGGCCGTCGCGGGTCACGAACATCTCGACCGCCAGCACCCCGACGAGACCGAGCCGCTCGGCGATGCCGCGGGCGATCGACTGCGCCTCGCGGGCGGTCTCCTCGGGCAGCGCCGCCGGGGCGATCGTGGTGTCGAGGATGTGGTTGACGTGGCGGTTCTCGACCGGCGGATAGGCGACAAGCGCGCCGTCGGCGGCGCGCGCGACCACCACCGAGACCTCGCAGCGGAAATCGACAAAGCCTTCGAGGATGCCGCGGGCCGCGCCCATCCGGCGCCAGGCCTCGGCCGCCGAGGTCCTGGCGGTGACCGTCAGCTGGCCCTTGCCGTCATAGCCCATCCGCGCGCTTTTCAGCACCGCCCTGCCCTTCAGCCCGTGCAGCGCCTCGGCCAGCGCGGCGGCGTCCGCGATCGCGCGATAGTCGGTGGTGGCGACGCCGATGCCGCGCAGGAAGTCCTTCTCGCGCAGCCGGTCCTGGGTGGTTTCGAGGATCTCCGGCGCCGGCATCACCGGCTTTGCGGCGGCGACAAGGCGCACCGCCTCGGCCGGGATGTTCTCGAATTCGAAGGTCGCGACATCGACCGCTTCGGCGAAGCGGGCGAGCGCCGCCGCGTCGTCCCATGCGGCGATCGTCGCCGCCGCGGCAACCTGCACGCCCGGGCTGTCCGGCTCGCCGGTGAAGACATGGACACGGTAGCCGAGTCGCTCGGCGGCAAACGCGGTCATCCGGCCGAGCTGGCCGCCGCCAAGGATGCCGATCGTGGCACCCGGCGCCAGCATCAGGGCGGGCCCGGCCTTTCCGCGACGGCGGCGGTCTGGGTCTGGCGCCAGCGATCGAGCGCGGCGGCCACGGCGGGGTCGCCGAGCGCAAGGATCGCCGCCGCGGAGAGCGCGGCGTTGACCGCGCCGGCCTGGCCGATCGCAAAGGTCGCGACCGGCACGCCGGCCGGCATCTGGACGATCGACAGGAGGCTGTCGATCCCCTTGAGGGTCCGGCTCTCGATCGGCACGCCGAGCACCGGCAGCGGCGTCAGCGCCGCGGTCATCCCCGGCAGATGCGCCGCACCGCCGGCGCCGGCGACGATCACCTTGAGGCCGCGCGCCTGCGCCCCCGTCGCATAGTCGTAGAGCCGTTTCGGCGTGCGGTGCGCCGACACGATGCGCGTCTCATGGGCGATGCCGAGCCGCTCCAGCGTCTGGGCGGCGTGCTGCATCGTCTCCCAGTCCGACTGGCTGCCCATGATGATGCCGACCCTCGGGCCGGATTCGGCCATGCCCGGTGCCTCGACGCGGTTGCGGGGCGCGCATTATAGGGTCGGCGCCCCGCCGTACAAGCGGCCGGGCGGGCGTTGGCGCATCGGGTGATTCCGGTTCTTGCAAACCAGCCGGGCTGGTTTATAGACAAGATGAGGCCGATGCTTTCGCACCGGGGGCGGGACAGCCAGATGTTGAAAGAGCCGTCGAAGCCGGTGGCGAGCCGCGCGTCCAGGACGCGCCGCGCCGGCGACCGGCCGGCTCCGCCCAGCGCCGCGAAATCGCCCGGAAAACCGGGGCCGGCGGCCGATGGCAAGCTCGCCCGCGAACTGCGCGCGGCGCAGGCGGCGAACGAGGCGATGCGCCAGGAACTCGAGGAGGCGCGCGCCCGGATCGCCCAGCTCGAACGCCTTGCCGACGAGGATTCGCTGGCGCCGATTGCGAATCGGCGCGCCTTTGTGCGCGAGCTGTCGCGGATGATCGGCTTCAGCCAGCGTTACAACGTGCCGTCGAGCGTCATCTATTTCGACGTCAACGGCATGAAGCAGATCAACGATACCCACGGCCATCCGGCGGGCGACGAGGCGCTGCGCCATGTCGCGGCGATTCTGTGCGCCAACGTCCGGTCGAGCGACATCGTCGGCCGGCTCGGCGGCGACGAGTTCGGCGTCATTCTCGCGCAGACCACCCAGGAGCAGGCCGCCGCCAAGGGCCTGGCGCTGGCCCAGGCGATCGGCGCCGCGCCGCTGCGCTGGGGCAAGGCCAAGATCGCGGTCACCGCCGCCTTCGGCGTCTATTCGTTCGCCGGCGGCGACGACGCGCATGTCGCGATCGAGGCCGCCGACCGCGCGATGTACCAGCACAAGCGCCTCGCCCGCGCCGGCTGACGCCGGCGATCCGAATCCACGGTGCCGAGCCGTTGCGCGCCAAGATCAGGCCGGGCCGGACCTCACGGAGATGACGGCAGAGGGTCGCTGAACCTAAAGGATCGGGCCTCAGGCGATGATGTCGGGCAGCAGCTCGCTTTCGATCTTCGAGATCTGGTCCTTGAGCGCCAGCTTGCGCTTCTTGAGCCGCTGCAGCTGCAGCTGGTCGAACGGGACGCGCTCGGCGATGCGCGCGATCACGTCGTCAAGGTCGCGATGCTCGATCGTCAGGGCGGCCAGCTTGGCCTTCAGGGCTTCGACATCCAGATCCATCGCGCACGCCGGCACGGACGCCGGTTGCAGGTTTCGAGAGGCGCGCCGCGGGCGGGCCGCAGGCCGTCGCGCCGCCGACCACTATAGCACATTCGCGCCCCGATTCATGGCCGGCGATGGACGCACCGCGCGCTGACGCCGGCGAGGCGTTCTGGCGCTTCTCGCTGATGGTCTACAGCCGGCCGGGCGTCGCCGCGGCGCTGCTCGCGCTGCAGGATCGCGGCGGCCACAACGTCAACCTCGTGCTCTTCGCCCTGTGGCACGCCGCCTGCGGTCGCGGCCGGCTCGATCCCGGGGCGGTCCAGCGCGCCGCGGCGGCGATGCAACCGGTCGACGGCGCGGTCGTCCAGCCGCTGCGCCGGCTGCGCGGCGCGCTGAAGCGCGAGGCCGACCCGGACGTCGCGGCGCTGCGCCGCCGGGTGCTGGCGCTGGAACTCGCCGCCGAGCGGCGGGTGCAAACCCGGCTCGCCGCGGCCGCGGCACCGTCCGTCGCCACCGCCGGCGATCGCGCCGCCGACGCGGCGGCCAATCTGCGGCTCGTGCTCGGCGCCGACGCCGCGTCGCCCGAGGCGCTCGTGCTGCTGCGCCAGCTCGCGGCCGACGACGGGGACGCAACCCGCCTGGGTTGACGGGCTTCTTGCGTCGTCGCCCCCGGCCTCGACCCGGGGATCCGCCGCGCCGGCCGTGACGAGTTGCGAGCACCGCCTCAATCCGGCCGGGCAATGTCTCGCACCGCGACGGGCGTCTCGCCCCAGCGGCGCACCGTGCCGCTGTCGAGCCCGAACAGGTCGAGCAGGCGCCCGAGGCTATGGTCGATCATCTCGTCGATCGTCCGCGGCTTGGCATAGAGCGCCGGCACCGGCGGCGCGATCACCGCGCCCATCTCGGCGAGCTGCGCCATCGTGCGCAGATGCCCGAGATGCAGCGGGGTCTCGCGCACCGCCAGCACCAGCAGGCGGCGTTCCTTGAGGACGACGTCGGCGGCGCGGGTGAGCAGCGTCGTGGTGACGCCGGTGGCGATCTCGCTCATGCTGCGCACCGAGCACGGCGCGACGATCATGCCGAGGGTGCGGAACGAGCCCGAGGAGATCGGCGCGGCGAGATCGCCGATCGCGTACGCGACATCGGCGCGGGCGCGCAGCTCGGCCGGCTTGAGATCGGTCTCGAGCGCCAGCGCCAGCTCCGCCGCACGGCTGACGACGAGATGGGTCTCGACCGGGAGGGCCTTGAGCAGGGTCAAGAGCCGCGCGCCGTAGACCACGCCCGAGGCACCGGAGATGCCGACGATCAGCCGCGGGCGGCGTTTATCCTGTCGCATCGGCCCCCCCTTCATGCTGGCCGCGGCCAATCACATATCTTCCCCAAAATGGAGTGCAAGCGCTGGCCGAAAACCCCGCCCGGCGCTACCATCGCAGGCCGTCAGTGTCCACAGGAGGAAACTGCATGTCGCAGCAAGATCGCATCGAGGCGCTCAAAGAAAAGCATGCATCGCTCGAGCGCGCCATCGATGAGGAATCGCGCCGCCCGCTTCCCGATCAGGCGGCGATCTACGATCTGAAGCGCCAGAAACTCCGCATCAAGGACGAGATTTTCCAGCTCGAACGGCAATAGCGCACGGCATTCGTTCGCCGATAAAAAAACTCTCCGCGACCGTTGCGACGGTGGCAGACCAGCCGGGCCCGGGCGGCCGCTGCGGCGGCAGGCGCCGTCTTTATTCTCCTGACCTTGTCCGCGGCGTCGCCGAGTCGCGCCGCCAACGAATACACCATCCTCGGCGCCGGCAGCCGCCCGTGCGGGAGCTGGCTGCGCCTGCGCAGCCAGGCCGCCGCCGATAGCGTCGTGCTGCAAAGCTGGGTGCTGGGCTACCTGACCGGGATCAACGCCAACGTGTTGACGCTCAGCGCGGACGTCACCGCCGGGACGGCGCCCGAGGCGCTGTTCTCGTGGATCGACGGCTACTGCGCAGCGCACCCGCTCGATTCGCTGGCGCGCGCAACCGGCGCGCTGCTCGATTCGCTGCGCGCCAAGAACGGCGCCCGTTGAGCGCGCGGCCTCCTGCGGCGGGTGGCCGCGGCCGGCGCCGGTCGGCAGATGATCGCGCCGCCGGCGGGCGACAACCGGTGCAGCGACAGGAAGAGCCGGCGTCGGAGACCGCGATCACCGAAGAGCAGCATCCGATGTCGCAGAGCGCGCGGCGGGTCACCGCGGGCGCGGCGCTGGCGGCGCTCGGCATCGTCTTCGGCGACCTCGGCACCAGCCCGCTCTATACGCTGCCCGCGATCATCGAAGGGGTGGGCGGACGGTTCTCGCCGGAGATCGGGCTCGGCATCCTGTCGCTGATCTTCTGGACGCTGATCGTCACCGTCTCGGTCAAGTACGGCGTCTTCGTGATGCGCGCCGACAACCACGGCGAGGGCGGCATCCTGGCGCTGATGTCGCTGGTCGCGGGCCGCGGCTACGGTCGCGCGCCGCGGCTGGTGCTGATGGGGCTGTTCGGGGCGGCGCTGATCTACGGCGACGGCATCATCACCCCGGCGATCTCGGTGCTGAGCGCGCTCGAGGGCGTCAACGTCGCGAGCAGCGCGCTGCAGCCCTATGTGATGCCGCTGGCGGTGGTGATCCTCGCCGTGCTTTTCGCGGTGCAGAACCGCGGCACCGCGCGGCTCGGCGCGGTGCTGGGACCGGTCATGCTGACCTGGTTCGTGGCGATCGGTGTGCTCGGTGTCGCCGGCATCCTGCGCCATCCGGCGGTGCTCGCGGCGGTCGATCCCACCCGCGCCATCCACTTTCTCGTCGCGAGCGGGTGGAAGGGTTTCGCGGTGCTCGGCGGCGTGTTCCTGGCGATCACCGGGGCCGAGGCGCTCTACGCCGATATCGGCCATGTCGGGCGCAATGCGATCCGCCTCAGCTGGTACCTGATCGTGCTGCCGGCCTGTCTGCTCAACTATGCCGGGCAGATCGCGCTGCTGATCGCCGAGCCGGCGGCCGGCAGCCCGTTCTTCCGCCTGGCGCCAAACTGGGCGATCTACCCGCTGGTGGTGCTGGCGACCGCCGCGACGATCATCGCCAGCCAGGCGATCATCACCGGATCGTTCTCGATGACCCGCCAGGCGATGCAGCTCGGGTGGTTCCCGGGGCTCAAGATCCGCCAGACCTCGGACACCGAGTACGGCCAGATCTACGTGCCCTTCGTCAACTGGTCGATGATGCTGTTGACCGTGCTGCTGACGGTGGCGTTCGGCAGTTCGGCGCGGCTGTCGGGCGCCTACGGCACCGCGGTCTCGACGACGATGATGCTGACGACCGCGCTGCTCTACACGATGATGCGCGAGAAATGGGGCTGGCCGGTGGCGCTCGCCGCGGCGACGAGCGGCATCTTCCTTCTCGTCGATTTCGTCTTCTTCTCGGCGAACCTGTTGAAGATCGCCGATGGCGGCTGGGTGCCGCTGACCTTCGGCGCGATCGTCTTCACCCTGATGACCACCTGGCATGCCGGGATCGCGGCGATCCGCCAGCGCCAGTCGACGGTGGCGATGGCGCCGCGCGCGTTTCGCGCCTGGCTGCGGCGCCGCAAGGTGGCGCGCGTTCCCGGCACCGCGATCTTCCTGTCGCGGATGACGAATGCCGTGCCGCCGCTGGTGGTGCGTCAGGCCGAGCAGTTCGGCACGCTGCCGCAAACCGTCATCACGCTGAGCATCGCGTTCCAGGACACGCCGCGCGTCGAGCCGGGCGACCGGGTCGAGCTGCACGAGGTGCTCGCGGGGCTTTGGGAAATGACCGTGCGCTACGGCTTCGTCGAGATGCCCGACCTGCCGGCCGCGCTGCGCACGGCGCGGATGCAGGGCTGCCCCATCGACCTGTCGCGGGCGATCTATGTCGGGGCGCGCGACCGCATCATCCGCGATCGCAAGAACCACTATTTGTGGGCGTGGCAGGTGCCGCTCTTCTCGCTGCTC
>DATJOB010000270.1:0-8671 GCA_035507475.1 Allostellaceae bacterium | reverse complement strand
GCTGTCGATCTCGAAATAGCGCGCGGCGACCCCGGCCTCGGCGAGCGCCGCCATCACCCCCGGTGCGATCTTGGGCGGGAACAGCGCGTCGCTGCGGCACAGGATGTAGAGCACCCGCGCCGCGATCCGCGCGAAGTCGGGCCGCGTGTCGAAGCCGAGCAGCGCGCGGCGCAGGATGATGAGCGAGTGGGCGTCCCATTTCGCAGCCCATTCCGCGGCCGTCTTGCGGATCGCCGCTTCGCGCTCGGCCGGGTCGGGGAAGCGCGGCTTGAGGTTGTCCTCGATCCCGTAGCGCTTCAGCGTCTCGACCCTGATCTCGGTCAGCGCGGTGCGCGGGCCCGGCCCCCGGCCGTGGTAGCGGCCGCCCAGCCAGCCCGGATCGGCGGCGAGCCGCGCCGCGACCTCGGCGAGTTGCTTGTCGGTATTGACCGAGGCCCAGGGCGCGGTGTTGACCGCGACGATGGCGTCCATGAAGCCGGGATAGGCGACCGCCCACTGGAAGCCCTGGTAGCCGCCGTAGGACGGGCCGACGACGGCGACGAGATGGGTGACCCCGAGCGCGTCGAGCAGCGCCTTCTGCGCGGCGACGATGTCGCGGATCGCGATCGCCGGGAAATCGGGTCCGTAGGCGTTGCCGGTCGCCGGGTTGCGGCTCGCCGCGTTGGTCGAGCCGAAGGACGAGCCGAGCATGTTCGAGGCGACGACGAAGAGCCGATCGGTATCGATCGCCTTGCCCGGCCCGATCAGGCCTTCCCAGGCACCGGGTTGGCCGGCATTCGCCGGGTTGCGGCCGGCGGCGTGATGGCTGCCGGTAAAGCCGTGGGTGAACAGCACCGCGTTGCGGCCGTCGCGCGCGAGGCGGCCATAGGTCTCGTAGGCGATCGTCGCCTCGGGCAGCGTCGCGCCGTCGTGCAGCGCGAAGTCGCGGATCGTGAAGAACCGGTCCTCGACCGTGCCGAGATCGCCCGGCGGCGCCGCCTGTCCGTCCATGTCCGCGCCCTCCCTTGCGCCGCGCGAGTGTGCCACGCCGCTTTTGACGCTGTCACGGGGCCGCGGCAGCTTTCTCTTTTAGCGGCGCGCGGTTCGCGCTACACCGCGCGGGCGCCGGTTGGCGCGGATTCCGCTCCTCGGGGAACGCCCATGCGCCGGCTGCCGATGACCCTCTTCCTCGCGCTCGCGCTCGCCGGCTGCAACGATGCGCCGCCGCCGGCCGGCCCGCCGCTGCCCGGGGTGCGGGTGAGCTTTCCGCCGGGCGGCGTCGCCAATGTGATCCATGTCGAGGCGGTCGACGCGCTGCCGCTGCGCGGCGCCGATCTCGTCGCGCCCGACGGCACGCTGACCGCGGCGAACTATGTCGATGCCGACCCCAACCCGTGGGCCGCGACGGGGCGCAGCACGGTCAACGACCCTTATCGCAGCAGCATGCTCGGCAACAGCGGCAACAACCCGCTGCCGAACGCGCCGCTGAGCCCGATGGTCAACGCGCAGAGCCGGCTGCTGCTGACCGTGTCGCGCGCCGACATCACGCTGCCCGACCCGGTGGCCTATCGCCGCAACTGGCAGAATTACCGCATCCGGCTGAGCTTCGCCCCGGGCGCCGGCCAGATCGAGGCGCGCGACATCCCGGCGCCGCGCCCGCCGGGAAGCTGACGCCGGGAAGCTGACGGCGGGAAGCTGACGGCGGGGAGCCGGCGCCCGGAAGCCTGCCGGCGGTCGGCGCCGCCTCAGACGTGCCCGCCGGGGGTGCTCGCCGGCGTGCCGATCATCGCCAGCACCTCGCGCCGGGTCGTCGCGTCGCTGCGGAAGACGCCGAGCATGCGGCTCGTCACCATGCTGACCCCCGGCTTGTGGACGCCGCGCGTCGTCATGCATTGATGCGCCGCCTCGATCACGACCGCGACGCCCTTCGGGCGCAGCACGCTGTCGATCGTGTTGGCGATCTCGGCGGTCATCTTCTCCTGGATCTGCAGCCGCTTCGCGTAGACCTCGACGAGCCGCGCCAGCTTCGAGATGCCGACGACCCGGTTGTCCGGCAGGTAGGCGACATGCGCCTTGCCGATGATCGGCGCGAGGTGGTGCTCGCAATGCGATTCGAAGCGGATGTCCTTCAACAGCACGATCTCGTCATAGCCCGAGACCTCCTCGAAGGTGCGCTGCAACAGCGCCACCGGGTCCTCGCCGTAGCCGCTGAAGAATTCGCGGTAGGCGCGCACCACGCGGTCGGGGGTGCCGAGCAGGCCCTCGCGGGCCGGGTCGTCGCCGGCCCAGCGAATGAGCGTGCGCACCGCCTCGAGCGCTGCCTCGCGCGACGGGCGTGGCTCGGCCGCGAGAGGCACGCGCGCGGTGCGCGATGCCGCGGCGGCGGGCTTGGCGATGTCGTTCATCGGGGATCTCTTTCTCGGCCGGCGGCGCCGGCGCGCTGTAGTTGAGGCGGCCTAGTTGAGGCGGCGCTGTTCCTGCGGGCTGTCGAGCGAGAAGGCCGGGACGCGGATCAGGAACTTCTCGCCCTGCGGCGTCTCCATCTCGTAATCGCCGACCATCAGCCCCGACGGCGTCGCGAGCGGGCAGGAGCTGGTGTATTCGAAGCTCTGGCCGGGCTTCAGCACCGGCTCCTCGCCGACGACGCCCGGGCCGCGCACCTCGTGCAGCCGGCCGAGCGCATCGGTGATCTGCCAGTGCCGGTTGCGCAGCTGCACGGTCTCGCTGCCCTCGTTCTCGATGCGCACGTGATAGGCCCACACATAGTGGTCCTCCGCCGGCGACGAGTGCTGCGCGAGATAGAACGGGCGCACCGTCACCTTGATCGAACGCGTCGTTTCCGAATACATCGCGGGCTCGCCCCTCCTGGCCGCACCAATGTCGGGCGGGTGCCCGACCGCGTCAAGGTAGCGGCGGCTCAGCCGGGCGCGAGCAGCGCCAGCACCCGCTCGTCCGGCTTGCGCGAGCCGTCGGGGTTGATCGCCTGGATGCAGATGTGGTCGGCGCCGGCGTCCCAATGCTGCTGCAGCCGCGCGCGGATGCGGCTTTCGTCGCCCCAGGCGATGTTCTCGTCGACCAGGCGGTCGCTGCCGCCGCCGGCAAGGTCGCCGTCGCCGAAGCCGAGCCGGCGCCAGTTGTTGAGGTAGTTGTCGAGCTGCAGATAGGGCGCGAGCGCCTGGCGCCCGAGCGCGCGCGCCTTCGCCGCGTCGGTTTCGAGCAGCACCCAGACCTCGGGGCAGAGCAGCTTGCCCGGCCCGAGAATCCGCCGCGCCTCGTGCGTATGCTCGGGGGTGACGTTGTAGGGATGCGCCCCGTCGGCGTCGCTCGCCGACAGTTTCAGCATATTGGGGCCGAGCGCGGCGAGGATGGTGAGCGGCTTCGCCACCGGTTGCGGCGCGGCGTAGGGCGCCGCCGCCATCGCGGCGAGATAGCGGCGCATCGTCGCCACCGGCTTGCCGTAGACATGGCCGCGCAGCCCTTCGACCGACGGCACGTGCGAGACGCCGAGGCCGAGCAGGAAGCGGCCGCCCGACTGCTCGGCCAGCGCGCGCTGGCCGTTGGCCATCGTTACCGCGTCGCGCGCGTAGATGTTGGCGATGCCCGGCGCGACGACGAGCCTGGCGGTGTTCGCCAACAGCCAGGACGAATGCACCATCACGTCGCGGCCGCGGCTTTCGGGCAGCCACAGCGCGGCATAGCCCCAGCCCTCGACACGCTTCGCAAACGCGGCGCCCTCCGCCGCGCTCAGCGCGTCCATCGCCGCCCATACGCCGAGCCTGCCGAGCTTCATCGCCGCGCCCTCCGCCAATGCCGGGCGATCTTACGGCGCCGGGCGGGGTGGGTTCAAAACCCGTTTGCGTCGCGGCGGGCGGCGCTCGTCACTCGCCCGGCTGCGCGGCCCGCTCGCCCGGCACCAGCGCGATGATCTCGGCGTCGCCGCGCAGCGGCCGCACCTGGGTCTCGACCCCGCGCAGCTCGGCGAGCGGCTCCTGCGCGCCGTCGAGGTTGAGCTCGTTGAACTTGCGCGCCTGGACCATGACCCGGCCTTCGAGGCTGCCGACGAAGTTGTTGTAATGTCTGACCGCGGCCTCGAGACCGGCGCCGAGCCGGCCGGCATGCTCGCCCATCGTCGCCAGCCGGCGATAGAGCTCGCGGCCGAGCTCGCCGATGCGCGCCGCGTTCTGCGCCAAATCCTCCTGCCGCCAGCCGACCGCGATCGCCTTGGCCAGCGCGATCAGCGTTGTCGGCGTCACGATCAGCACCTTGCTGGCGATCGCGTCCTCGAAGAGCGCCGGGTCGCGCTCGATCGCAGCGGCATAGAAATTCTCGCCGGGGATGAACATCGCGACGAAATCGGGGGTGCAGGGCAGCGCATCCCAATACGCCTTCCCGGAAAGCAGCCGCATATGGGTGCGCAGCTGGCGGGCATGCGCCTGGAGCCGGGCCTCGCGGGCTTCGTCGTCCGCCGCCTCGACCGCGTCGAGATAGGCGACCATCGAGGTCTTGGCGTCGACCACGATGCGCCGCCCGCCGGGGAGCCGGATGATGACGTCGGGGCGCAGCCGCCCGTCGTCGCCGGCGATCGTCTGCTCGGGCAGGAAATCGACATGCGCCGCCATGCCGGCCAGTTCCATGACGTTGCGCAGCTGGTGCTCGCCCCAGCGGCCGCGCGTCTTCGGCGCGGCCTGCAGCGCATTGACCAGCTTGCGGGTCTGCAGGCTGGCGTCAGCCTGCATCTGCACCAGCGCCTTCACCTCCTCCGACAGCCCGCCATACGCCTTCGCCCGCGCGACTTCGATCTCGCCGAGGCCCTTGCGGTATTCTTCGAGGCTCTTGTTGATCGGCTCGAGCAGCAGGGCGATCTCGTTGCGGCGATCGGCGAGCGTCTTGTCGGCGCCCTCCTTGTGCCGCGCGAAGACCTGCTCGGCGAGCTGCAGAAACGATGTCTGGCTGCCTTCGAGCGCGTCGGCGGCAAGCCCTTTCATGGTCTGCTCGAAATCGCCGCGCAGCCGCGTCAGCGCGGCGCGCTCGGCGGCCAGCTCGCGGCCGCGCAGCCACCACGCGGCGGCGCCGCCGAGCACGAGGCCGACCAGCAGCAGCAACGGTGCGAGAGCGGCTCCCATGCTGTCCCCCCGACGGATGGACCCTCCGGCCGGCAGATATACAAGATTTTGTGGTCGGCCGCAGCAAATCGCCGATCGCGCCGCGGCCGCTTCTTGCGCCCGCTTCATGCCGTCGGGCAATCGTCCTATGCTGGCGCGATGAGACACGCGGGCGACGCGGCGCTCGACCAGCTCGGCGATCTGCTCGCCGCGCTGCGGCGTCATGCGGCGCTGCGCGAGAAGCGGCCCGGCGTGTTCTACCGCAAGGGCCGCGCCTGGCTGCATTTCCACGAGGACCCGTCGGGGATTTTCGCCGATCTGCGCGCCGGCGACGACTGGCAGCGGTTTCGCGTCACCACCGCGGACGAGCGCGCCGCGCTCGTCGCCGCGGTCGACCGCGCGCTCTGAGGCGGGCCGTGGATTTCGACCTCTCCGACGAGCAGCGCGCCTTCCAGGAGACGGCACGTGACTTCGCGCGCAGCGAATGGCTGCCGCACGCGGCGGACTGGGATCGGCGCGAGGAGTTTCCCCAGGCCGCGCTGCGCGCCGCCGCGGCGCTCGGCTTTGCCGGCATCTATGTGAAGGACGAGTTTGGCGGCAGCGGGCTCGGCCGGCTCGACGCCGCGATCATTTTCGAGGAGCTGGCCGCCGCCTGCCCGTCGACCGCCGCCTATCTCTCGATCCACAACATGGCGGCGTGGATGATCGACCGCTTCGGCACGCGCGAGCAGCGCGCGCGCCTGCTGCCGAAGCTGATGTCGATGGAGCATTTCGCCAGCTACTGCCTGACCGAGCCGGGCAGCGGGTCGGATGCCGCGGCGCTCGCCACGGCGGCCCGGCGCGACGGCGACGCTTATGTGCTCAACGGCGCCAAGGCGTTCATCTCGGGCGGCGGGACGAGCGATGTCTATGTCGCGATGGTGCGCACCGGCGCCGCCGGTCCGCGCGGCATCTCCTGCCTCGCCGTCGAGAAGGGAACGCCGGGTCTTTCGTTCGGCAAGAAGGAGGAGAAGCTCGGCTGGCATTCGCAGCCGACCCGCGCGGTCGTCTTCGAGGATTGCCGGGTGCCGGTCGCCAACCGGCTGGGCGAGGAGGGACAGGGTTTCGCGATTGCGATGATGGGGCTCGACGGCGGGCGGCTCAATATCGGCGCCTGCTCGCTCGGCGGCGGCCGCGCGGCGTTCGAGGCGGCGCGCGACTACATGCTGGAGCGCCGCCAGTTCGGCCAGCGCCTCGCCGACTTCCAGGCGCTGCAATTCAAGCTCGCCGACATGGCGGGCGAACTCGAGGCGGCGCGCCTCCTGCTGTGGCGCGCGGCGGCGAGCCTCGACCGCGGCGCGGCGCAGGCGACGCTGCATTGCGCGATGGCCAAGCGGCTGGCGACCGACGCCGGCTTCCGCGTCGTCAACGAGGCGCTGCAGCTGCACGGCGGCTACGGGTATCTCAGGGACTTCCCGATCGAGCGCTACCTGCGCGACCTGCGCGTCCACCAGATCCTCGAAGGCACCAACGAGATCATGCGGGTCATCGTCGCCCGCCACCTGCTGCGGCAATGAGGCGCCGCCGCGCGCTGGTCTTTGCGCCGGGCGCGTGCGAGGATGCCGGCAACGATAATTCCGGGAGGAGAACATGCTCTGGAAGCGCATGGCGTGGGCGCTTGCCGCCGTATTCGCCGTCAGTCTCGGCGTGTCGGCGCCGGCCTCGGCCCAGGACAAGCAGCCGATCACCATCGGCTTCGGCATGGGGCTGACCGGAGGGCTCGCCGCCGCGGGCAAGGCGGCGCTCCTGGCGATGCAGATCTGGCAGGACGACGTCAACGCCAAGGGCGGCATCATGGGCCGGCCGGTCAAGCTGATCTATTACGACGACCAGTCCAATCCGTCGACCGTGCCGGCGCTCTATACGAAGTTGCTCGACGTCGACAAGGTCGACTTCATCGTGTCGGGCTACGGCACCAATCTGATCGCGCCGGCGATGCCGATCGCGATCCAGCACAGCCGGCTGTTCCTCGGCCTGTTCGGCCTCGCGGTCAACAGCGAATTCCATTACGACAAATACTTCTCGATGCTGCCCGCCGGCCCCGACCCGAAGCACGCCTTCTCGCAGCCGTTCTTCGATGTCGCGCTGGCGGCGAACCCGAAACCGAAGACGCTGGCGCTGCTCGCCGAGGATTCCGAATTCCCGAAGAATGCATCCGAGGGGATCCGCGACATCGCCAAGCAGAACAATCTCCAGATCGTCTACGACAAGACCTACCCGCCGGGGACGCCCGACTTCACGCCGATCGTCCATGCGATCCAGGCAACCAACCCCGACATGGTGTTCGTCGCCTCCTATCCGCCGGGCTCGGTGGGGATGCTGCGCGCGGCGACCGAGAGCGGCCTCAAGACGCGCTTCTTCGGCGGCGGCATGGTCGGCCTGCAATACACCGCGATGAAGCAGCAGTTCGGGGCGAAGCTTAACGGCGTCGTCGATTACGACTGGTGGATCCCGGCGCCGACGATGCAGTTTCCCGGCATTCTCGACTTCCTGAAGAAGTACCAGGACAAGGCGGGCGAGGCCGGGGTCGACCCGCTCGGCTGGTATCTGCCGCCCTTCGCCTATGCCAACCTGCAGGTCCTTGGTGACGCGATCGTTGGCGCGAACAGCACCGACCAGACCAAGGTCGCCGACTATATCCGCAGTCATCCGTTCAAGACGATCGTCGGCGACATCAGCTTCGGCAAGGACGGGGAATGGTCGAAGCCGCGCGTGCTCGAGGTGCAGTGGCAGGGGATCAAGGGCAACGCGATCGCCGACTTCAAGGACACCAAGACCGAGGCGATCCTCACCCCCGGCGAATACAAGACCGGCACGGTCATCGACGGCTACGACGGCAGCGCGGCGAAATAGAGACTAGTGGTAGATCCACTCCTTCTCGAAGCGCGCGAAGCACTCGCGCTCGCCGGGCATCTTGGTCCAGCCGGCGAGGAGGCGGGCCGTGGCGATCAGCAGCCGGTCCTTGAGATGCGTCGTGTTGTGCCCGTATTCCTCGAAGGTCGAGATCGTGATCTTCTGATTGTGCGGGTCGTCCTGGAAGCGGCAGGCGCAGAGCGCGACGGTCTCCAGATAGGCGCGCCGGTCGGCGCCCGAGGCGAGGTAGGCGCTGGCGGCCGCGGTGGCGCGCGGCGCGTCGAGCGCCATGATCGCCTCGTCGAGTTCCTTGAGGAGCGCGGCGGGCGAGCGGCCGGCCGCGTCGTAGCCGGCGCATTCCTCCTCGATCACCGAGCGCACCAGCTTGTTCTCGTGCGCCATGTCGTTGACGAACGACGCCATCAGGTACAGGACGCGCGCCTGATAGGGGTTGTCGGTCCGGCGCAGCCAATTGTTGGCGACGTTGCAATAGTCGAACGGATGCTGGCCGTTGGTGAACTGGCGGGCGACCGTGGTGCGCAGGATCAGCTCGGCGGCGCCCAGCTGGATCGTGTCGCCGATGCTCTGGATCGACTTCCCGTTCTTGAGATGCGCGGTGATGAGCTGCCACACCTCCTCGCCCGACGCCATCATCAGATGTTGGATCATGTTCTCGACCTCGCTGCGCGACAGCGGGG
>DATJOB010000269.1:0-15530 GCA_035507475.1 Allostellaceae bacterium | reverse complement strand
GGCGGCTGGTTCCACACCGGCGACCTCGCGGTGATGCACCCCGACCGCTACATCGAGGTCAAGGACCGCTCGAAGGACATCATCATCTCGGGCGGCGAGAACATCTCGTCGATCGAGGTCGAGGAGGTGCTCTACCGCCATCCGCAGGTCATGGAGGCGGCGGTGGTGGCGCGGCCGGACGAAATCTGGGGCGAGACGCCCTGCGCCTTCGTCACGCTGAAGCCGGAGGCGGAGCCGGTCGGCGCGGCCGAGATCATCGCCTTCTGCCGCGCCAACCTAGCGCATTACAAGGCGCCGAAGACCGTCGTCTTCGGCCCGCTGCCGAAGACCTCGACCGGCAAGATCCAGAAATACGCGCTGCGCGAGCAGGCGAGGGAGATCGCGTGAGCGAGCCGACGCTGCCGAGTTTCACGGTCGCCGGCGAGGTCGCCTTCGTCACCGGCGCATCGAGCGGCATCGGCCGCTATTTCGCCGAGCTGCTGGCGCTCGCCGGCGCCAAGGTGGCGCTCGCCGCGCGGCGTGCCGACCGGCTCGACGCCGCCTGCGCGACGATCCGCGAGCGCGGCGGCACCTGCCTGGCGGTGCCGTTCGACGTCACCAGCCGGACCAGCATCGTGCGCGCGCTCGGCGCCGCCGAGGACGGGCTCGGGCCGCTCTCGGTGCTGGTCAACAATGCCGGGGTCGTGGTCTCGAAGCCGTTCTTCGAGCATACCGAGGAAGACTGGGACCAGGTCGTCGACACCAACCTCAAGGGCGCCTGGCTCGCGGCGCGCGAATTCGCTCATCATCTGGTCGAGCGCAACCGCGGCGGGCGGATCGTCAACATCGCGTCGGTGCTGAGCTTCCGCACGATCGCACGGGTCCCGTCCTATCTCGCGGCGAAGGCCGGGCTGCTGCACCTCAACGGCGCGCTGGCGATGGAGCTGGCACGCTACAACATTCTCGTCAACGCGATCGCGCCCGGCTATGTCGTCACCGATTTCAACCGCGAGTTCCTCGCGAGCGAGGCCGGGCTGAAGCTCGCCGCGCGGGTGCCGATGAAGCGGGTCGGCCAGGTCGAGGATCTCGGCGGCGCGCTCCTGTTCCTCGCCTCGCCGGCGAGCGCCTACATGACCGGCGCCTGCCTCTCGGTCGATGGCGGCCACGGCGTTGCCGCCATCTGAGACGGCGCCGGCCGACCGACAGCAGGCGCTCGCCGCGTTTCTCGCCGCGGCGAGTGGCGCGGCGCAGGTCGAGATCGGCCGCATCGCCCTGTTGGCCGGCGGCGCGATCCAGGAGAACTGGGGCATCGACGCGGTTTTCGAGGGCGGAAGCCTGGCCGGGCCGCAACGCCTGGTGCTGCGCAGCGACGCGGCGACCGGCGTGCCGGGCAGCCTCGGGCGGATCGCGGAGTTCGCGGTGCTGCGCGCGGCCTTCGCCGCCGGCGTGACGGTGCCCGAGCCGCTCTTCGCCTGCGCCGACCGCGCGGTGCTCGGCCGGCCGTTCTTCGTCATGCGCCGGCTCGCCGGCAGCGCCGCGGGTCGGCCGATCACGCTGGCACCGGAGCTCGAGGCGGCGCGCCCCGCGCTCGCCGAGCGGCTCGGGCAGGAACTCGCTCGCCTCCAGACGATCCGCCCGCCGCGCGACGATCTCGGCTTCCTGCCGCCATATGGCGGGGTTTCGACGGCGATCGCCAGGTTCCGCGGCTATCTCGACGGCCATCCGCAACCGCGCCCGGTCCTGGAATGGGCGCTGCGCTGGGCCGAGACGCATGCGCCCGAAGCGCTGCCGCCGGTGCTGTGCCACCGCGATTTCCGCACCGGCAACTATCTCCTCGCCGGCACCCGGCTCACCGGCATCGTCGATTGGGAGTTCGCCGGCTGGGGCGACCCCGACGAGGATATCGGCTGGTTCTGCTGCAAGGGCTGGCGGTTCGGCCGGCTCGACCGCGCCGCCGGCGGCATCGCCGACCGCGCCGCCTTGTACCGCGGCTACGAGGCGGCGAGCGGGCGCGCGCTCGACCCCGACCGGGTGCGCTTCTGGGAAGTCTTCGCCAACATCCGCTGGGCGGTGATCGCGATGCAGCAGAGCGACCGCGTGCGCGTCGGCGGCGCGCGCAGCCTATCGACCGCGATCACCGGGCGGCGCGCGACCGAATGCGAGCTCGAACTGCTGCTGCTGCTCGACCGCGAGGCGGCGAATGCGTGACCTGCCCGCGACCGTCGACCTGCTGGCGCTGGCGCGCGAGCTGCTGCTCGACGAGCTGGCGCCGCTGCTGCCGCCCGAGCGCCGGCGCGACGCGCACCTGATCGCGACGACGATGGCGATCGCGGCCCGCGAGATGCGCGCGGGCGAGCGCTGGGCGGCTGCGGTCGGGGCGGCGCTGGCCGCGTTCTATAAAGCGCCGGCGGCAGAGTCGGAAGCGGACCTGCTCGCCCGCCTCGCCGTCGATCTGCGCAACGGAGCCTTCGAAACTGCCCCGTCGCGCGCCGCGGCGGCGCGCGCGATATTATGGCGCTTGACGATCGCCAGGCTGCGCGAGGCGAACCCGCAATTCCTCGCCGCCAACGGGATCGGCGAGGCTGGCAACGAGGGTCGGTGACGGATTTGGCGCAAGCGAGTGTCCGGGACGCGGTCGAGGCCTTCGGGCGCGGCGAGATCGTCGTCGTCACCGACGACAACGACCGCGAGAACGAAGGCGACCTGATCATCGCGGCGTCGCATGCGACGCCCGACAAGATGGCGTTCATCATCCGCCATACCTGCGGCATCGTCTGCGCGCCGCTGACCGGCGAGATTGCCCGCCGCCTGGCATTGCAGCCGATGGTCGCCGAGAACGACGCGATCCACGGCACCGCCTTCACCGTCTCGGTCGACTACCGGCACGGCACGACGACCGGGATTTCCGCCGAGGAGCGCACCGCGACCGTGCGCGGCCTCGCCAACGGCAATACCGGCGCCGGCGACTTCGTGCGGCCGGGGCACATCTTCCCGCTGATCGCCAAGGATGGCGGCGTCCTGATGCGCTCCGGGCACACCGAGGCCGCGGTCGATCTCTGCCGGCTGTCCGGGCTCGAGCCGGTCGCGGCGATCTGCGAGCTGGTCAATGACGACGGCACCGTCATGCGCGGCAAGCAGGTCGCGGCCTTCGCCGAGCGTCACAAGCTGCGGCGGATCGCGGTCGCCGACCTGATCGCCTACCGGCAGGCGCGCGAGAAGCTCGTCACCCGGGTCGCCGAGTTCAAGGTCGCTTCCGAGATCGGCGAGTTCACCGGTTACGTCTACGTCACCCCGTTCGACAAGGTCCACCAATACGCCTTCGTCTACGGCGCGGTCGGCGACGGCCGCGACGTGCCGACCCGGCTGCACCGCGCCAATGTCGTCGAAGACGTGTTCGGCGGCGCAAAGCCGATCCACGCCTCGTTCCAGCGCTTCAAGGCGGCGGGGCGCGGGGTGCTCGTCTATCTGCGAGCCGGCGTCGCCGGGGTGCCGACCCGCTCGGTCAGCGAGGGCACCGCCTCGGAGCAGGAGCGCACCGAGCAGTGGCGCGAGGTCGGGCTCGGCGCGCAGATCCTGCGCGACCTGCAGATCAGCTCGATCCGCCTCCTGGCGACGCGCGCCCGCACCTATGTCGGGCTCGCCGGGTTCGGCATCGAGATCGCCGCCAACGAGTCGCTCGAATGACGGCGGTTCGCGGCGAACGCCTGCATTACGGATGGATTGTCGCGGCGGTCACCTTTCTGGTGATCGCGGTGATGTCCGGCATCCGGGCGGCGCCGAGCATCCTGATCGTGCCGTTCGAGGACGAATTCCACTGGTCGCGGGCGACGATCTCGCTGTCGGTCAGCATCAACCTGCTGCTCAACGGCGCGGTCGGCCCGTTCGCCGCCGCGATCATGGACCGCTTCGGCGTGCGCCGGACGATGACGGTCGCGCTGGCGGTCACCGCGGCGGGGGTCGCGCTGTCGCCGCTGATGCGCGAGACCTGGCAGCTCATCCTGTTGTGGGGCTTCGTGCTCGGCGCGAGTTGCGGCATGGTCGGCTCCTACCTTGCCGCCTATATCGCGACGCGCTGGTTCATGCGGCGGCAGGGGCTGGTCGTCGGCCTCTTGACCGGGGCCTACGCCGCCGGCCAGCTCGCGTTTCTGCCGAGCATGGCGGGCTTGGCGACCAGCGCCGGCTGGCGTGCGATGTGTCTCGCGGTGGCCGGCACCGCACTCGCGCTGGTGCCGATCCTCATCCTGCTGATGCGCGACCGGCCGGCCGATCTCGGGCTCGCCGCCTATGGCGACCTGCGCGGGCCGCAGCCGGCGCCGGCGGCGTCGGGGAACCCGGTGGCGGCGACTTTCCGGGTGCTCGGCGACGGTGTGCGGACGCGCGATTTCTGGCTGATCGCCGGCGGTTTTTTCGTCTGCGGCGCCTCGACCCAGGGCCTTATCGGCACGCACTTGATCCCGGCCTGCGTCGATCACGGCCTCAGCGAGGTGATGGGCGCCGGCCTGTTGGCCGCGGTCGGGGTCTTCAGCTTCATCGGCGGTACGCTGTCGGGCTGGCTCAGCGACCGCTGGGACAACCGCTACCTGCTGTTCTGGTATTACGGGCTGCGCGGGCTGTCGCTGCTCTATTTGCCGTTCGCCTTCGACATGTCGTTCGTCGGGCTCTCGGTGTTCTGCATCTTCTACGGGCTCGACTGGATTGCCAGCGTGCCGCCGACCGTGCGGCTGCTGCGCGGCGTCGTCGGCACCGAGCGGACCGGCATCATGGTCGCCTGGATCACCGTGGTGCACCAGGTGGGCGGCGCCGCGGCCGCCTATCTCGGCGGGGTGTTGCGGAGCTCGTCGGGCAGCTATCTGGAGCCGTTCATGCTGTCCGGCGCGATGTGCGTCGTCGCCGCGCTGATGGTGCTGTTCATCGGCGCCGGCCGGCGGCGCGAGCCCGATGCGCTCGCCTCGCCGGCACAGTGACGGCTGGCGGTCTAGTCGCCCCGGGTGAAACGGCCGATCGCCAGCGCCGCGCCGAGGAGGAGCAGCGCCTGCGCCGCAATATGCTGCGAGGCGAAGCTGTAAATGACGCAGAAGACGCCGAAGCCGCCGAGGCATGCGGTGACCAGCGACAAGGCGCGTCGTGCAATAGAGGCCTGGAACATGGCGCCGCCGCCCTCAGCGTTCTTGGTTTTGCCGGGCCATTGACTACCGAAGAAGCCGGCAAATCCATAAAATTTTAGGTTAATTTCGACTTTCTCGCGCAACCCAGGGGCCCGGCGGGCGAAACGGCCGGCGCGCGTTCTCTACGGCAGCGACCGGCGGGCCGGGGCGGGCGGGCGGAGCGCGGCGGCGGCCGCCGGCGCCAGCGCCGGACGGGCAGGGATCGCCGCCAGGATCGCGCCGGCGGCTTCCAGGCCATGCCGGCACAACGAAGCGGCGGCCCGTGCGGCGCGCCGGCGGCGGGTATCGACGACATGCGCGACGACGATGATGTCGCTGGTGCCGATCTCGATCGGGTAGCGCGGCACCAGGCGGAACGAGACGAATTCGCGGCCGCGGATCACGCGATGCCGGAAATCGTCGAGCCGGCGCGCATCCTGTTCGCCGGCCCAGCGCAGGATGTCGCCGGGATCGCGCACCGCAAGGCGCAGCCACTTGGTTCGCATCATGAGCCCGGTCTCCCGGTGCAGCGCAGGGGCGCCATTCGGGACAAGCTAGCGCAACAGGGTTAACAGCCCTTTACCGGCCGGCCCCGGGCCGGTCGGCGGTCAGAGGTCGAGTTCGGGTTGCACGGTCGCGGTAAAGGACGGGCGACGGGCGATCTCGTCGAGAAAGCGTGCGAGCCGCGGCCGGCCGGTGCGCCAGTCCCATACCCTGTGCCGGCGGGCGATGTTTTCGAGCGCGGCGCCGAGCACGATCTGCGCCGCGTCGAGCGGGCCGGCATAAGCGCCGGCCGCGATCGCCGCGTCGAGCGCATCCGCCGCGCGCTCGGCGCGGCTGCGTTCGAGCGCGATTACGCCGGGCGCCTTCAGTCCGAAGCGAAGCTCCCGGTTCCACACCGTCACCGCGTCGAGGAAGGCATAGGCGCGGCCCAGCTCCGCCAGCACCCGCCATCCGTCGGCGCCGTCCATCGGCAGCAGCTTGCGGCCGGCGTGCCTCGTGTCGAGATAGCCGAGGATCAACAGGCTCTCGTTGAGCACCGTGCCGTTGTCGAGCTGCAGCGCGGGGACCTTGCCGCCGGGGTTGTGCGGCAGCAGAGCCGAGTTCGGATCGCGCAGCGTCACCTCGACCTCGTCGGTCGCCGCCGACAGCGTCAGCTCGCGCAGCGCGACGCGGACGATCCGCGCATAGGGCGAGCCCGCGGCGTAAAACAGTTTCATGGCGCACTCCCTCGCTCGTCGCCGGCGATCTTGCAGCGCGGCCGGCACAGGGACAATCGGCTGCGATTTCGCTTTCGCGATAACCGCGAAGCCCGCTATCCACTCGTCGGCGGCGGGCCGCGCCACGCGCGGACCGGGGGCCGCGACGACGGGCGGAGGGTGCGCGAATGGCCTGGGATATCCTCATCCGCGGCGGCACGGTGATCGACGGCAGCGGCCGGCCCGGCGAGCGCCTCGACCTGGCAATCGAAGGCGGGCGCATCGCCGCGCTCGGCCCCGACCTGCCGGCGCAGGCGGCGCGCGTCGTCGACGCGGCCGGGCTGGCGGTGACGCCGGGCTTTATCGACATCAAGACCCATTCCGATTTCGTGCTGCCGATCAACCCCAAGGCCGAGAGCAAGGTCCGCCAGGGCGTCACCACCGAGATCATCGGCCATTGCGGCTTCTCGGTGGCGCCGGTGCTGCCCGGCAAGACGCAGCTGCTCGCCGACTACCTGTCGGGCGGCGCACCGTGGCTGCCGTTCCGCGAGACGAGCTTCTCCGCCTATCTCGACGACTTCCCCGCGGCAGCGGTCAATGCCGGCATGCTGGTCGGGCACAACACCTTGCGGCTGATGGCGATGGGGCTCGACGACCGCGCCCCGGGCGAGGCCGAGTTCCGGCTCATGGAGGAGCTGCTGGAAGAGGGGCTCGCGGCGGGCGCGCTCGGCTTCTCGTCCGGCCTCTTCACCCCGCCCGGCAGTTTCGCGGCGCCGGACGAGCTGATGCGCCTCTGCGCCGTCGCCAAGCGGCACAACGCCGGCTACTTCACCCATGTCCGCGACGAGAGCGACGGCATTCTCGCCAGCGTCGAGGAGGCGATCGCGGTCGCCCGCGCGCACCGGATCCATGTCGAGATCGTCCACCTGAAATGCTCGGGCGTGAACAATTGGGGCAAGGCGGCGACCGTGCTCGCGATGCTCGAAGCGGCGCGCGAGGAGGGGCTCGAGGTCGATTGCGACGCCTACCCCTACGCGGCCGGCGCCAATCCGCTGAAGAACCTGCTGCCGCCCTGGGTGCAGGTCGGCGGCAACGCGGCGATGCTGGCGCGCCTCGGCGAGCCGCAGCAGCGCGCCCGCATCGCGCAGGAAATCGCGGCAAGCGGGCTCAACAACTGGGGCCGCATCCCGGGCTGGGACTGCGTCCAGGTCTCGATCTCGCCGAACCGGCCGGACAGCGCCGGCCACACCGTCGCCGCGCTCGCCGCAGCCGCCGGCAAGGACCCGATCGACCAGCTCT
This sequence comes from Allostellaceae bacterium, assembly GCA_035507475.1. Taxonomy (GTDB): domain Bacteria; phylum Pseudomonadota; class Alphaproteobacteria; order ATCC43930; family CGMCC-115725; genus DATARH01. The sequence continues at coordinate 7,909 of DATJOB010000269.1, read as the reverse complement.
GCGATCACCTGATCGCCGATAACGGCGCGACGCGGGTGCTGATCACCTCGATCGGCGAGGACGACATCCGCACCATCCTGCGCGACAGGGCGGCGCTCGTCGGCTCCGACGGCAACTGCGTCGCGACCTACGGCACGGTGAGCCAGGGCATGCCGCACCCGCGCTTCTACGGCACCTTCCCGCGGGTCATCGACCGCTATGTGAGGCAGGAGGGGCTGCTGCCGCTCGAGGCGGCGATCCACAAGATGACCGGCGCCACGGCCAAGGCGCTGAAGCTGCGCGAGCGCGGCCTGTTGCGCCGTGGCTGGCGCGCCGACGTGACGATCTTCGACCCGGCCGACTTCAGGGACCTGGCGACCTACGCCGACCCGCACCGCTACCCGTCGGGCGCGCGCACCAGCGTCATCGTCAACGGCGTCATCGTCGTCGACGAAGCCCGCCATACCGGCGCGACGCCTGGCGCGGTGCTCCGGCGCGCCGCCGACGGCAGCGTCGGGTGAGGCGGCGACGCGGGCTGGACAGGGCGAAGCCGCTTCCTTTATAGCTGCGCCTCGCCGGTGCGCCCAGGTAGCTCAGTTGGTAGAGCAACGGACTGAAAATCCGTGTGTCGGTGGTTCAATTCCGCCCCTGGGCACCAGCTTTTTCAATGGGTTATGGCGAGCGGTTGCGACGGTTAGACAACCGCGTGTCGCAAGGTTAGACAAATCGGCCTCCCGTTGTTCGCTGCGAGCCGGCGATCCGCGCGCGCCCCTGTCTGCCCGCGGGCGTGCCGCCGCCGAGGCCCGGCCGCGCGCGGGTTGTCGCGGGCGGGTGGCTGGCGGGGAACGACCGCGGCGCGCGTCGCGTTGAGTGCGGCATGACGGCCGAGCGATCTTCCTTTGCGCGCGAGCTTGCCGCGCTTTGTGCCGGCGCGGCGGTCGGCGCGGTGCTGGCGCGCGGGCTTGGCCGGTCCGGCGCGGGCCGCGGACTGGGCCGCACTCCCGGCGACAAGACGCTCGCCGGGCTGTCGCCGGCGCTGCTCGACGGCACGCCGGTGCGGCGGTTCCGTGCGCGCGGCGGCCCCGAGCGGGCGCTGACGATCGAGGATTTGCGGGCGATGGCGCATCGCCGGCTGCCGGGTTTCGTGCTCGAATATCTCGAAGCCGGCGGCGAGGACGAGGCGAGCCTTGCGCGCAACGCCGCGGCGCTCGCCGAGTGGCGGTTCGTGCATCGCTCGCTGACCGACGTCTCGCGGCGCGACGTCTCGACGAGCCTGTTCGGGCGGCGGCTGGAGCTGCCGCTCGCGGTCGCGCCGACCGGCCTCAACGGGCTCTTCTGGCCGCATGCCGATCTGCGCCTCGCCGAGGCGGCGGCGGCGAGCGGCGTGCCGTTCTGCCAGAGCACGATGTCGAACGACGCGATGGCCGCAGTCGCCCGCGTCCCGGGATTGCGCCATTGGTGGCAACTCTACGTCTTCGGGCCGCCCGAGATCAGGCGCACCCTGATCGAACGCGCCCGCGACGCCGGCTGCGAGGCGCTGATCGTGACGGTCGACGCGCAGATCTACGGCAACCGCGAATGGGACGAGCGGGGCATGACCCGCTCGGGCCGGCCCAGCCTCGGCGCCGCGCTCGACGCGCTGCGCCATCCGCGCTGGTTCGGCGAAGGGCTCTTGACGCACGGCATGCCGCGCTTCGCCAACGTGCTCGATTTCCTGCCGCCCGGCCGGCGCGGCTTCTTCGCCAGCGCGCACTGGATCCGCGCGCAGATGGACCGCGCGCTGACCTGGGACAAGCTCGCCGAAATCCGCGAGACCTGGCCGCGCAAGCTGATCGTCAAGGGGCTGCTCAGCGTCGACGACGTGGTGCGCGCGGCGGCGCTCGGCGTCGATGCGGTCGCGCTTTCCAACCATGGCGGGCGGCAGCTCGATTGGGCCGCGGCCCCGCTCGACCTGCTGCCCGCGGCGCGCCAGGCGGTCGGCGAGCGGATCGCGATCCTGGTCGATGGCGGGATGCGGCGCGGCACCGACGTGATCAAGGCGCTGGCGCTCGGCGCCGATGCGGTGCTGGTCGGGCGGGCGCCGCTATACGGCGTCGCCGCAGCCGGCGCGGCGGGCGCGAGCCGCGCGCTGGCCATCCTGCGCGAGGAGCTCGACCGCGACCTCGGGCTCCTCGGCGTGAGCGCGCTCGCCGAGCTCGGCCCGCATCTCCTGACGCGGCCCGGACCGCAGCCTGTTCCGCCGTACCAGGTCGCGCCGGACGCGCCGCAACCGGCGGGCGTGCGACAGATTTTCGCGTAACGCGGCAACGCGGAACTCTCCCGGCAACGCCTCGTTTCCCCGGTATCGATCGAGCCGCCGCGAGGGCTGGCCGTGGCGATCTTCGGGCCGCGCGCAAACCTGTACATGAACGCGGCTCTGCTCGGTTCCGCTGCGCTTATCGCATTGCTGCTGCTGGCGATCTGGGTGGTGCCGGTAATGGGCTACAACACGCTGGAGCGCTACACGCCGCCGCAGCCGATCCCGTTCAGCCACAAGCACCATGTCAGCGGTCTCGGGCTCGACTGCCGCTATTGCCACACCACGGTCGAGGTCTCGCAGAACGCCGGCATGCCGTCGACCGCGACCTGCATGACCTGCCATTCGCAGATCTGGACCAGCGCGGCGATGCTCGCGCCCGACCGGCAAAGCCTCGCCGACGGCGTGCCGATCCGCTGGACGCGTGTCTATGCGCTGCCCGACTACGTCTATTTCGACCACAGCATCCACATCGCCAAGGGGGTCGGCTGCACCGAATGCCACGGGCCGATCGGCGACATGGCGCTGACCTGGAAGGCGTCGACGCTCTACATGGGCTGGTGCCTGTCGTGCCACCGCGACCCGGCGCCGCATCTGCGGCCGCGCGACCAGGTGTTCAACCCGCATTGGCAGCGCGGACCGCAAACCCCCTCCGGCCGCCGGCTGATGGCCGAGTACCGCATCGACACGACCGATCTCAGCGATTGCGGCGTGTGCCATCGATGACCGGCGGCTCCCGCGACTACTGGCGCAGCCTCGCGGAATGGGCCGAGAGCGACGGCTTCGCCGCGCTTGTCGAGGACGACCTGCCGCGCTTCCGGCAGATTTTCGGCGCGCTCGACCGGCGGCGTTTCCTCGAGCTGGCGGCGGCCGCGATGGCGCTCGGCGGCCTGCCCGGCTGCGGCCCCGAGGCCGGGCCGCGACAGCTCCTGCCCTATGTCGAGGAACCGCCGGGCATCGTGCCGGGGCGCGACCGGTTCTATGCGACCGCGACGACCCGCGACGGCTTTGCCGAGGGGGTGCTGGTGGCGCACCAGATGGCGCGGCCGATCAAGGTCGAAGGCAATCCCGACCACCCGGCGAGCTTCGGCGCCGCCAGTGCGATCGCCCAGGCCTCGATCCTCGCGCTCTACGATCCGCGCCGTGCGCAGAGCATTGTCGCGGGCGGCCAGATCGACAGCTGGCAGGCCGTCGTCACGCTGCTGCACGGGCGCGCCGCGGCGCTCGCCGGGCAGCGCGGCGCGGGGCTGCGACTGCTGACCGGCACGCTGACCTCGCCGTCGCTGGCGGCGCAGATCGCGGCGCTGCAGCAGCGTTTTCCGGCGCTGCGCTGGCACCAATGGGAACCGCTGCACCGCGATGCCGAGCTCGCCGCGACGCAGCGCGGTTTCGGGCGCGCACTCGACCGGACCCATGACTTAGCCGCCGCCGATATCGTCTTCGCGGTCGGCAGCGACCTGCTCTCCGGCGCGCCGGGCGCCCTTGCCTATGCCCGCGCCTTCGCCGCGCGGCGCCGGCCCGACGCAAGCGGCGCCGGGATGAGCCGCGTCTATGCGATCGAGAGCACGCCGACCCTGATCGGCGCCAAGGCCGACCACCGGCTGGCATTGCGGCCGTTCGAGATCGGGCGCGCGCTGCGCCGCCTCGCCGGGGCTGTCGGCGCCGGCCCGGCCGATTGGCGGCAGGCGGAGACCCCGGCCGCCGGTTGGATCGACGCGGCGGCGGCCGATTTGGCGCAGCACAAGGGGCGGGCGCTGGTGCATGTCGGCCGCGAGCAGCCGGCCGAGATCCATCGTCTCGCCGACGCGATCAACAGCACGCTCGGCGCGTTCGGCGCGACCATCCGGCTGATAGAACCGGTAGCCGCCGCGCCGGTCGCGCTGCGCGATTCGCTCGCCGCGCTGGTCGGCGACATGGCGGCCGGTCGTGTCGACACGCTCGTCATGCTCGACACGAACCCGGTCTACACCGCACCGGCCGATTTCGGGTTCGCCGCGGCGCTGGGCCGGGTGCCGCATTCGCTGAGCCTCGCGCTCTACGCCGACGAGACCGCGGCGGCGAGCCGCTGGGCGGTGCCGCTGGCGCATGAATACGAGGCCTGGGGCGATGCGCGCGCGTTCGACGGCAGCGCGACGATCCAGCAGCCGCAGCTGCGCCGGCTCTACGGCGGGCATTCGGCGCAGGAGGTGCTGGCCGTGCTGCAGGGCGACACGATGCCCGAGGATTACCGGCTGGTGCGCGCGTTCTGGCAGGGCCATGCACAGCAGCAGCAGCACGGCGGCGACTTCGAAGCTTTCTGGCACGAGGCGCTGCGCAAGGGCGTCGTCGACGACAGCGCCGCGGCGCCGGTGTCGGTCGCGCCGCGCCCCGACCTGCTCGCCGATCTGGCGGCGCCGCCAGCCGCGCCGGCCGGGCTCGACGTGGTGTTCCGCCCCGATGAGCTCGTCTGGGACGGGCGCTTCGCCGATAGCGCCTGGCTCCTCGAGATGCCGCGGCCGTTCACCCGGCTCACCTGGGACAATGCCGCTCTGGTCGCCCCGGCGACCGCGCGCGAGCTCGGCCTCCAGACCGAGGACGTCGTCGAGGTCGCGGCGAACGGACGGGATGTCCGCGCGCCGGTCTTCGTGCTGCCCGGCCAGGCCGCCGGCTGCATCACCCTGCCGCTCGGCTTCGGCCGGCGAGCCGGCGGGCTCGCCGCCGGCGTCGGCTTCGATGCCTACCGGCTGCGCGAGGCGGCGCATCCCTGGGAGGTTTCCGGTGCGACGCTGCGCAACACCGGCGAGACTTGGCGCCTCGCCACGACCCAGGGCCACGACCGGGTCGCCGGCCGCGATCTGATCCGCGAGGGCACGCTCGCCGACTACCGGCGCGACCCGCAGTTCCTCGACCGCCCGGAAAACGACGCGTCGCTCTATCCGGGATACGCCTATCCGCGCCGCGCCTGGGCGATGACGATCGACCTCAACGCCTGCATCGGCTGTCAGGCCTGCGCCGTCGCCTGCCAGGCCGAGAACAACGTGCCGACGGTCGGCAAGGAGCTGGTGCTGCGGGAGCGGGTCATGCACTGGCTGCGCATCGACCGCTATTACGCCGGCTCGCCCGAGGCGCCGAGCGTCGCGTTCGAGCCGATGCCTTGCATGCATTGCGAGAACGCGCCGTGCGAGGTGGTCTGCCCGGTACATGCGACGGTGCACGACCACGAGGGGCTCAACCTGATGGTCTACAACCGCTGCGTCGGCACGCGGTTCTGCTCGAACAACTGCCCCTACAAGGTGCGCCGCTTCAATTTCTTCGCCTTCGCCGATAAGGACGAGCGCCCGCCGGAAGCGTGGAACCCCGAGGTCAGCGTGCGCGGCCGCGGCGTCATGGAGAAGTGCACCTACTGCATCCAGCGCATCCGCACCGCGACGATCGACGCCGACCGCGAGAACCGCGCGTTGCGCGACGGCGAGATCGTCACCGCCTGCCAGCAGAGCTGCCCGACGCAGGCCATCGTCTTCGGCGACCGCAACGACCCCGAGAGCGCTGTCGCCAAGCGCAAGAAGAGCCCGCTCGACTACGTCCTGCTCGACGAGCTCAACACCCGGCCGCGGACCAGCTACGCGGCGCTGATCCGCAATCCCAACCCGGCCATCGGGAGCGAAGAGAGTTGAGCCTCCGCGAGCTCGCGCGCGACCCGCCGATCGTCGCGCCCCGCGCCAGCCTGCGCTCGGTCAGCGAGGAGGTCAGCGAGCGCGTGCTGCGCCCGCGCGCGCCGCTCTGGTGGTGGATCGGTTTCGCCGTGGCGCTGGCGCTGCTGCTCGTGCTGGTGGTGGCCGCCACCTGGCTCTTCGTCAACGGCATCGGCGTCTGGGGCGTCGACATCCCGGTCGCCTGGGGACTGGCGCTCGCCGAATACATCTGGTGGATCGCGCTGGCGAGCGGCGGGACGATCGTCTCCGCGCTGTTCTACCTGACCCGCTCGCCCTGGCGCTCGGCGACCAACCGGATCGCCGAATCGATGCTGCTCGGGGCGGCCGCCTGTGCCGGGATCATGCCGATCATGCATCTCGGGCGGCCGGAATTCTTCTACTGGCTCTTCCCCTATCCGACGGTGATGGGGGTGTGGCCGCAGGCGCGCAGCCCGCTGTGGTGGGATTTCGTCTGCCTCATCTGCTACATCCTGATGTCGGTGATGTTCTATTACGTCGGGCTGCTGCCCGACCTGGCCACGGTTCGCGACCTGGCCAAGACGCGCCGCAAGCAGCTCTTCTACGGGGTTCTGGCGCTCGGCTGGCGCGGCTCGGCGAGCGATTGGCGCCGGCATCGCAGCGTCTACGGGATCATGGCGGCGATCATGGCGCCGATGGTCGTGTCGGTGCACAGCGTGGTCGGCCTCGACTTCGCCGGCGGGCTGACACCGGGATGGCACTCGACCCAGTTCCCGCCCTATTTCTTTTTCGGCGCGGTGATCTCCGGCACCGCCCTCGTCATCATGCTGACGATCCTCGTGCGGCGCGGCTATCGCCTCGAGGACGTCATCACCCCCTATCACTTCAACGCGCTCGGCAAGGTGATGCTGGTCGGCAGCCTGCTGCTCGCCTACGCCTATGTCTGGGAGGCGTTCGGCCCGTTCTACGGCAGCGACGTGGCGGAGAAGACCGAGTTCGTCTATCGCCTGTTCGGCCGCTACGCCGCGGCCTATTGGCCGACGCTGCTGCTCAACGTGATGGTGCCGCAGCTGCTCTGGCTCCCGACGGTAAGGCGCAGCGAAATCCTGCTCTTCCTGATCTCGGCCGGGATCATCGTCGGCATGTGGCTCGAGCGCTTCGTGATCGTGATCCCGAGCCTCGCGCACGACTATATGCCCTCCTACTGGGGCGGCTATCGCCCGACCCTGTGGGACTGGGCGACGCTCGCCGGGTCGATCGGTCTCTTCCTGACGATCTTCTTCGTGATCCTGCGGCTGCTGCCGATCGTCTCGATGTTCGAGGTGCGCGAGCTCGTCGGCCGGGAGCCGCGCCGGTGAGCGAGGCGCACCTGCCCGGTCTGATCGGTGTCTTCGAGAGCCCGGAGGCGCTGCGCCAGGCGGCACGCGAGCTGCGCGACGCGGGTCTGTGCGCGCTCGACGCCTATACGCCCTACGAGATCGAGGGGCTCGACGAGATGCTGCGCCCCCGCACGCGCCTGCGCCTGCCGCTGGTGATTCTTGCCGGCGCGGTGGTCGGCGCCTGCGCCGGGATGTTCGTCCAGTACTGGGACGAGGCGATCGACTACCCGATCAATGTCGGCGGCCGGCCGCACGACAGCTGGCCCGCCTTTGTCGTCGGCGGCTTCGAGACCACCGTACTGTTCGCGGTGGCCGCGGGCTTCTTCGCGTTGCTTCTCGCGTGCCGGCTGCCGCGACTCTACCAGCCGATCTTCGCCGCCCAAGGGTTCGAGCGCGCTTCGCAAGACCGCTTCATGCTGCGCGTCGCGGCCGCCGACCCGGCCTTCGAGGAGCGGCGGGTCCGCGCGGTCCTCAGACGGCACGGGGCCGAGCGGGTCGTCGAACTGCCGGCGGAGGCGGCGCCATGAAGGCGAGCGCCCTGATTGCGCTCGCCGCTGTCGCTGGGCTCGTCGCCTGCGACGACATGGCGAACCAGCCGAAGCGGC
>DATJOB010000268.1:0-2245 GCA_035507475.1 Allostellaceae bacterium | reverse complement strand
GAAATCGGTGCCGATCGGGGTGGTGCGGAAGGTCCACTTGAAGCCGCGCTGGGTGATGTTCGGCGCCGAGGAATCGGGCACCAGAAACGGGATGCCGTAACGCTCGGCGACCGCGGTCGCGGCAAAGCTGACCGAGGATTGGTAGGCGCCGAGCATCGCGACCACCTTGTCCTCGGTGATGAGGCGCAGCGTCTGGCTCTGCCCGACCGAGGGATTGCCCTGCTGGTCGGCAAAATCGACCTGCACCTTGGCGCCCTTGAGGTTGGGCAGGCCCTGGCCGGCGCCGAGCAGCAGCTTTTCGAGCCCCGGGTGCGGCGAGTTGATGATGTCCTCGGCGGTCTCGATCGCCGTCTTCGCATAATTGCCGGCGCTCGCCGCAACCCCGGTCAGCGGATAGATCGCGCCGATCTTGACGGTGTCGGCGGCGTGCGCCGCGCCGCCGCCGGCGAGCCCCGCCGCCATCGCCAAGCAGAACCCTGCCGCAAACGTTCGCATCGTTCCCCCCTCTCGCAACGCGCCTCAGCCGGCGCGGATCTGCGCCGTCGCCACGCGATCGACCCGGCCCTCGCCGTCGAGCGCCACGCGATAATCGCGTCGTGCGACCTCGACGGAAATGAGGCCATCCGCCACATCGAGCGCGACCTGGTCGGGCTCGCGCTCGGCCGGGCTGCCGAACCCGCCGCCGCCCGGCAGCTCGAGGCGGATGAAGTCGCCGCCGGGGATCGTCTGCCGGCCTTTCGAGCGGATCGGCTTGCCGGACACCAGCGAGACGCGCCCCGGCGCGCCGAGGCCACCGCCGTCGCGGCCGCGCGCCGGGTTGTTGATGCGCTCGAAATTGCACAGCATCGCCACCGGCATCCCGTCGGCCCCGCCCAGTTCGATCACCTGGCCGAGGCCGCCCCGATACTTGCCGGCGCCGCCCGAACCCTCGCGGAACTCGCGGCGGCGAAACATCACCGGCGCCACCGACTCGGTGGCCTCCACCGGGATCGTGCGCACGCCGGACGGAAACGCCGTGACGTCAAGCCCGTCCTTGCCCGGCCGCGCACCGGTGCCGCCGCAGTGGAAGATGACGGTGCTGAACGGCGCCACCTCGTCCGCACCTGCCGGCCGCTCATCGCTGCCAAGCTCGTCGATCACGTCGGCCCCGCCGTAGATCTGCGGGTTCCACAGCGACGAGGCGCCCTCGGCCGGGACGCCCTCGGCCATCACCTGGTGCAGGCAGCCGAACACCAGGTCGGGCAGCATGTGGCCGACGGTGTGGCGCGCCGCGACCGCGCGCGGCCGCTTGACGTTGAGCAGGCAGCCGTCCGGCGCGCTCGCGGTGATCGGCGCCAGCGAGCCGGCATTGTTCGGCACCTCGGGCGCGACCAGGCATTTGACGCCGAACGCGGTGTAGGCGAGCGTGTAGTTCATCACCACGTTGATGCCGAAGGCGCTCGCCGGCGAGGTGCCGGCATAGTCGACATGGATGCCGCCGTCGCCGATCGTCATCGCCGCCGCGAGGTGGAGCGGGCGATCGTAGCCGTCCATCGTCAGGCTGTTGCGGTAAGTGCCGGGCTTCAGCTTGCCGATCGCCTCGATCGTCGCCGTGCGCGAAGTCTCGACGATGTGCTCGCCGAGCCGGTCGAGATTGGCGATGCCGAACTCCTCCATCATCTCGACGAGGCGCCGGCTGCCTTCGTCGTTGCACGCGGCGAGCGCGTAGACGTCGCCCTCGACCTGGAGCGGCTCGCGCACGTTGGCGCGGACGATGCGCATCAGGTCCTCGTTCATCCGGCCCTCCCGGGCCAGCGCCATCAGCGGGATCGCCAGCCCCTCCTCGTAGACCTGGCGGCCGTCCGGTCCCATGCCGAGCCCGCCGATGTCGACGACGTGGATGGTATTGGCGAAGAGGGCGATCGGCCGGCCGCCCTTGAAGGTGGGCGTCACCACCGTGATGTCGTGGAGATGGCCCGAGGTCAGCCACGGGTCGTTGGTGATGTAGTGGTCGCCCGGCCGCATGCCGACGAGCGGGTACGCGGCGAGAAAATGTTTGACCGCGTTGGCCATCGAATTGACGTGCCCGGGCGTGCCGGTGACGGCTTGCGCCAGCATGCGGCCTTCACGATCGAACACGCCGGCCGAAAGGTCGCCGGCCTCGCGCACCGAGGTCGAGAAGGCTGTGCGCACCAGCGTCTGCGCCTGTTCTTCGACGACGGCTATCAGCCGCGACCACATGATCTGCATGTGAATTTGCGACAGC
>DATJOB010000267.1:0-6537 GCA_035507475.1 Allostellaceae bacterium | reverse complement strand
GTCGCCGCGGTCGGTGCTGCGGAACAGGCCCATGCGGTTGGCCAGGAACACGGTGCCGGGCGCCGCGCCGCTGCAGGCCAGCGCATGGCCGTCGAGCATGCCTTCGATCTCGGTCTGGCTGCCGATCCGGCTGCGGTATTTCGGCTGCTCGCAGAAGCGGATCAGGTCGGCGGTGCAGTCCTCCCAGCTCTCGCCGGCGCTGCGGCTGCGCATCGCGCCGTTCGCCTCCATCGTCGCATAGACGTCGTCGGGCGAGGCGGGGTCGATGTCGAGCCGCATCACCCGGCAGGCAAATGCCATGTGGACGCGGTTCGGCAGGCCGGGGTCGGGGAGCTTCTGCCAATGGTCGCCGCCGTCGTCGGAACGGTAGACGCCGACCGGGCTCGCCCCGGCATAGAGGCGCCGCGGGTCGGCCGGGTGGACGAGGATCGACCAGATGTCGGGGTCGCCGCCGGGGACGCTCAGCTTCTCGAAGTTCGCGCCGCGGTTGGTGCTGCGGTAGATGCCCTTGGTGCTGCCGACGAAGAGCGTGTCGTGGTCGGTCGGGTGGACCGTGATCGCGTGCACCTCGGCGCCGTCGGCGAGGCCCTTCGTGAGGTGCTCCCAGCCCTTGTCGCCGGGCGACTGGCGGAAGATGCCGCCGAGCGTGCCGGAATGTTCCATGCCCACGGTGGCCGCCACGCCGGCATACACATGCGTCTGACCCGCCATCGCTTCCTCCTCGGTCGAAAGTCTTTGCCGATCATAGCGCGCCCGCGCCGCGGATTTGAAGTTCCCACATTGCGGGCGGCAAGTCCCGTCGGGGCGCAAACCCAAAACTTCGCTCGCGGACCTGCCGGCCCGGGCGGGCGGATTTCGGATCGGCGGGCCGGCGGTTTGTCACGAAAACGCGCCGCCGCTATGGTGTCGCCGCGGATCACGGAGGGAGCGGATGAGCAGGACCAAGCGCACGATCGGAAAGAACGGGCCGCCGGTATTGCCGATCGGGCTCGGCTGCATGTCGCTCTCGGGCGTCTACGGCCCGAGCGACGAGGCGGCCGGCATCCGCTTCATCCAGGAGGCGGTCGATCGCGGGGTCGACCACCTCGACAGCTCGGACATGTACGGCTGGGGCCAGAACGAGACGCTGCTCGGCCGCGCGCTCGCCGGCGGGCGGCGCGGCAAGGTGATACTCGCCTCGAAATTCGGCCAGACGCAGAACCCGGGTGGGCAGAACGGCGTCGACGGCCGGCCCGAATACGTGCGGCAGGCCTGCGAAGCGAGCCTCAAGCGCCTCAACACCGATCATATCGACCTCTACTACCAGCACCGCGTCGACCCCGCGGTCCCGGTCGAGGATACCGTGGGCGCGATGGCGCGGCTGGTCGAGGAGGGCAAGGTCCGCCATCTCGGGCTTTGCGAGGCGCGGCCCGAGCGCATTGCCGCGGCGCACAAGGTGCATCCGATCGCCGCGGTGCAGAGCGAATTCTCGATGCTCTATCAGGAGGTCGCGATCGAGACCCGCAAGGTGACGCGCGAGCTCGGCATCTCGTTCGTCGCGTACGCGCCGCTGGGGCGCAGCCTGCTGGCCGGCGTCGTGCCCGACTTCGCCAATCTCGCGCCGGGCGACACGCGCGCCCGACACCCGCGCTTCGCCGGCGACAATTTCGGCAAGAACCGCGCCTTCGTCGAGGGCCTCGAAGCGATCGCCGCCGACCGGCGCTGCACCGTGGCGCAGCTCTGCCTCGCCTGGCTCCTGGCGCAGGGCGAGGATGTGCTGCCCATCCCGGGCACCAAATCTTTGAGCCGCCTCGAAGAGAATCTCGGCGCGATGGACATCGAGCTCACCCCGGCCGAGCTCGATGCGGTGGCCAAGGTCCTTCCGGTCGGTGCCGCGGCCGGGACGCGCTATCCCGAGGGCGGGATGAAGGGCGTCTTCATCTGACCCGCGCCCGCCCCGCCCCGTTCCGACAGGTGAGTGTCAGGCCCGCAGGTCGACAATCTCGACCCAGTTCGGCTGGACGCCCATCGCGTGGCGGCCGACCGGGCTGAGCGACCCGCTCGCGGCGTCGATCGCGTGGACCGTCAGCGCGTTCGAATCCATCCCGACCGACAGGAGGAAGCGGCCACGCGGGTCGATGTTGAAGCCGCGCGGGGTCTTCTCGGTCGCGAACGTGCCGAGCGGCGTCAGCGTGCCTTTCGCGGGGTCGATGCGGTAGCCGTGCAGCGTGCTCGTGCTGCGCACCGCGGCGTAGAGGAACCGGCCGTCCGGCGTCACGTGGATGTCCGAGGCGGCGGCGCTGTCCTTGCCGTTCCAGTCGCCGGTGTCGACGAAGGCCACTTCGCCGAGCTGCCCGCTCGACGGATCGATCGCATAGGTGCCGACGGTCGCGGTCGTCTCGGTGACGAGGTAGGCCCAGCGGCCGTTCGGGTGGATGGTGAAGTGGCGCGGCCCGGCATTGTCGCGGGTGCGCACCAGCCCCGGACCGTTGGCCGACACCGTGCCGGTCGCCGGGTTGAAGGTCAGCTCGAGCACCTCGTCGCCGCCGAGCACCGGGACGTAGATGCTGTTGCCGGCCCCGACATAGACGCAATGCGCCTTGGGCTTGGTGTCGAGGATCTGCGTCGCGCGGCCGTCGACGATGCCGGTCTGCGGGTCGATCGGGTAGATCGCGAGCTTGGCGCCGACATAGGAGGCGGCGAGCAGATAGCGGCCGCTGCGGTCGGTGTTGAGATACGCCATCTGGTCGACGAGCGGCGTCGTGCCGAGCAGCGCGAGGGTGCCGCTCACCGGGTCGATCGCGAAGCTGGCGACCGGGTAGGGCGCGCTGCGCAGCTGTGCATAGAGGAAGCGCCGGTCGCGGCTCGTCGTCATCGGCAGGCTCGCCGGCGACGGCTTGTCGGTGCCCGGCACCGGCGTCTTCTCGATCAGGTCGAGCGCGCCGCTGGCGCGGTCCATCGCCAGCGCGAAAACCTCCCTGCTGCCGGCGTTCGAGACATAGATCACGGTCGCTGGATGCACCCTCGCCATCGCCCGTCCTCCGAACAAAGCCGCATCGAGGCCGAGCCCGGCCGCGCCGCCCGCACCGAGCGCCAGCACCTGGCGCCGCGCCAATCGCCGTCGTTGCATCGCGTCCTCCCCCGGTTTTCGGCGAGGCTACGGGAGAGCGGCGGCGCCCGACAAGCCCGATGCTTCGGCGAGCGACCGGCGCGGCGTGGTCTCGCCGCCGCTTTCTGCTACACTCGCGGCAACCCGAGGCCAGCTTTTATGAGGCCAGCTTTTATGAGGCCAGCTTTTATGAGGCTCGAGCGATGACAGAGCAGAATTCACCCGCGCCGGAGCGCGCGGTGACCCCGGTCGGGGTCAACCACCTCGTGCTCAACGTGCGCGACATCGAGGAATCGCATCGGTTCTGGACCGAGATCGTCGGCATGAAGGAGGTCGGCCGATTGAAGCCCGGCACGCCCGAGCGGCCGCGCCCGGTGATGCGCTTCTACAGCGCCGACCACGACGGCAAGCTCAACCATCACGACATCGCGCTGGTCGAGAACAAGGCGCTGCCGCCGCGGCCGAAGGAGTGGCAGATGTTCGGGCTGCCGGTCGCGGTCAACCACATCGCGATCACGCTGCCGGGGCGCGAGGCATGGCTGCGCCAGCTCGGCTTTCTGCAGAGCCGCGGCGTCAAGTTCGAGCGGCGGGTCAACCACGGCATGACGCGCAGCCTCTACATCAGCGACCCCAACGGCTACGGCGTCGAGCTGCTCTACGAATTGCCGCGCGACATGTGGGAGGGCGACATCGACGCCGCGCTCAACTGGGCCGAGAACCTGCCGACCGAGGGCGCCGCGGCGCTCGTCGACGAGATCGACAAGGCGCCGAGCTTCGGTGCGAAGCAGACCCAAGCGGCGGAATAGACGAACCAACGGAGGCGAAAATGGCGGCACCGATCGGCATCAACCATGTCGTGCTCAATGTCCGCGACATCGACGCGTCGCATAAATTCTGGACCGAGATCGTCGGGCTGAAGCAGGTCGGCGCGCTGCGCCGGCGGCCGGGCATGGAGAACGCGCCGCGGATGCAGTTCTACAGCGGCGACCATGACGGCCAGTACACGCATCACGACGTGGCGCTGGTCGAGAACCCGAACCTGCCGCCGCCCGCCGAATGGGGGCTCTTCGACCGGCCGGTGGCGATCAACCATGTGGCGATCGCGATGCCGAGCCGCGAGGCCTTTGTCGAGAAGCTCGCCGAGCTGCAGGCGAAAGGCGTCAAGTTCAACATGCGGGTCAATCACGGCGTGACCCACAGCGTCTATATCAGCGACCCGAACGGCTACGGCGTCGAGCTGCTCTACGAATTGCCGCGCCGGATGTGGGAAGGCGACATCGACGCCGGGATCAACTATTTCGAGCCGCTGCCGACCGACGGGCCGGAGGCGCTGGTCGACGACCTCGAGAACGCGCCGAGCTTCGGCGCAAAGCCGGAAGGCGCGGCTGCCGAGTAGCCATCGGCCGTCAGCCATGCTCACGATCGGCCGTTGAACGTTGCACTGGGAGGAAGCCGATGGCGTATGACGTCCTGATCAAGAACGGGCGGGTGATCGACGGCTCGGGGATGCCCGCCTTCAACGGCGACGTCGCGGTCAAGGACGGCAGGATCGCCGAGATCGGCAAGCTCTCCGGCGCCGCCGCGCAGGTGGTCGATGCCGGCGGCCAGGCGATCGCGCCGGGCTTTATCGACAACCACTGCCATTACGACGCGCAGGTCACCTGGGACCCGCTGTGCTCGTTCTCGTGCGACCACGGCGCGACCAGCGTTGTCATCGGCAACTGTTCGCTCGGCCTCGCCCCGGTGCGCAAGGGCAAGGAGAAGCGGATGGCCGAGTTCCTCTCCTATGTCGAAGCGATCCCGATGGAGGTGCTCGAGACGATCGAGGTCGATTGGGAATCGGTGCCGCAATACATGGACAAGCTCGACGCGCATCTCGGCGTCAATGTCGGCAACCTGATCGGCCACACCGCGGTGCGCTATTACGTGATGGACGAGGCCTGCCAGGAGCGCGCCGCCACCGATGCCGAGCTCAAGCAGATGCAGGATTTGGTGCGCGAGGGCATGGAGGCCGGTGCGCTCGGCCTCTCGGTGTCGCGCAATCGCGGGCACTACGACCCGCAGGGCGTCCACATCCCGGCGTTGTGGGCCGACGAGAAGGAGATCTTCGCGCTCGCCGACGTGCTGAAGGAGCTCGGCACCGGCATCATCCAGTCGGGCGGCGGCCGCGAGGCCGAGATGCGGGACGGGCTGATGGCGCGGCTTTCCGAGGCGACCGGCCGGCCCGTCGTGTACAACAATCTCGGCCAGTCGGTGCGCCGCCCCGGCGAGTGGCAGAAGCACATGGCGCGGGTCGACGAGACCGCGAAACAGGGCATCCGCGCCTACCCGCTCTGCTCGCCGAACACGACGACGCAGACCTTCACGATGCGCAACACCCAGGTGTTCCGCGGTTCGCCGACCTGGCACCCGATCCTCCTCGCGGCGGACGACGAGAAGCTGCGCGCCTATGCCGACCCGGCGGTGCGCAAGAAGCTGCACGACGAGATGGTCGAGTGGCAGGTCGAGATCCCGGGCGGGACGATCTCGCGCGAATGGTACGACTACATCTGGGTCGAGGAGCCCAAGCTGGCGCGCAACCGATGGATGAAGGGCAAGACCCTGGCCGAGCTCGCGCGGGCGCAGGACAAGGGCATCGTCGATGCGTTCCTCGACCTCGTGGTCGAGGAGGAGCTCGACACCGTCTTCATGCAGGCCGAGAACAACGTCGATCTCGACGCGATGCGCGAGATCTTGAATTACCCGAATGCTCTGATCGGCCTTTCCGACGGCGGCGCGCACGTGCAGTTCCACGGCGGCTACGGGTTCTCGACCCGGCTCCTCGGCGAATGGGTGCGCGAGAAGCAGGTGATGAGCCTCGAGCGCGCGGTGCGCCGCCTGACCTTCGATTCGGCCTCGACCTTCGGCCTCTACGACCGCGGCCTGCTGCGCCCGGGCATGGCGGCCGACATCACCGTCTTCGACCCCGACACGGTGAAGCCGCTGCCCGAGTTCATCGTGCACGACTTCCCGGCCGGCGGCTGGCGCTTCAAGGAGCCGGCGGCGGGCATCTACGCGACTTTTGTCAACGGCCGCATGCTGATGAAGGAAGGCAGCCATACCGGCAACCTGCCGGGCCGGGTGCTGCGCAACGCGCGCTACCGCGCCGCGCACGGGTAGGCGCCACCGCGAAACCCGCTCCGGGACTGGAGCGCCATCCATTTTTGTTGAACCGGGTTTGCATCGCCTTGGCCGGACTTGACCTGGCCATCCTGTCCCTGGGGCCGGGCCCGACTCGGCCATCTACGTCTTCTTGTTCGGATTTCTGAGCGGGGAGACGCGGCCCCCCGGGTCAAGCCGGCAATTATATACTTGACGCCATACGCGCTAAATATGGGCGGCGCGAAGGGTGAGCATCTTTAGCAGGTCATCGAAGACGAAGCGGCTTTCGACAACCTCAAGACCGGCAT
>DATJOB010000266.1:0-2168 GCA_035507475.1 Allostellaceae bacterium | reverse complement strand
CGCGCATGCGCGAGTACGTGCAGGCGCTGCGCGCGATCTGGCAGGCCTGGAAGACCGGCGGCAAGCTCGTCTACGAGGGCGCGCACTACCGCTTCAGCCTGATGCCGCCCAACTTCGTGCCCGAGCCGATCGACGCCCCGGCGCCCGCGATCACGATCGCGGCGGTCGGCCCGGCGATGGCGACGGTCGCCGCCGAGGAGTGCGACGGCATCAAGCTGCACGGCTTCTGCACCCGCAAATACCTGACCGACGCGATCATGCCGCGCATCGCGGCGGGGCTCGCCAAGGCCGGGCGGCGGCGCGAGGAGTACGAGATCGCCGGCGGCGGCTTCCTCGCCACCGGCCCGGACGACGCGGCGGTCGCCGAGCGCTTCGAGTGGGTGCGCCAGCGCGTCGCGTTCTACGGCTCGACCCCCGCCTATTACCCGGTGCTGGCGGTGCACGGCCTCGAGGATCTGGGGCTGAAGCTCAACCGCCTCGTCCGCGAAGGCAAATGGGGCGAGATGGCGAAGGAGGTGCCCGACGACGTCGCGCACCTGTTCGCCGCGGTCGGCCGCTGGGACCGGATCGTCGAGGCGATCGAGGAGCGCTTCGGCGGGCTCGCCGATGCGCTGACCCTGCGTGCGCCGACGGACCAGGGCGGGGTCGGCGGCATGCCGCCCGAGCTCGTGCAGGACATCCGCCGCATCCCGCACCGCTACGCCGGCCCGCCGCGCTAAGCCGGCACGGCCGAGGCCTATTGCTTCGCCGGGGCGCCGCGCGCGGCAATGTCGTCGCGCGTCTCCTTCACGGCCTGTTCGACGCGCCCCATGTCGCCGGCGCTCAACCCGTCCTTGACCTGCGCCGCCAACCCCTCGGCCGCGGTGAACGCGGCGAGCGCGGCGTCGAGCTCGCCCTGCCGGCGGCGCGCCGTGCCGAGCTGATAATCGGCGTAGAGCAGACGGACCTTGAAGACCGGGCTTTGCGGGAACTTGTCGCACAGCGCCCGGCGCAGACCCTGGCTGGCGGTGAACTGCTCGGCGGCGCCGGCCGCGTCGCCCTGGCGCAACAGCAGCATGCCGAGATCGTAATGCGCGCCCGACAGGTTGTTCGGCCAGTCGATCTTGTCCGGGTCGTCGGCGACGAGCGCCTTCAGCACCTCGATGCCCGCGGCATATTCGGTCCGCGCCGCGTCAAAATCCTTCTGCAGCGTCAAGAGCTCGCCGAGGCCGATGTCGTCGATCGCGATGTCGTCGCGCAACAGCTCGTCGCCCGGTTTGCCGGCGAGCAGCTTCTCGAACTGCGCCCGCGACGAGCGGTATTCGGCAATCGCGCCCGGCATGTCGCCCTTGGCGCGCAGCGAATTGGCGACATCGCGGCGGTTGACCCCGATGTTGCGCTGCTCGATCGGTTCCTTGAGGCCGTTCCTGACCAGTGTCTCGCGGATCTGCAGCGCCATGCGGAACGCGGCGAGCGCGTCGTCGTAGCGCCCCTGGCTGA
Source organism: Allostellaceae bacterium (assembly GCA_035507475.1). Lineage (GTDB taxonomy): Bacteria > Pseudomonadota > Alphaproteobacteria > ATCC43930 > CGMCC-115725 > DATARH01. Next base: position 689 of record DATJOB010000266.1, on the reverse strand, counting down.
GCGCGAGATAACCCTCCTGGCCCTTGGCCCGCGCCAGGCCTTGCTGCGCCTGAACGAGGCTGCGCGCCGCCTTGACGCGCTGCAGCTCCGCGGCCCCGCCGAAACCGATCGCCGCCAGCGCCAGCACCGCGACGGTGCCCGCGAAAATCTGCGTGCGGCGCAGCTGGCGGCGGCTCAGCACGCGGTCGCGCGTCACCGACGCCGCGATGAACCCGGCCGTGCCGGGATCGAGGTCGTCGCCGCGCGTCGCCAGCAGCTCGGCGCCCTCGGCGAGGCGCTTGCCGTGCGGCAGCAGGAGATCGACCGGGCGGCCCTCGGCCTCCCAGCGGTCGCGATCCTGCTGCAGGCGCGTCCGGGTGCGGAAGAACTCGCGATCGGCGGCGATCAGGTCGCGCAATCGCGGCCAGTGGCGGATCAGCGCCTCGTGCGCCAGGCGCAGCACCGGGCCGGCCGGGGTGCCGGTGCTGACGACCAGCCGGGCGGCGACGAGCAGGTCGACCACCTGCTCGCGCTCGGGGGTCGTCGCCGCCTCGGCGCGCAGCGCCGGGCGGGCGCTCGCCTCGTCCTGGTCCTGGCGCAGCGTCACCAGCTCGCGCAGCACCGCGGCGCCCGCGCTCGCCGGCAGCTCGGCGCACACCTCCTCGGCGCGCTCGGCGATCGCCCCTTCGAGGCCGCCGAGCCGGCGGTAG